>NZ_JBXAMS010000012.1:0-189788 GCF_058800905.1 Pseudomonas sp. GW822-FHT04C11 | reverse complement strand
ACGCAGTCCAGCGGGAGCAAGCTCCCTCGCCACAGATACTTCTCAGGCCTCCAGACTTCCTTAAGTGAACAGCATTGCGCCAGTGTGCGGGCTTTATCGTTTCTGGCAAAAGCAGGCCTTGCACAGGCCAAGTCACTCACTGAGCACCGCGTTTGAGCTGTGCAATCACCACCGCAGGGCACTCACCACTGCAGGGTGATCTCGCTTTCAAAACTTCGCTCCAGCCCGGTCACCGGATCGATAAAGCGCAACCCTTTGGCCAGCAACTTCAACGGATTGGCGTAATCATCCTCAACATCTTTCAATGCGTCGGGATAAAACGGGTCATTGCAGATACTCGCCCCCAACGCCGTCATGTGGACCCTTAACTGGTGCTTTTTGCCAGTCACCGGATACAACGCATAACGCCAGAGATCGGCATTTTTTTCTACGACTTCAATCGCTGTCTCGGTATTGCTCGCCCCCGGACCTTCTTGCATGCGAAAGAAGGGTTCGCCATCAACCAAACGGCTTTTGTGCACCCGTGGAAACGACAACTCAGGCAAGGCGCGGGCAATTGCCTCGTAGCGCTTTTCGATCTGTCGAGTCGGAAACAATGACTGATAAGCCGAGCGACTCTGGGGGTTGGCCGAAAACAGCACCAGCCCAGCCGTGTGTCGGTCTATGCGGTGCAATGGCACCAGGTGCGGGTTATCCAGGCGACGGATCAAACGCCGCAGCAACGTCTGCTCGACGTACTCGCCTGCCGGGGTAACCGGCAGAAAGTGTGGTTTGTCCGCGACCACCAGATGCTCGTCGGCATACAGAATCGTCTCGAGCACCGGGATTGTCTTTTCGTCGGGGACTTCCCGAAAATAGTGAATCCGCAGCCCTTCCTTGTAAGGCAGATCGGCGGCAATCGCATGTCCGTGGCCATCCAGGACACGGCCACGAGCAATCCTGTCCAGCCATTGTTCACGACCTATGGCGCTGAAGTGCTCGCACAGACAATCGAGAACGGTCAACCAGGCGCCAGGCGGCAGGTACAGCGTGCTGGCCTGGTTCTGTGCGGCGGAAAAAGATGAGGTGGACATACGAAAGCTCTGGCCCTAATGCAGGTGGGCATTATCCAACAAGGACCCGAGCGATCCTAGGACAGATTCCGTGCGGGTCTCCCTCATGACTATCACGCGGTCAGCGACACTCGCTGCGCCGCCGCTTCGGTAAACTCCTTCAGCCAGCGCAATACATCGACAGCCTCCCAACGGCCGGGATCATAAAGCGCATACAACAACCCCTGATAACCCACGACATCCAGTTGACGGTGGTAACCCGCACGCTGAAACAAGGCTTCGATTTCAGCGAAGCACGTATTGAAGTGCAATTTGTTGAATGGCGTTTTCCCTTCCGTAACCAGGCCATCCAGGCGCAACTCCAGCACTGCCTCTTGGACCACATCAGCCGACATGCGATTCACGCTGGCTTTCAATTGTTCGACATTGACCATGCACTTCCCTCTGATGCGAATAACTGTATGCACATACAGTAAACGAATACTCGGGGTTACGCCAACGCATTACCTGAGGAGCGCGACAGGCGGAACGGCCGTCGCTGAAAACAAGAAGGGGTTTAGCGCAGGAATGCCACGACCTGTTCGGCGTCGAAGGGCCAGCCCAGCTCAGCCCCTGTATCAACACGGCGCAGCACCGGAATGCGTAAACCGTAGGCTTCGAACAACGCTTCACTGTCGGCAATGTCGACCAGTTCCACCAGCAGCCCATGCTCGACCAGCGGCATCAGCTCTGCTTCTGCGAGTTCACAGAGATGGCAACCAAGGGTGCTGAACAACTGGCATTCAGGAGTCATGACAAACAGACCAACGAGGATTGGGTGACTATTCTAGGCCCGGGATGAAAAGTCGTCGAGCAACGCCCTCCGTGACGACAGCCAATTTTAGCTATCTGGTATAACCCTGATGCAAATCATTCGACGTCGGCTCCAACTGCGCAATGCTCGCGGCTTTTTTTGCCTCTACGCTGGGTACGTCCCGGCACCGAAACGGAGAGTGTTGTGTTTGCCAATTTGTTGATCATCCTCGCCTCGTCATTGGTGGTGATTGCGCTGTTTCGGCGTCTTCAGCTGCCTCCCGTGCTGGGCTACCTGTGCGTGGGACTGCTGGTTGGGCCCGGCGCATTCGGCTGGGTGAATGACAACCAGGATCTACCAGACCTTGCCGAGTTGGGCGTGGTGTTTCTGCTGTTCTCCCTGGGACTGGAGTTTTCCCTGTCGAAAATGCTTGCGCTGCGGCGCGTGGTATTTGGTCTCGGCAGCCTGCAAGTGCTGTGCTCGGGGGTGCTGCTGGGCGGCTTGCTGATGTTACTCGGCATGCCCGCCCCTCCGGCCATGTTGCTTGGCGCCGGTCTGGGGCTTTCGTCCACGGCAATTGTCAGCAAAGAGCTGAGCAGCCTCGGCGAGATCTTCAGTCGTCACGGCCAGAATGCGATAGGCGTGCTGTTGTTTCAGGATGTAGTTGCGGTGTTGTTACTGACGCTGGTCCCGGTGTTCGCCGGTAGCAGTGATCAAAGCTGGTACTGGGCGCTGCCGATAACACTGGGCAAAACCGTGCTGTTGTTTGTCGGCCTGTTGCTGACCAGTCGCTGGTTACTGCCGCGACTGTTCCACGAAGTCGCCACCTCGCGCTCCGCCGAACTGTTCGTCCTGCTGGCCCTGGTCATCGTCTTGCTGACTGCCTGGCTGACACATCTGCTCGGACTCTCCCCCGCCCTCGGTGCCTTCCTTGCCGGCATGTTGCTGGGCGAAAGCCATTACCGGCATCAGATCGAAGCCGATATTCGCCCGTTCCGCGACATTCTGCTCGGGTTGTTTTTCGTCAGTATCGGCATGCTGATCGATCTGCAGCTGTTCGCCAGCCATGGCCTGTTGATTCTCGGCCTGACATTTGGGTTACTGCTGATCAAGGGCAGCATTGTCGCGGCGCTGGTCAAATGGCGCGGCAGCAACGGCGAAACTGCCTGGCGCAGCGGCCTGGCGTTGGCGCAAGGCGGTGAATTCTGCTTTGCGCTGATGGCACAGATGCAACAGAACAAACTGATACCGGCCGAACTCAGCGGTCTGTTACTGGCCGCGACGTTTTGCTCGATGCTGCTGACACCACTGTTGCTGCGCGCAGCACCGGGCATTGCCGCACGCTTGCATCGCAAACCCGATAAGGAAGCGCAACTCGATCAGGTCGCGGCATTGAACGCCGAGCTGCACGGGCATGTAGTGATTTGCGGCTACGGTCGGGTGGGTCAGTCGATAGGGCGTTTTCTGCGTCGCGAAGGTCAGCCTTTCGTTGCGCTGGACGATGACCCGGTTCGCGTTCATCAAGCCGCAGCGGGTGAAAGCTGCGTGCACTATGGCGATTCCCGTCGCGTGGAACTACTGGGTGCCGTAGGTCTTGAACGCGCACGACTGTTGGTGATCGCAGTGGACAAAACCGATATAGCCATGACCGTACTCAAGGCAGCACGGCAGCTAAACGCTCAGGTCCCGATACTGGTTCGAACCCGTGACGACAGTCAGTTGGCCGAACTGAAGGCGGCCGGAGCCAATGAGGTTGTCCCGGAACTGCTGGAATCGAGTCTGATGCTCGCTTCCCACGCGTTGCTCATGCTGGGTTTGCCCCATCCGCAGGTCCAGGAGCGCGTCGACGAAGTGCGACATGGGCGCTATCGCCTGCTGCACGGTTTCTATCACGGAGCGCAAAGCAACCTGTTGGACAGTCGTGGGCAGCCGAAAGTATTGATGTATGCCGTCAACCTGACAATGGATGCCCATGCATGCGGCCGGCCCTTGAATGAGCTGGCACTTGAAGCATTGGGGGTGGACGTTCAAGCCATTCAGCGCAATGGCGCTGATTTGGCAGTTGAGGGCGTCACCCGATTGCTGGCAGGCGATCGGGTGTTGATGTCAGGCACCTTGTCTGCCATCGAGGCCTGTGAAGCACGGCTGTTGGCGGGGTAATGAAGCGTGGTCGCGTTACTCGCGCAGAACCGGAAAATATCCTGCGCGAGCCCGGCCAATTAGCTGAAGACAATCAATCCTGGCTGACTGCACCGATCTTGTGGATCGACAGATCCGCCCCGTAATACTCCTCTTCCTGGCTCAGGCGCAGCCCGTGCAACAGCTTGATCGTGCCATACACCGCAAAGCCTCCGATCAGTGCCACGGTCACCCCGAGTGCAGTGCCTATCAACTGGCTGATCAGGCTGACGCCACCGAGCCCGCCCAAGGCACTCTGACCAAAAATCCCGCAGGCAATCCCGCCCCAAACACCACAAAGACCATGCAACGGCCAAACGCCGAGCACATCGTCGATCTTCCATTGGCTTTGCGCCGCAATGAAACACCAGACAAACAAGGCACCGGCAATGGCTCCGGTCACCAGTGCGCCAACCGGATGCATCAGGTCGGAGCCGGCGCAGATTGCCACCAGCCCGGCCAATGGACCGTTGTGCAGGAACCCTGGATCGTTACGACCGACAATCAACGCGGCTACCGTGCCGCCGACCATCGCCATCAACGAGTTGACGGCCACCAGACCGCTGACGCCTTGCAGGGTTTGCGCGCTCATCACGTTAAAGCCAAACCAGCCGACGATGAGAATCCACGAACCCAATGCCAGAAACGGAATACTCGACGGCGCAAACGCCACCAGGCGCCCGTCGCGATACCGACCATTGCGCGGACCGAGCAGCAATACCGCCGCCAACGCCAGCCACCCCCCCATGGCATGCACTACCACGGAACCGGCAAAATCATGGAAGCTGGCACCAAAGCGAGCTAACAGCCAGGCTTGCAGGCCGAAGTTTCCGTTCCAGACCACACCTTCAAAAAACGGATAAATGAACGCCACGATCAACGCCGTCGCACACAACTGCGGAACAAATCGGGCGCGCTCGGCAATCCCCCCGGAAATGATGGCCGGAATGGCCGCAGCAAAGGTCAGCAGGAAGAAAAACTTCACCAGCCCATAGCCGTGATCAGCACTGATTACCGCGGCCGGTTGCATGAAAGTGACACCGTAGGAAATCCAGTAGCCTATAAAGAAGTAAGCCAGCGTTGAAATGGCAAAGTCACTGAGGATCTTCGATAACGCGTTGACCTGGTTTTTTTGCCGAACCGTGCCGACTTCCAGAAAAGCGAAACCGGCGTGCATGGCCAGAACCATGACAGCGCCGATCAGAATGAACAGCGTATTGGAGCTATGGACCAGGCTGTCCACAGCACTTTGCAAATTTTCCATGGAGTTGGCAGACCTTAAAGTCGCAAAAGCACCAAAGCGGTTCACCGAGACAATTTACGCACCAAGTTGACACCAGGCTTGGTATCCACCCTTATTCCGGCGAACCGTTTTGGCGCAAAAAACTCATTGAGGTCGATCGTTGCTCGGGTGTTTGCGCGCGTTTCTATTATTTAGGTTAAGGTTTTCACGAAGCACGCCCAGTTTCAGTACAACAGCACTGGCTGACGCACCACGACATAGCAAAAGCTGTACCAGGCATTAGGGGGGTCTCAACGCGGTGGGGGAATCTATTTGAGAACAGCCCCTGGCACTGAACCTTCGAACAAGGCTCATACTCGAACATTTCACACACCAATAATGGAGATCATCATGGCCAGAAAAACGGAAAAGACTGCTCAAGAAATCCTCAGGGAAGATTTTCAGACATTGGTCAGCGACACCGAACGGTTGCTGGAACACACTGCGACACTGGCCGGTGATCAAGCCGATGAGTTGCGTAGCCAGATTCACGAAAGCCTGCAGCGGGCTCGCGAAACCCTGAAACTGACCGAAGATTCCTTGCGCCAACGCGGCCAGGAAGCTGTCACCGCCACCGAAGACTATGTTCAGGCCAACCCTTGGCAAGCGGTTGGCATCGCGGCCGGCGTAGGCTTTTTGATTGGCCTGCTGACGACGCGGCGCTGATATGGCTATCGGTGAATCCGGCTCGTCCGAAACAGGTACGGGGTCTTCATCGCGACGCTTGGGTGCCGCTTTTCTCGGGTTGCTGCACAGCCATGTCGAGTTGTTCGGCATCGAATTGCAGGAGCAAAAAGCCCGCACCGTAAGCCTGTTGCTGTTCGCAGGGCTGGCACTGGTTTTCGCTTTACTGCTGTTGATCGGGCTTTCGGCGCTGGTGTTGATTCTGCTGTGGGACACTTATCGCCTGGCAGGGATCATCGGCCTGTGCGTTTTCTATGCGCTCGCGGCACTCTTTTGTGGCATGCGCTTGAAAGCGGCGATCTTCGATGAAACATCACCGTTCAATGCCACCCTTCAAGAGCTGGCGAACGACAGGGAGCGCCTGCTGCCATGAACCTGCCTGAAATCCCCAAAAACAGTTCCCGACAAGAGATGCGCAAGGCATTGATACGCTTGCGCATGGAAATGCATCGCCAGGAAATGCGCCACGAGTCCCGGCAGATGCTGGAACCCTTGCAACGCGTACGGGGAATGACGCACAGTTTTCAGGAGGGTCTGGGCATCAAGCACGCGCCACTCTGGGGCATCGCCGCCGTAACCTTGCTGGGCTTTCTCACCGCCAAGGGTGCCAAGGGCGGTGCCATCAGCAGCGTCACTCGGTTAGTCCAGCTCGGCACCAGCCTGTTGCCGCTGATCAAGCTGGTGCTGCAAGGCTCCTCGCGCAAAGACCCGTAGACCCACAGCCCCCAATCAGTCACCTGACGGAGAACCTGCCTTGGATTGGCATACCCTGCTTAATCGTGAACGCCTCGGAAAACCGCTACACAGCCCGGAAGAGCTCGGTCGCAGCCCTTTCCATAAAGACCACGACCGGGTCATTTTCTCCGGTGCCTTCCGCCGTCTTGGGCGCAAGACCCAGGTTCACCCGGTGTCCAGCAATGACCATATCCACACGCGCCTGACCCATTCACTGGAAGTCAGTTGCGTGGGGCGCTCATTGGGCATGCGCGTCGGTGAAACCATCCGCAGCGCCCTGCCCGACTGGTGCGAGCCCAGCGATCTGGGCATGGTGGTGCAGTCAGCGTGCCTGGCCCACGACATTGGCAACCCGCCCTTTGGCCACTCGGGTGAAGACGCTATCCGCTACTGGTTCCAGCAAGCCGCGGGCAAAGGCTGGCTGGACGCCATGAGCGAAGTCGAACGCAACGATTTCCTCAACTTCGAAGGCAATGCCCAAGGCTTTCGCGTTCTGACCCAACTGGAATACCACCAGTTTGACGGCGGTACACGGCTGACTTACGCAACGCTGGGCACTTATCTGAAATACCCGTGGACCGCGCGCCATGCCGATTCGCTGGGTTACAAAAAACACAAGTTCGGTTGCTATCAGAGCGAACTGCCCCTGCTGGAGCAGATCGCCCAGAAACTCGGCCTGCCTCAACTCGAGGAGCAGCGCTGGGCTCGACATCCTCTGGTCTACCTGATGGAAGCCGCCGACGACATCTGCTACGCCTTGATCGACCTTGAAGATGGCCTGGAGATGGAGCTTCTGGAGTACGCCGAGGTGGAGTCCCTGTTGCTCGGCCTGGTTGGTGATGATCTGCCGGAAACCTACCGCCTACTCGGCCCCGATGACTCGCGTCGCCGCAAACTGGCGATTCTTCGCGGTAAAGCCATCGAGCACCTGACCAACGCTGCGGCACGGGCATTCGTCGAGCAACAGGACGCGCTATTGGCCGGCACCCTTCACGGCGATCTGGTGGAACACATGCACGGGCCCGCCAAGCGTTGCGTACTGAATGCCAAAGACATGGCGCGTAAAAAAATCTTCCAGGACAAGCGCAAAACCCTGCATGAAATCGGCGCTTACACCACGCTGGAAATTCTGTTGAATGGCTTTTGTGGGGCGGCACTGGAACAGCACGGCGGTCGTACGGCTTCATTCAAGAATCGTCGCATACTCGATCTGCTGGGTAATAATGCACCCGACCCGCACGGTCCTTTGCATAACTCGTTTTTACGCATGATCGACTTCATCGCCGGAATGACCGACAGCTATGCCAGCGAAATGGCACTGGAAATGACCGGACGCTCCAGTCACCACTAAAAATCCATTGATCGGTCGCCCCGAAATATTCCGTGACGGCTGATCTCCCCACACTTTGTAGTACCGGGAGAATCTCCCTACATCGTATACAGAGCAAACTGATCGTTTGCTCTGTATACACACGAAATAATCACTCTATCCTGAACAATAGAATTGGCGGCCTTACAGCCGATAGAGCTCCAGCAACGGCAAACAAGACAGTACGGATTAAACCGACAACGCTGTTTCCGACACCCACCGCAGTTCGACCCTCCACATGGAAAGCTATATGTTCAACTACGATCTGCGCATCATGCTGGTGGAGGACCATCCTTTTCAGCTGAAAGCAACCCAATACCTGCTTGAAAGTTACGGTTTTACTCAAGTCACCGCCGTAGATAACGCCGAAAACGCATTACAAACGTTGAGACATGTGCACCCCCCCTACGAAATACTGCTGTGCGATCAATGCCTGCCAGACCTCTGCGGCCTTGACTTGATCGGTATTGCCAGCCACCAGGGCCTGATACGACAGGCAATCATCCTGAGCAGCCTTGACTCAACCGAACTGGATACCTTGAAAAAAAATGCACATGAACAACGACTGCCATTACTTGGTTATTTGGCAAAGCCACTGAAACAATCTGAATTTATAAACTTATTGACCCTTTCGGACATTTATAAATAAACACAATTAATCCCCTCGGATACCTCACGACAAATAAAAAACCCTCAGCGCCATTACGCATCAGAAAACAGCGATGCGGCATATATTGTAAAAGCACATATCAACCCTGAATAAACGCGCCTACATGCCCGGTTAATATCCTTATTCCTCCTCACAAACCTAGTTCACTCGTAGTCCGCTGCCTCTTTTAATGTAGGACATGTCCTATATTGCACCTATAGCCTCGTCAGTTCATGCGTCAACGCACTTATCTGAGCTAAGGTGCTCGCTTTATTTGCGCACGTATGGGACATGATTATGAACTCGGTTTTTATTGTTGACGATCACCCCGTCATTCGCCTTGCGGTTCGTATGTTGCTGGAACATGAAGGTTACAAAGTAGTCGGTGAAGCCGACAACGGCGTCGATGCGATGCAGATGGTTCGCGAATGCATGCCCGACCTGATCATTCTTGACATCAGCATTCCCAAACTCGACGGACTGGAAGTTCTCTCCCGCTTCAATGCAATGAGCACCCCGCTGAAAACACTGGTGTTGACGGCCCAGAGCCCAACACTGTTCGCCATCCGCTGCATGCAGTCCGGGGCCTCCGGTTATGTCTGCAAGCAGGAAGATCTCAGCGAGCTGCTCAGTGCCATCAAAGCCGTGCTGTCCGGTTACAACTACTTCCCCAGCCAGGCCTTGAACCCGGTTCGCGGGGATGAAGCGCTCTGCGCTGAACTGGACTTGTTCAAGTCCGTCAACGATCGCGAACTGATGGTCCTGCAACTGTTCGCCCAGGGTCGTACCAACAAGGAAATCGCCAAGGGCATGTTCCTCAGCAACAAGACCGTCAGCACCTACAAAAAAAGACTCATGCAAAAACTCAAGGCCAAATCCCTGGTAGAACTTATCGAGATGGCAAAACGTAACGCGCTAGTGTGAGAGACAGGATGCCCAGGTGTTTAAAGGACTATTTATTGTATTTGAGTGCAGGTTTATGTCTGAGCACCTCTGTGTCAGGAGCAGGCAGCGGAGTCGGAAATTACGCGCTGCTCAGCCGCTCAACGGCAGGTTACATGGACGTCCAACTGGATAAATCACAACGGTTGTGGCTGCAAAACAAGCGCGAACTGATCCTGGGGACCTCCGCACCCGACTACCCTCCTTTTGATTTAACGATCAGCGGTCACGACTATGAGGGTTTCACGGCTGATTACGCAGGCGTTCTTGCACAATCCCTGGGCTTGCCGATCAAGGTCCGTCGTTACCTCTCCCGAGAGGCCGCCATCGAAGCACTCGAAAACGGCGATGTCGACCTGCTCGGAACGGCCAATAGCTTTGAAGAACGACGCTCCAGCATCGTACTGTCTGCCCCCTACGCCATAGATCAACCGGTTCTGGTCACCCGGAACGCTGAAAACCGATCATTGACCGAAGGTCTCGCCGACATGCGATTGAGCATGGTCTATCACTATCTGCCGCTGGAGGAGGTAAAGGCGCAATATCCCAAGGCCATCATCACCTCCTACCCGTCCTACCAGAACGCGATCAATGCCGTCGCCTTCGACCAGGCAGACGTATTCCTGGGCGATACCATTTCCACCCATTTCATGATCAACAAGGGCTATCTGAAAAATGTACGGATGGCCAACTTCGGCAAACATGAGGCCTATGGCTTCAGCTTCGCAGTCAGCAAGGACAATCCAGACCTGCTGGCAATCATCAACGCGGTACTCAAGGAAGTGCCTGCGAGCGAGCGGGAAAACATTGCCAAGCGCTGGAGCGCGGGCAGCGACATCCTTCTGACCGACCACAAACTGCAACTGACCAACCGCGAGGAACGCTGGCTTGCGCAGCACCCCGTTGTTCGCGTGGTCGTCAACGATGCCCTCGCCCCGCTGACATTCTTTGACGCCGACGAGAGCTTTCGGGGAATCACCGCCGACTTGCTCGAACTGATCAGGCTTCGAACCGGTTTACGCTTCGAGATTCACCGCAGCCAAAGTGACAGCGAGATGATCAGCCAGGTCAAAGGGAACCAGGCCGACCTGATTGCCGCGATGATTCCCAGCACCGAACGCGAGGCGCAATTGAGCTTCACTCGTCCCTACCTGGAAAATTCATTTGTACTACTGACCCGAAAGAGCACCTCCAGCCCAATTAGTCTTGAGCAATTGAATGGAAAGAGCCTTGCCATCACTCAAGGCAATCCGCTCCTCGACTATCTGCACCGTGCCTACCCGACGATCCAGCTGGTTGAAACACCTGACAGTTTCAGCGCGGTGGAGTTACTCGCCAAAGGTCAGGTCGAGGGTGCAGTCAACTCATTGGTGATTGCCAACTACTTCATTTCATCGCAAGTGTTCGAGGACGCCTTGCAAATCAGCGCGACTGTCGGGACGCAGCAAGCCGCGTTTTCACTGGCCACCGCGCGTGACGCTACGGAACTGCACTCCATCCTCGACAAAGCCCTGCTCAGCATTGCGCCGGACGAACTGGGAATAATCAACAGCCGCTGGCGCGGCTACACGGGCACCGCCAATAGCGCCTGGCGCAACTACCATCGCCTGTTTTATCAACTGGTCATTGGCAGCGGTCTTTTGTTGCTGATTTCGCTGGCCTGGAATGCCCACATGCGCAGGCAGATCAAGCAACGCCAGAAAGCAGAGCGCGCACTCAACGACCAGTTCGAATTCATGCGCACGCTGGTCAATGGTACGCCTCACCCCATCTACGTACGGGACCGTGAAGGACTGCTGCAAAGTTGTAACGACAGCTATCTGGAAGCCTTTTGTGCCAAACGCGAGGACGTGATTGGCAAAAGCCTCATGCAGGGTGCCATGAGCAACGAGTTCGAGGCCCGGGAATACCTGGCCGACTACCAGCGAGTGGTGGCTGAAGGTGTCCCGTTGATTCTCGACCGCCCCCTGCACATTGGCCAAAAAAGGCTGACGATCTATCACTGGATTCTTCCCTATCGAGACTCGACGGGTGAGGTCCAGGGGATCATCGGAGGCTGGATCGACATCAGCGAACGACGGCAGCTTTTTGATGAGCTCAGGTCAGCCAAGGAACAGGCGGACAAGGCCAATCGTGCCAAGAGCACCTTCCTGGCCACCATGAGTCATGAAATTCGCACACCGATGAATGCGGTGATCGGCATGCTCGAACTGACATTGAAACGGACCGACCAGGGCCACCTGGATCGGCCGGCCATCGAAGTGGCCTATAGCTCGGCCAAGGACATGCTGGAGTTGATTGGCGACATACTCGATATTGCCCGAATCGAGTCTGGCCATTTGAGCCTGGCGCCAGAGCGGGTGAACCTTGGCGAGACGATTGAATCGGTCGTGCGGGTCTTCGATGGATTGGCCCGGCAAAAAAACCTCTGCCTGGTGCTGGAGTTCCCCACCAGCGCTGAACAGCCCGATGTATTGATAGACCCACTGCGCTTCAAACAGATATTGTCGAACCTGATCAGCAATGCCATCAAGTTTACCGAGCACGGCCAGGTGAGGATCAAGGTCAATCTGCAATCAGCCTCGGAGTCCGATCGTCTCCAGATGGAGTTGTGGGTCAATGACACTGGAATTGGCATCAGCGAAGACGATCAGCGACGCTTGTTCGAGCCTTTCACTCAGGCCGATAACACCGGGCATTTGGCCAGAAGCGGCGCTGGATTGGGGTTGGTGATCAGTCGTAATCTGTGCGAAATGATGGGCGGTTGCGTGCAACTGACCAGTTCGCCCGGGGTCGGCACTCAGGTAAGGATTTCATTGCCGATGGCCGCGCTGCCAGACGCCGTGGTGCTGGACACCCCGCAATCGGTCATCGCGAACGCCTCGGCCACCCTGAACGTGCTGGTGGTCGACGACCACCCCGCGAATCGATTGCTCATGTGCCAGCAACTTGGTTTTCTGGGGCATCGGTCCGTCACGGCCAACAACGGTGAGGCAGGTTTCCAGGCATGGAAAGAGGGCCATTTCGACCTGGTGATTGCAGACTGCAATATGCCACTGATGAATGGCTACGAACTCACCCGTGCCATCCGCCAGACCGAGCACGATGAGCAGCGCCCGCCCTGCACGGTGCTTGGCTTCACCGCCAATGCTCAACCGGAGGAAAAACACCGATGCCGACAGGCTGGCATGAACGATTGCCTGTTCAAACCCATCAGCCTGACGACGCTGGGCCAACGACTGGAAGCACTCAAGCCGATCATTGAAGATCAAGCCTTTCACCTGGACGGCTTGCAGTTACTCACCGGCGGCGATCCACAACTGGTTCAGCGCTTGCTCGCCGAACTGTTCAACAGCAATCGCCTCGACCGCCAGGAACTCCTCGCACTGCCGCCTGCAAGCGGGCCGCAAGCCTTCATCGATATGGCGCACAAAATCAAAGGTGCGGCCCGTATTGTTCAGGCCTCAAGGCTTATCGACGGTTGCGAAGCGCTTGAGCGCGTATGTCATGAGAACTTCTGTCTGGACCTGCTCGAGGCCCGCTGCAAAGGCATAGAGCACGCCATGCTTGAGTTGGAGCAGGCGCTACAACGACAGATCCATCATCACGCCAACGTGTAAAACCTCCCCTGAAGCACCCCGTAGCAGCCGCCTTCGGTAGCGGCTGCGGGTTTGATCAGCACTCGGTCAAACGCAGGAAAATCTCCGCCAACCGCTCAATGCCGGCCTGATCATCAACGGAGAAACGCGCCAGCAAAGGACTGTCCAGATCCAGCACGCCAATCAACCGACCGTCCTTGACCAGCGGCACCACCAGTTCACTGTTCGAGGCACTGTCGCAGGCAATATGCCCGGCGAACGCATGCACATCTTCAACCCGTTGAGTGCGAAGGGTTGCAGCCGCTGCGCCGCAAACGCCACGACCGAACGGAATGCGCACACAGGCGATCTGCCCCTGGAACGGTCCGAGCACCAATTCCTCGTTGCGATTGAGATAAAATCCGGCCCAATTCAGATCATCGAGCTGATTGAACAAGAACGCCGAAAACTGCGCGGCGTTGGCGATAAAGTCGCGCTCATCCGCCAGCAGCGACTCCAACTGCGCGCAGAGCAGGCCGTAGCCCTCAAGTCCTGCGCCGCTCTTTTGCAAATCGATCATGCCTTGTGCTCCAACAACTTCAGTCCGACCCAATACCGGGCAAATTGATACGCACAACGGCCGTTGCGATTACCGCGTCCGGTAGCCCAGCGAACCGCAAGAATCTCGAGTTCTTCATCACGCTTCCACTCAAGGCCGGCCTTGCCCGCCAATGCTCCCACCCAATGCTCGACCACATTGAGGAAGTGCTCCTGGGTAAAAGGATAAAACGACAGCCACAGGCCAAATCGATCCGACAGCGCGATCTTGTCTTCGACCGCCTCGTTGGGATGAAGCTCACCGTCGACCCTTTTCCAGTTTTCGTTATCGCTTTCTTTTTCCGGAACCAGGTGGCGACGGTTGGAGGTGGCATACAGCAGTACGTTATCCGGTGCCTGTTCCAGCGAGCCATCGAGCACGCTTTTGAGCACCCGGTAATCGCCCTCGCCGGCCTCGAACGACAGATCATCGCAAAACAGCACAAAGCGCTGTGGCAGCTTGGCGATTTGCTCGACGACGCGTGGCAGGTCCGCCAGGTGATCGCGCTCGATCTCGATCAGACGCAAACCGCCCTTGGCGTGCTCGGCCAGCAAGGCCCGCACCAGCGACGATTTACCGGTACCGCGCGAACCCCAGAGCAGCGCGTGGTTGGCAGGCATGCCGTCGAGAAACTGCCGGGTGTTTCGCCCCAACTGTTCCAACTGCTTGTCGACCCCGATCAAGTCGGACAGACGCATGTCCAGGCTGACCTCAAGCGGCAACAGAAATCCGCTGCGACCCTCGCGCTGCCAGCGTGCCGCCAGGCACTGCGTCCAGTCGATGGCCGTGCGTTGCGCGGGCAGCAGCGGCTCAATACGAGCCAGAACCGCATCGGCGCGTTCAAGAAATGCATTCAATCGGGAATCCACGACTTCTCCTCAGGCACGTTCACAGTAATGATGGGCGACAGAAAACCAAGCGCAGCGCGTAATGCCGGGATTATCGCGATAATGGCTTACCCGCCAGTCATGCCGAAATACACTGATGATCGGCTATGCTTCGCCCAGAAGGGAAACGAAAGTGGTTCAGCACACCATGGATATCAAGTTCACCAACCGCCTGTCTTACAAGCAAGCCAGGCTTACGGTGCTGGTCGGTTTCATTCTGGGAACCTTGCTCAGTCTGGTGCAAATAGGCATCGATTATGCCAGCGAAGACGCCTCCATCAACCGGGAAATACACTCGCTGCTGGAAATCAGCCATAACCCGGCTTCGCGGATCGCCTACAACATCGATGCCGAACTGGCCCAGGAACTGACCCTCGGCCTGCTGCGCTCGCCTGCGGTCATCAGTGCGCAACTGAGCGATAACAACAATACGATCCTCGCCAGCGTAAAACGCCCGGACCTGCAAAACGGCGGCTATCGGGTGATCAGCGACTTTCTGTTCGGCGCCAATCGACAGTTCAAGGACCGCCTGTTCCTCGACCATCTGCCCGACGAGTCCCTCGGTACCTTGCAACTGGACATTGACACCTACACGTTTGGCAGCCGCTTTCTGCGTCGGGCCGAAGTCACTCTGATCAACGGTTTTGTCCGCAGCCTGATACTGACCGGGATTTTGCTGGCGCTGTTCTACGTGATGCTCACCAAACCGCTGGTGCGGGTGATCCGCGAACTGAGTGCACGTGACCCGAGCAGTTCGGAACAACCACCGCTGGAGTGTCCGGTAGCGCACGAAAACGATGAGATCGGCGTTCTGGTCACGGTGGCCAACCAGCAATTCGAAAGCATGACCACTGAAATCCAGCAACGCCGCAATGCCGAAAACCGCCTGACCGACTACCTGGGGCAACTGGAAAATATTGTCTCGGCGCGTACCGGTGAACTGAAAGCGATCAATAGCCGATTGACGGTATCGAACGAAGAACTGGAAATCGCGCGCCAGACCGCCCTGGACATGGCCCAGGCGCGCTCTGTGTTTCTGGCCAACATGAGCCATGAAATCCGTACGCCACTCAATGGTTTGCTGGGGATGATCGCCCTCTCGCTGGACAGCCCGCTGAATGCCGAACAACGCCAGCAACTGTCGATTGCCCACGACTCCGGCAAAGTACTGGTGGAGCTGCTCAACGATATTCTCGACCTGTCGAAGTTCGACGCTGGCCAGCTTGAGCTGGAGCGCATTCCGTTCGACCTCGGCTCGCTGATCGAAGACACCGCCAACCTGCTGTCGCAGAACGCCGCGCCCAGCGTCGAACTGACGTGCCTGATTGAACCGCAGTTCCCGTCGCTGGTACTCGGCGACCCGATGCGGGTTCGGCAGATTGTCAGCAACCTGCTCTCCAACGCCCTTAAATTTACCCGTTTTGGACGGGTGGACGTGCGCCTGAGCACCCACGAAGACGGTGTCAGAATCGAAGTCTGCGACACCGGTATCGGCATCGCGCAGGATGATCAGGTCAAAATCTTCCAGCCGTTTACCCAAGCAGGTGCCGGCATCTCTCGTCAGTTCGGTGGTACCGGGCTGGGGCTGGCCCTGACCTTTAACCTGTGCGAAGCCATGCAGGGCCGGCTCGGCATCAGCTCGGAGCCTGGTTTCGGCAGCCAGTTCTGCGCTGATCTGCCGTTGCCCACCCACACGCCGGCAATCGTTCCCGCGTCCCTGCAAGGCAAGGTATTGGCGATTACCGCCGCCAGCAGCGGTCTGGCCGAACTGTTAGGCAATCTGTTACCCGGTTGGGGGCTGGAGTACCAGCAGCGCACCATCGACGACTCAATGATCGGCTTATCGCCCGATGTGCTGATCACCGACTGCCCGGAGTGTCTGTTCGGATTACGTCCGGGCATGACCGCACCGATTTTGCTGGTGACCGCCTATGGCAGTTTCATGCCCAGCGAAGAAGCGGCTGCCCTCGCCCCTCTGCAACAACAAGCCCGCCCACTGGCCCGCAACGCACTCTACCAGACACTACGACGCACTTTGCAGGCCGACGAAGTCGCTCTCGTGTCCGATACTCAAGAGCCAAGCCTCATGCCCCAGCGGCGGGCGAGAATCCTGCTGGTGGAAGACAACCCGGTCAATCAGCTCGTAGCCAAAGGCATGCTCAGCAAGTTGGGTTGCAAGGTGGTTGTCGCCTCCCACGGCGCCGAAGCGCTCGACCAGCTGGAGCTCAAGCAGTTTGATATGGTGCTGATGGACTGCAACATGCCGGTGATGGACGGCTACGAGGCCAGCCGGCAGATCCGTCAGAGTGGGCGCTGGCCGGATCTACCGATCGTTGCCCTGACCGCCAACGCCATGCCCGAGGAGCGCGAACGCTGCCGCGCGGCAGGCATGAGCGATTATCTGGCGAAACCGTTCCGTCGCGAGGAACTGGCCGCCCTGCTTGAGCAGTGGGTGCCGGCTACGGTAGCGCCCTGATTTGCCCCAGCAGTTGATCAAGGCCGTCACGCAATTTGCCCAAGCGCTCAAGGTCGACACCGCTGTCGCACAACAGGCGTGCCTTGAGAGGCCCGACCTGTTCGCGCAAGGCAACCCCTGCCGGCGACAGACTCAAGTGCACTTCTCGCTCATCGCGCGCCGAGCGTTGACGCTGGACCAGGTGTAACTGCTCAAGACGCTTGAGCAACGGCGTGAGCGTCCCGGAATCCAGCGACAATCGCTCGCCAAGGGCTTTGACTGTTGGCTGCCCGGGTGCACTCTGCTGCCACTCCCATAGCACCAGCATCACCAGATATTGCGGATACGTCAGACCCAGTTGATCGAGCATCGGCTTATAACCGCGGATCACCGCTCGGGACGCGGCGTACAGTTTGAAGCAGAGCTGACTGTCGAGCAGCAGCGAATCGGCTGACACATCGTTCATTTGAGCAGGGCTTCAATCTCGCGGGTCAGGTCCTGCGGCTTGGTCGCCGGTGCAAAACGCTTGACCAACTTGCCATCCTGGCCAATCAGGAACTTGGTGAAATTCCACTTGATGCCCTGGGAGCCCAGTACACCCGGCGCACGTTTTTTCAACTGAACAAACAGCGGGTGAGCGTCGCTACCATTGACGTCGATTTTCTTGAACAGTGGAAAACTCACACCGAAGTTCAATTCGCAGAACTCGGAAATCTCCCCTTCATTGCCCGGTTCCTGTTTACCGAACTGGTTGCACGGAAAACCGAGCACCACCAGGCCTCGATCCTTGTAGGTCCGCCACAGTTCTTCCAGTCCTTTGTACTGCGGAGTAAAGCCGCATTTACTGGCGGTGTTGACCACCAATACCGCTTTGCCGGCGTAATCGGCCAGGGTCTTTTGCTCACCGTTGATGGTGGTGCAGGGAATACTCAGCAGAGTGTCGGTCATCGCGCATGCTCCGGTGGAAGATGGGGAAGGATTAAACATAGCGAGCAATTAGATTGTGTGCAATTTAATAAATCAATAACCTGCCGAGAAGGAGCTGCCGCAGGTCAGGACTCACATTATTCGCGCGGCACCAGGTCCAGGCACACCGAGTTGATGCAATAACGCAAGCCAGTCGGTGGCGGGCCATCCGGGAATACATGCCCCAGGTGCGCGTCGCACTTGGCGCAGACCACTTCGGTACGAATCATGCCGTGGCTGATATCACGAATCTCGACCATGGCGCTCTCGCCGATCGGCTCATAGAAGCTCGGCCAGCCACAGCCTGAATCGAACTTGGCTTTTGAGTCGAACAGCGGTTCGTTGCAACAGATGCAGTGATAGACACCATCGGTCTTGGTGCCGTTGTACTTGCCCGAGAACGGCCGTTCGGTGCCCTTCAGACGACAAACGTTGTACTGCTCCGGGTCGAGCATCGCGCGCCATTCTTCCAGGGTTTTTTCCAACTTTTCCATTGTCATACCTCTGCATCTGAAAAAGCCTGATCTGTACCTTTTCCACGGATCAGGCGGCACGTATGATTGCGCCTCGTTAATCGCCAGTCTGGCAGCCGCGTTACCCGCATTCAAACGGATTTTGGTGCGGTGACCCCAGGCGCCAGGCGTGTGTGAAAACGCAGGATTCCCAGTACGGTAGTTCATACAGCGTCTGGATCGTTCATTTTCGGGAACACATCGCCATGCAGGTCAGCAAATCGAACAAGCTCGCCAACGTCTGCTACGACATTCGCGGCCCAGTGCTCAAGCACGCCAAACGCCTGGAAGAGGAAGGCCATCGCATCCTCAAGCTGAACATTGGCAACCCGGCGCCTTTTGGTTTCGAAGCGCCCGATGAAATCCTCCAGGACGTGATCCGTAATCTGCCGACCGCCCAGGGCTACAGCGATTCCAAAGGCCTGTTCAGCGCGCGCAAGGCCGTCATGCAGTATTACCAGCAGAAACAGGTAGAAGGTGTCGGCATCGAAGATATCTACCTGGGCAACGGCGTTTCCGAACTGATCGTGATGTCGATGCAGGCACTGCTCAACAACGGTGACGAAGTACTGGTCCCGGCTCCCGACTATCCGCTGTGGACCGCGGCGGTCAGCCTGGCGGGTGGCAATCCGGTGCACTACCTGTGTGACGAGCAAGCCAACTGGTGGCCGGACCTGGCCGACATCAAGGCCAAGATCACCCCGAACACCAAGGCATTGGTCATCATCAACCCGAACAACCCGACCGGTGCGGTGTACTCCAAGGAAGTCCTGTTGGGCATGCTGGAACTGGCTCGCCAGCACAACCTGGTGGTGTTTTCCGACGAGATCTACGACAAGATTCTCTACGACGATGCCGTGCACATCTGCACCGCGTCCCTGGCGCCGGACCTGCTGTGCCTGACCTTCAACGGTCTGTCCAAGTCCTATCGGGTTGCCGGTTTCCGCTCCGGCTGGATCGCCATTTCCGGTCCCAAGCATCACGCCCAAAGCTACATCGAAGGTATCGACATGCTGGCCAACATGCGCCTGTGCGCCAACGTGCCAAGCCAGCATGCAATCCAGACCGCATTGGGTGGTTATCAGAGCATCAATGATCTGGTGCTGCCGCAAGGTCGCCTGCTGGAACAGCGCAACCGCACCTGGGAACTGCTCAACGACATCCCGGGCGTCAGTTGCGTCAAACCGATGGGCGCGCTCTACGCGTTCCCGCGGATCGACCCAAAAGTCTGCCCGATCCACAACGATGAAAAGTTCGTTCTCGACTTGCTGCTTTCGGAAAAACTGCTGGTGGTCCAGGGCACAGCCTTCAACTGGCCATGGCCGGACCACTTCCGCGTCGTGACCCTGCCACGGGTGGACGACCTGGACATGGCTATCGGTCGGATCGGCAACTTCCTCAAGTCCTATCGCCAGTAAGCGCGATAACGCCGAGGGCCTCAAAAAAGCCCTCGGCGATTAATTCAGCAACACATCTCCATTCTTCGACTGCGACAGCGCCTTGAGTGCAGGCGGATTTACGCGGCTGCCGGTTACGCCCAACAGAGGCGGGACTTGTGAAAGCAAAATCCAGCCAAATATCTATTCAGGTGACGTCAGAAATGCCCTGCAAGCATCTAGAATCCAGCTGTAGGACACAGTTTGAAATAGTCACCCGGTTGAATAGCCTGGTGCGGCACCTTATATACCCCGCAGTACGCTACATATTTAGCACGAGGAGATTTCTACAACCATGATGCGCATCCTGCTGTTTTTGGCCACTAACCTGGCGGTCGTGCTGATTGCCAGCATCACCCTGAGCCTTTTCGGCTTCAACGGGTTCATGGCGGCCAACGGGGTTGATCTCAACCTCAATCAGCTGCTGATTTTCTGTGCGGTCTTTGGTTTCGCCGGCTCGCTGTTCTCGCTGTTCATCTCCAAGTGGATGGCGAAGATGAGCACCAGCACCCAAATCATCAGCCAGCCGCGCACTCGCCATGAACAATGGCTGCTGCAAACCGTCGAGCAGCTGTCGCGCGAAGCTGGAATCAAGATGCCTGAAGTCGGGATTTTCCCGGCCTACGAGGCCAACGCCTTCGCCACCGGCTGGAACAAGAACGACGCGCTGGTCGCGGTCAGCCAGGGCTTGCTCGAGCGTTTCTCGCCCGATGAAGTGAAAGCCGTCCTGGCCCATGAAATCGGTCACGTGGCCAATGGCGACATGGTAACGCTGGCGCTGATTCAGGGCGTGGTGAACACCTTCGTGATGTTCTTCGCACGGATCATCGGTAATTTCGTCGACAAGGTGATCTTCAAAAACGAAGAAGGCCAAGGCATCGCCTACTATGTCGCGACCATCTTCGCCGAACTGGTACTGGGTATCCTGGCCAGCGCAATCGTCATGTGGTTCTCGCGCAAACGCGAATTCCGTGCAGATGCAGCCGGCGCCCAATTGGCCGGCACCAGCGCCATGATCGGCGCCCTGCAGCGCCTGCGCTCGGAACAGGGCCTGCCGGTGCACATGCCGGACACCTTGAATGCCTTCGGCATCAACGGTGGCATCAAGCAAGGGTTCGCTCGCATGTTCATGAGCCACCCGCCACTGGAAGAGCGTATCGACGCCTTGCGTCGTCGGGGCTGAGAGGTTCTGCGGTGATACGAAAGGGGCGATTTGATCGCCCCTTTTTTATGCCGATCTTTTGCTGTTTAGCGAGCCATCAATTTATATACCCGCTCTTCAAGGCGCGTAACGCCCGCCTGGAGGAACTTCCAGCTCTCCCCCAGAATGTCCCGCACCTCACAGAAATCAAGCTGCCAGCGACCACCCAGCAATGTCTGCGCGTTTTCATCCGTCACTGCAAAGGGCGGCCCGTCCATCTGCGCCTGATCGTAGTCCATCGTAATCAACAAGCCTTCACAAGCTGACGGTAAAATCCGGCTCAGGTGCGCGGCGTATTGCTCGCGCATGAGCGGTGGCAAGGCAATCAGCGCCGCCCGATCATAGACAGCCGCACAATCGGCCACATCGCCTGCGGTCAGGCCGAAAAAATCCCCGCACCACAATGCCAGGGGGCCCGCCTGGTAGACCTTGAACGCACCTTGCTCGGTGATCTGCGGTGTCAGTTGCTGCTCACGAAAAAACTCCTCAACGGCTTTTTCCGATAACTCGACACCCAGCACCCGATGTCCCTGCCCTGCCAGCCACACGAGATCGAGACTTTTCCCACAGAGCGGCACCAACACCTGCGAGCCCTTTGCCAGATTCAATTGCGGCCAGTATTGCTGCAAATAAGGATTAACCTCTGACTGATGGAAACCGATCTGATTGAGCTCCCAACGCTTTTGCCAAAACTCCGGCTGCATAAATCCCCCTGATATTTCGATCTATATGCCCTAAAACTTATATTAGATTTAGATCAATGATCTGACTGAAGATGCTCCCATCTTAACGCTCAGGACCTTATTCATGTTCCCCAGCCTGTTTATCTCTCACGGTTCACCCATGCTGGCACTGGAGCCCGGCGCCAGTGGCCCGGCGCTCGCCCGCCTGGCCAGCGAACTGCCGAAACCCAAGGCCATCGTGATCGTTTCCGCACACTGGGAAAGCCAGGACCTGCGCGTCGGCAGCGCTGAGCAACCGGAAACCTGGCACGACTTCGGCGGATTCCCCGCCGCGCTGTTCGCGGTGCAATACCCGGCACCCGGCCAGCCGGAACTCGCGGCGCAGGTCGCCGAATTACTCAAGGCTGATGGCTTGCCGGCACAGCTCGATAACCAGCGTCCGTTCGATCATGGTGTTTGGGTGCCACTGTCTCTGATGTATCCGCGGGCCGACATTCCGGTGGTGCAGGTATCACTGCCGAGTCGTCTTGGCCCAGCCCTGCAAACCCGCGTCGGTCGCGCATTGTCCAGTCTGCGCGAGCAAGGCGTGCTGTTGATTGGTTCCGGCAGCATCACCCATAACCTGCGCGAACTGGACTGGCATGCCGGCCCGGAAAGCGTCGAGCCCTGGGCCAAGGCCTTTCGTGACTGGATGATTGAAAAGCTCGCCACAAACGACGAAGCCGCCCTGCACGACTATCGCCGGCAAGCCCCGAATGCCGTGCGCAGCCATCCCAGCGACGAACACTTGCTGCCGCTGTACTTCGCCCGCGGCGCCGGTGGCGATTTCAGCATCGCCCACCAGGGGTTCACCATGGGTGCGCTGGGGATGGACATCTATCGTTTCGGCTGAATCCTGCCGCTCGTTCCCGCGCAGCGTGGGAACGATCAACAAAGGCCAGACACAAAACTGCAGGCAAAAAAAATCCCCGAACCAGTCGGGGATTTTTTATCTGCGATCAATCAGCCCGAAAGCGGATCAATCTTCGCGATAGCGACGCAGTTTCAGCTGCTTACCGGCAACGCGAGTGTCCTTCAGTTTGGTCAGCAGACGCTCCAGACCATCTTCCGGCAACTCGACCAGGCTGAAGCTGTCACGCACCTGGATACGACCGATTGCTTCACGAGCCAGACCACCTTCGTTGAGGATGGCGCCCAGCAGGTTCTTGGCAGCGATACCATCACGCGCACCCAGCGCGGTACGGCAACGAGCACGGCCTTCGGCCAATGGGATCGGAGCACGACGCTCGCGATCACCACGGTCCGGACGATCACCGGTACGCTCTGGACGATCGCCACGCGGTGCATTGTTCGGCACCAGTGGACGTTCTTTCTCGATGGCAGCCAGGGTCAGTGCCTGAGCGTTGGTAGCCTTGCGCAGCAGAGCAGCAGCCAGTGCACGCGGGGTGCAACCGATGTCGGCAGTCAGGCGATCCAGCAGATCACCGTGAGTCGATTCGGCATCGGCCACCAGCGGCGACAGGCTGTTGGTCAGTTTTTTGATGCGTGCATCGAGAACGGCTTGAGCGTCTGGCAGGCGAACTTCAGCTACCTTTTGACCAGTTACACGCTCGATCACTTGCAGCATGCGGCGCTCACGCGGAGTCACCAGCAGCAATGCACGACCTTCGCGACCGGCACGGCCAGTACGGCCGATACGGTGAACGTAGGACTCTGGATCGTACGGCATATCAACGTTGAAAACGTGAGTGATACGTGGAACGTCCAGACCACGAGCAGCAACGTCGGTCGCCACAACGATGTCCAGACGACCATCCTTGAGGGACTCGATCACGCGCTCACGCTGGTTCTGAGCAATGTCACCGTTCAGCGCAGCGGCTTTGTAGCCTTTGGCTTCCAGGGCACTGGCCAGGTCCAGGGTCGCTTGCT
Source organism: Pseudomonas sp. GW822-FHT04C11 (assembly GCF_058800905.1). Lineage (NCBI taxonomy): Bacteria > Pseudomonadati > Pseudomonadota > Gammaproteobacteria > Pseudomonadales > Pseudomonadaceae > Pseudomonas > Pseudomonas sp. GW822-FHT04C11. The sequence continues at coordinate 165,859 of NZ_JBXAMS010000012.1, read as the reverse complement.
TGGTACGCACGAACATGATCAGCGCGTCGAAGTCTTCCACTTCCAGCAGGCTCAATACAGCCGAGGTCTTCTGGTCAGCGTGAACCAACAGGTGAGCCTGTTCGATCGCGGTAACGGTCTGAGTCTTGGTCTGGATCTTCACGTGCTGCGGATCACGCAGATGACGCTCGGCGATGGCACGGATCGACTGCGGCAGGGTAGCCGAGAACAATACGGTCTGACGGGTTGCCGGCAAGGCCTTGAAGATAACTTCCAGGTCGTCCATGAAGCCCAGCTTGAGCATTTCGTCAGCTTCGTCGAGAACCAGGTGGTTCACGGTCGCCAATACTTTTTCGTCACGACGCAGGTGGTCGCACAGACGGCCCGGAGTGGCGACAACGATCTGTGCGCCATTACGGATTGCTTTCAGTTGCGGGCCCATAGGCGCGCCGCCGTAAACGGCCACAACGGTAACGCCCGGCATTTGCTTGGCGTAGGTTTCGAAAGCGGTTGCTACTTGCAGCGCCAACTCACGGGTTGGCGCCAGGATCAGGGCTTGCGGTTCGCGCTTAGCAGGATCGATGCGGTGCAGGATCGGCAGGGCGAACGCAGCGGTTTTACCCGTACCGGTTTGCGCCTGACCAATCATGTCGTGACCGGCCATGATGATCGGGATCGATTGCTGCTGAATAGCCGAAGGCTCTTCGTAGCCAGTCGCGATGACGGCTGCAAGAATATTCGGATTAAGGTTAAAAGCGGCGAAGCCGCCGGTTTCCTGGGTCATGGGTCTGCCTCTAAGTGCATCCGCAAAGACCCATGCTCCAAAGCTGCGCATGCCGTGTAAGACTCAAGAGTCGCCCTGGCTGCTTTGTCGGCGGGGATTTGCGAAAACGAATGAATGAAAAAGATTCGTCAAGGAAGAGTCCGCTGTGCGGACGTGCAGCCGAAGCTGACTTCGGGGAATTGCGCTACCTAAACGCGGCCTGGCTAAAGACCGGCGCGCACTATACCGGAATTCGCCAAAAAAGGGAGCTTTATTTGTCGGAAAAACCCGGCATACACCGTTGTGTCACAGGCTTTGCGGATAATCGTGCAACGGTCTATTTTTCAAAGGCCCGGCCCTGTTGGTCGTGACACTTAAACGGTTCATCTTTCAGGCTATGACCTTTGGTCCGCGCCCCCCTTCCCCGCCCGAGGATAGACCCCATGAATCAAGCAGATTGCAGTCGTGTCAGCCGTGAACGACGCGGTCATGTCCTGTTGATCGGGCTGGACCGGGTGGCCAAGCGCAATGCATTTGACCTCGATCTGCTCAACGCACTGAGCCTGGCCTATGGCGAGTTCGAAGCCGACAGCGAGGCCCGCGTTGCGGTGGTGTTCGGTCATGGCGAGCACTTTACCGCCGGGCTGGACCTGGCGAGTGTCAGCGCGGCACTGGCCGAAGGCTGGCAAGTCCCGGCCGGCGGTTGCGATCCGTGGGGGGTGTTCGTTGGCCCCAGGGTCAGCAAACCGGTGATTGTTGCGGCCCAGGGTTATTGCCTGACCATTGGCATCGAACTGATGCTGGCCGCCGATATCAACCTCTGCGCCAGCAACACCCGTTTTGCGCAAATGGAAGTGCAGCGCGGCATCTTCCCCTTTGGCGGGGCAACCTTGCGCCTGCATCAGGTAGCCGGCTGGGGCAATGCCATGCGCTGGCTGCTGACCGGCGATGAGTTCGATGCCCACGAAGCGCTGCGTCTGGGACTGGTGCAGGAGGTGATGGCCAGCGAAGACCTGTTACCGCGTGCGATCGAGCTGGCAGAACGCATTGCCAGGCAGGCGCCGCTGGGGGTTCAGGCGACCTTGCAGTCCGCGCGCCAGGCCCATCTGGAGGGCGAAACAGCGGCGGCATTGGCTTTGCCAGCGCTGGTCAAGAAGTTGCTCAACAGTGAAGACGCCAAGGAAGGCGTGCGATCGTTGATCGAGAAACGCCCGGGCGTATTCAAAGGCTGCTGACATTGCCTTTGTGGCGAGGGAGCTTGCTCCCGTTCGGCTGCGCAGCAGTCGTGAAGCAGCAATCGCGGTGCATCAGAAAGACGGCGCTTGCCGGTTCTGGGGTCGCTTCGCGCCCCAACGGGAGCAAGCTCCCTCGCCACAGTGGCTCGCCAGAATTCAGGTCGCCGGGCGAATCGCCTTGATCAGCGATTGCAGCGAATACCCCAACCGCGGCGCCAGCGCTTCGGCGCGGGCGGTCAATCCTTGCATGTCCAGTTCCTGGTCAAGGTCGGCTGGCACGATCAGGATCACGTTGCCCTCCTTCACCGGCAGCTCCCAATAATGCCGGTGATAGAGCCCACGCAGTAATGCCGCACCCAGTGGCTTGCCGTCATCGGTCGCCCATTGATTGATCACCAGCCAGCCGCCCGGGTTCAGGCGTTTCTGACAGTTTTCCAGAAAGCCCCAGGCCAAATGGCCGACACCCGGCCCGACATCGGTATAAAGGTCGACGAAAATCAGATCCGCCGACTCAGCGGTCTCGAGCAACTCAAGAGCGTCGCCGATGCGGATATACAGACGAGGATCGTCGTCCAGCCCCAGGTACTCGATGGCCAGGCGCGGTACGTCCGGGCGCAACTCGATCGCTTCGACGTCTTCCAGCGGCAGGAACTTCAGGCACGCCTGAGTCAGGGTGCCCGCCCCCAGGCCGAGAAACAGCGCGCTCTCCGGTTGTTCATGGCACAACGCACCAATCAGCATCGCGCGGGTGTAGTCGTACTCGAGCCAACTCGGATCGGCAGTGAACACGCAGCTCTGCTCGATGGCATCACCAAATTCGAGAAAACGGTAATCCGCCACTTCCAGCACCCGGATCATGCCGAATTCATCGTGCACCTCGGCGAGCAGATGCTCGACGCGCTCCTCAGTCATTTCGTCTCCTGGTCGTTGTCGGGCTGATCCCCGGCAACGCAATCATTCATTCCGCTTGACGCGGCAAAGGCGCGATTGTCCGCCAAGCTTCGGGAACAGGTCACGCACTAATTGCTGGTAACATAAACGTCCGATCGTAAAACATTAGAGTTCATGATGAGCCAACCCTGGAGTCCTGACAGCTGGCGCGCCCTGCCGATCCAGCAACAACCCCACTACCCTGACGCTGCGCATTTGCAACAGGTCGAGCAAAGCCTGGCCAGTTATCCGCCATTGGTGTTTGCCGGTGAGGCCCGGGAGTTGCGCCGTCAGTTTGCCGAGGTGACCCAGGGCCGGGCGTTTCTGCTGCAAGGCGGCGATTGCGCGGAAAGCTTCGCCGAATTCTCGGCGGCAAAAATCCGTGACACCTTCAAAGTCCTGCTGCAAATGGCGATCGTCATGACCTTCGCCGCCGGTTGTCCGGTGGTAAAAGTCGGACGTATGGCCGGGCAGTTCGCCAAACCGCGCTCGTCCAATGACGAAACCATCAACGGCGTGACCCTGCCGGCCTACCGCGGCGACATCGTCAACGGTATCGGTTTCGATGAAAAAAGCCGCGTCCCCGACCCGGATCGCCTGTTGCAGTCCTATCACCAGTCCACCGCGACCCTGAACCTGCTGCGGGCCTTTGCCCAGGGCGGTTTTGCCGACTTGCATCAAGTGCATAAATGGAACCTGGACTTCATCGCCAACTCGGCGCTGGCCGAAAAGTACAGCCACCTGGCCGACCGTATCGATGAAACCCTGGCGTTCATGCGCGCCTGCGGCATGGACAGCTCGCCGCAATTGCGCGAAACCAGTTTCTTCACCGCCCACGAAGCGCTGCTGTTGAACTACGAAGAAGCCTTCGTACGTCGCGACAGCCTGACCAACGATTACTACGATTGCTCGGCGCACATGCTGTGGATCGGCGATCGCACGCGTCAGCTCGATGGCGCTCATGTCGAGTTCCTGCGCGGGGTGAACAACCCGATCGGGGTCAAGGTCGGCCCGTCCATGAACACCGAAGAACTGATTCGCCTGATCGATGTGCTCAACCCCGACAACGATCCAGGCCGCCTGAACCTGATCGCGCGGATGGGCGCAAACAAGGTCGGCGACCATCTGCCACAGCTGATTCGTGCGGTCGAACGCGAAGGCAAGAAAGTGCTCTGGAGCAGCGACCCGATGCACGGCAACACCATCAAGGCCAGCAGCGGCTACAAGACCCGGGATTTCGCGCAGATCCTCGGCGAGGTGAAGCAGTTCTTCCAGGTTCACGAAGCGGAAGGCACCTATGCCGGCGGCATTCATATCGAGATGACCGGGCAGAATGTCACCGAATGCATCGGCGGTGCACGGCCGATCACCGAAGATGGTTTGTCGGACCGTTACCACACCCATTGCGACCCGCGGATGAATGCCGATCAGTCGCTGGAGCTGGCGTTCTTGATTGCCGAGACCCTGAAGCAGGTTCGGCGCTGAATCTGTAAGCCTTGTGTTGCCTGACACACCGCCATCGCGAGCAAGCTTGGCTCCTACAGAGAATGAGGTTGGCCGTAACAACCCTAACCCGTAGGAGCCAGGCTTGCTCGCGAAGGCGTCAGCTCAGGCACCGCCAATCTGCGTCAACGCCACCCGCAACCGCGCCGCACTGGCCCGCGGGCAATTGAGCTGAATCTGCTCCAACCCCAACCAATCGGCCATCTGCCGAAGATTCGCCGCCAACGCCTGCATCCCCTGCTCATCCAGGCCTTGCTCTTCTTCGTGCACCGCATGCACTGCCAATCGACCCAACGCCCGTTCCGCTCGAAGATCGACCCGCGCGGCAATCCGCTCGTTGTGCAAAAACGGCAGCACGTAATAGCCGTAAACCCGCTTGTCTGGTGGCGTGTAGATTTCCAGTCGATAACGAAAATCGAACAACCGCTCGGTTCGACTGCGTTCCCAGATCAACGAATCAAACGGTGAAAGCAACGCACTGGCTTCAACCTTACGCGGCACTTTTGGCTCCGGCAGGCAGTATGCCGGTTGCTTCCAGCCCTGCACCCCGCACACCAGCAACTGACCATTTTCAACCAGCTCGGCCAGGCCGTTGCGGCACTCGGTCAGACCCAAACGAAAATAGTCGCGCAGATCCTTTTCCGTGCCGACACCCAACGCATTGGCTGCATGCAACAGCAATCCGCGTTGCGCCTCGGTTTCGCCGAGCAGCGGTTGCTTGAGTATCGATTCGGGAATCACCCGTTCCGGCAAGTCGTAAAGACGCTCAAAGCCGCGACGCCCAGCCACCGTCACTTCGCCGGCAGCGAACAACCATTCCAGTGCATGCTTTTCAGCGCTCCAATCCCACCACGGACCGGCCCGCTCCTGGCGCGTCGACAAACTGCCAGCGCCGAGTGCACCCAGCTCCTGGACTGAAGCCAGGACGCGGCGAATGGTCTCTTGCTGGTCGCGACCGAATCGCGCCAGTTGCTGATAGATCCCCTCGCCTTGCGCCGCGCGCTGCATGCGCCAACGCATCAAGGGATACATCGACAGCGGCAACAACGACGCTTCATGCCCCCAATACTCGAACAACGTACGCCGTCGGCCCTGGCTCCAGGCGGCCTGGTCGAGCAAGTCGGCGGAGTAGTTGCCAAGACGCGAGAACAGCGGAAGATAGTGCGAGCGCACCAGTGCGTTGACCGAATCGATTTGCAGAATACCCAAGCGTTCGATCAGGCGATTGAGCTGAGCGGGCTTGACCGCCGCTGGCGGCTGGCGCCCGGTGAAACCTTGGGCGGCCAGTGCCAGACGCCGAGCCTGTTTGAGGGATAAGGACAGTTCTGCGGGCATGTGCATCTCCTTGTCTGCTCGCAAACTACCTCAGTGTGAAGCTGCTTGTGTAGCGGTTCGGTACTCATTTGTGCATCGGGTCATCCCAGAATGGCCGGACGACTTCATGCTCGACATCGGCGCGGCTGATACCGATATCCTTGAGCGCCTCATCACTCATGCTCGCCAGCAAAGCGCGCTCACGATGAAGTTCATGCCAGCGGACGATTTTTTCCAGCCAATGGCCCAGGGAAAACCCGTGAAACTTTCCAACCAGCACATAACCTTTTTGACCTTTCATCATCTTGCCCTCCGTTGTAGATGACTGAAGTCTCGCGCCGGAGCTAAGATCAATCCAACGAATGTTTCTTATGCAATACATCTCGGAGATTGATGAATTGAGCCACTACCCGAGTATCGATACGGAAGTCCTGCGCACCTTCGTTGCCATTGCCGACCAGGGTGGTTTCACCCGCGCTGGCGAGCTGGTCAATCGCACGCAATCGGCGGTGAGCATGCAGATGAAACGGCTGGAAGAGGATGTGCTGCAACGCCAGTTGTTTCAGCGCGACGGCCGTCAGGTGAAGCTGACCGCCGAGGGTCAGGTGTTGCTCGGTTATGCCCGGCGGATCCTGAAACTCCACAGCGAAGTGTTCAACACCCTGCGTGAGCCACACATGGTCGGCACGGTGCGCATCGGCACCCCGGATGACTATGTCATGCGTTTCTTGCCGGGCATCCTCTCGCGCTTTGCCCAGGCCTATCCGCTGATCCAGATCGAGGTCCATTGCGAGTCATCCAAGCAGTTACTGCTGCGTCAGGACCTGGACCTGTCGATCGTCACCCGTGAACCCGGCAGCGAGATCGGCCAACTGCTGCGCAAGGAACGATTTGTCTGGGCGCAGGCGCAGTGCTTCAGCCCCAACGAGCAGACGCCGCTGCCTCTGGCGATGTTCAACAGTGATTGTTTTTGCAGGCTTTGGGCCTGCAATGCGCTGGACGCTTCCGGGCGCGAGTACCGGATCGCCTACAACAGTTCGAGCCTGTCGGCGATCATGGCGGTGGTCAGCGCCGGGCTGGCGGTCACCGCGCAACTGGAAAGCCTGATCACCCAGGACATGCGCATCCTCGGCGAGGCTGAAGGCCTGCCCTTGTTGCCCGAAGCCAGCATCATGCTGGTGCGCAACCTGAACAACCCTTCACCCATCACCGAATGCCTGGCGGAGCACATTGTCGAAGGCTTCAAACTTTAAAGGCGAGCATCACCGCGCAGAGCACCAGAAAGGCGCAGAACAACCCGCGCAGCAAACGCTCCGGCATGGCGTGGGCGATCTTCACGCCCCAGCTGATGCTGAGCAAACCGCCGACGGCCATCGGCAGTGCGATGCTCCAGTTCACTTGATGATGGAGCGCGTAAGTCACCAGCGTGACGCCGGTGCTGGGCAACGCCAGCGCCAATGACAACCCTTGAGCCACCACTTGCGTGGTGCCGAACAGGCTGGTGAGCACCGGCGTCGCCACCACCGCGCCGCCCACGCCGAATAACCCGCCCATGGTCCCCGAAGCTGCGCCCAACACACCCAGCCAAGGCCACGAGTAACGCATCTGCGAGGCAGCCGGCGCAGTGGCCATGAACATGCGCAACAAGTTGTAGGCCGACAAGGCGATCAGGAACGCTACAAAACCGATGCGCATCAGCTGTGCATCAATGCCCACCGCCCAGATCGAGCCGATCCAGGCAAAGCAGAAGCCCATCGAAGCCAGCGGCAATGCGTGGCGCAGTTCGATGCGATTGCGCTGATGATAGCGCCACAGCGCCAGCATCACGTTAGGCACCACCATGACCAGCGCCGTGCCCTGGGCAATTTGCTGATCCAGACCGAACAACACGCCCAACGCGGGAATCGCGATCAAACCACCGCCAATCCCGAACACACCGCCGACAGTGCCCAGCGCAGCGCCGAGCACCAGATACATGACTAACTCAATCACTGACGACTCCCTCTCAAATCAGGCCTCGCATCCTAAACCAAAAATTATCTGGCGCATTAAAGACTCGACCGCTAAATTCATGACGATGAATGATCAAGGTTTAGACATGAACACCCAACGCAACACCCCGGACAACTGCGACAACCTGCTGCTGGATAACCAGCTGTGCTTTGCCCTGCACTCAACCTCACTGCTGATGACCAAGGTCTACAAACCCTTGTTGCAAGCACTGGGCCTGACCTATCCGCAATACCTGGCAATGATGGTGCTGTGGGAGCGCGACGGGCTGACCGTCGGCGAAATCAGCACGCGCCTGCTGACCGATCCCGGCTCCCTGACGCCACTGCTCAAACGCCTGGAAGCCGAAGGCCTGCTGAGCCGCACCCGCAGCCGCGAAGATGAACGCGTGGTGATTGTCGAGCTGACCGAACAAGGTCGCGCCCTGCGGGAAAAAGCCCGAGAGATTCCGCCGTGCATCCTCGGCGCCAGCGGCCAGACCCTGGAACAAATGCGCAAACTGCAGGCCGATCTGCAAAATCTGCGCAGTCATCTGCAAGAGAGCCTCTGAGCGGGCTACCTGAGCTACCGCGTCATCGTTCATCGCGGGCAAGCCCTGCTCCTACAGGTTTGTAGGAGCAGGGCTTGCCCGCGAAGACGGCTGCCTTGAGATAAAAATCTCTCTCCTCGCATATCCCCCCGCCAACACCTCTAGCTCAATACTTCCAGGCGCAGGTATCCACTTGCCAGCCGGCCCTCGACAAACATTTTTAAAAATTTATCTTGTGCGCAAAACATTCGCGAGCTACATTTATTCCGCAATTACTTAGCGCGCAAACCTTTAGCGCAAAAATCAAATTCGAACGAGGCCCACACCATGCAAACTCTCTATACCGCAGTTGCAACCGCTACCGGTGGCCGTGATGGTCGCGCCGTTTCCAGCGACAACATCCTCGACGTCAAGCTCGCCACGCCAAAAGAACTCGGCGGTGCCGGCGGTGCGGCGACCAACCCTGAGCAACTGTTCGCGGCCGGTTACTCCGCATGCTTCATTGGCGCACTGAAATTCGTCGCCAGCCAGACCAAGCGCAAAATCCCTGATGATGCCTCGATCACCGCTCACGTCGGGATTGGCCAGATTCCAGGTGGTTTCGGTCTCGACATCGACCTGCACGTCAGCCTGCCAGGCCTGGAACAGGCCGACGCGCAATCGCTGGTCGACGCCGCGCACCAGGTCTGCCCGTACTCCAACGCCACGCGCGGCAATGTAGACGTTCGCCTGCACGTCACTGTCTGAGTGTTCGCACCCAACAGACGCGCACAAAAAAGCCCGACTCGATGGTCGGGCTTTTTCTTTCCTGCAAAAAACTGCGCTTATTTAGCGCGGCCTTTGTAAGAACCGCCTTCGCGGGTATCGATCTCGATCATGTCGCCGATTTCGATGAAGTCGGCAACCGACAGTTCGGTACCGTTCTTCAGTTTGGCAGGCTTCATCACCTTGCCGGAAGTGTCGCCGCGAGCGGAACCTTCGGTGTAGTCAACCTGACGCACGATAGTGGTCGGCAGTTCTACGGAAACCAGACGCTCTTCGAAGAAGATCGCTTCGCAAACATCGGTCATGCCTTCTTCAACGAAAGGCAGAACAGCTTCGATGTCTTCAGCGTTCAGCTCGTACATGGTGTAGTCGGTGGTGTCCATGAACGTGTAGGTGTCGCCGCTGATGAACGACAGGGTCGCTTCTTTGCGGTCGAGGATTACGTCGTCCAGTTTGTCGTCAGCGCTGTAAACGATCTCGGTCTTGTAACCGGTCAGCAGGTTTTTCAGCTTGGTCTTCATGATCGCGCTGTTACGACCGGACTTGGTGAATTCAGCTTTCTGAACCAGCCAAGGGTCGTTTTCGAGACGGATCACCGTACCGGGTTTCAGTTCTTTACCAGTTTTCATTGCGAATATCCGAATTTGGATGGGATTTACAAAAATCTAGGCCGCGTATCATATCCAATTTACATAAAACTGTACCAGCGCCGTGGCAAGATCGGCCTGCAAAGCCTGATCCAGACACCATGCCTGAGCGTGCTTTTGCAGTTCTGGCCAGTGTTCCTGTGTCGCAACCCATGCCTGAGCCATTCCAGCGCCCGTGTTCCAGGCTCGCCATAATCCGACGAGCGCGGCTTTTGCCGCCGGAGAAAGGCCTGCGGTGTACAGCGTCAGAAAGGCTTCGAGTTTGTCCAGGTGGACATCTTCTTCCTGTTGATAAATATGCCACAGCATTGGCCGGGCCGCCCATTGCGCGCGGACGAACGAGTCCTCTCCACGCACCGCATTGAAATCACAACACCACAGCAGCAGGTCATATTGATCCTGTCGGACGAACGGCAACACCTGCACGGTCAACGCCCCGCGCACCTGTAATGCGCCGACACCAAGCCCTTCAACGCCCAGCCAGCGCTCGACGTCGCCCAGAATCCGACCCTCGGGCACCAGCAGATGAGTGGCATGAATGTCACTCGCCATGACGTCCAGCCAATCGGCCAATCCGGCATTCTCGTAGGCGAATAACGAAATCAGCCGCGTACCTTCGGCGCGATCGACGCCCAGCCCTTGCAGGAATTCGCGCTGAGCCTCAGTGCTGTGTTGAAACTGCTCGCGCCGCTCCAGCAACCCGCGCTCACGCAACAAGCCGCCAGTACCCGCCTTAAACCCCGGAAAGAAGAAGTACTTCTGCACCTGTTTGTACTTCACCGACGGCAAGCCATGGCAGCCGACGATCCAGTCTTCGGCACTCAAATAATCGAGGTTCATCCACAGCGGAGTCTTTTCGCGCGCCGCCATTGCCTCCATATAGGCATGCGGCAACTGGCAGGCGAATGCAGCGATCACCACATCGGCGGCCTCTGTCGGCGCCCAGTCGGCCGGCCAATGGCAGACTTCGACGCCTTGCTGCCACTGCCGGGCAGCACTGATGTCGAGTTCCGGGCACAAGCGTTCGAAGGCCCGCAGGTCATCGACCCACAGCCGTACTGCGCAGTGATGTTCGGCCACCAATTGTCGGGCCAGGCGCCAGGTCACGCCGATGTCGCCGTAGTTGTCGACGACCGTGCAGAAAATATCCCAGTCGACTTTCATTCCAGGCTCCGTGGGGCAAAGAACTTAATTGTCCGCATAAATCGTTGCGCGCAGAAGAGCCGACGCCGATTAATCTTCATGCGACAATCGCCGCAGCCCACCACCCTCGCCAGGAAGCAGCCATGCCCTACCGTCCACACGTTCGCCGCACGGTGTCCATCACACTCAGCCCATTGCAACTGATTGCCAGCATCGCCGTGGGTTTGTGGCTGGGTTTTTTGGCCATCGCGCTGACCTGCTGGCTGGCGTCGAAACTGCTGTTCAGCGAACAACTCGCCCCGCTTGCCGATGCGGCGCATCGAATAGCACAACCCAAGCCCGCGGCGGTTGAACCGGCACCCGAGAATCAGATGTTCGAGCAGTACAAGGAAAACCTGCGCAAACAGGCGCAACAGCAAACGCTCGATCAGGCACGCAGCAATACCCGTAACCTGTCCAACCCGAAATGCCAGTTCTGGATGCAGCAAGACCAAACCGCCCCCAGCGAAAAAAGCCGCGCCAACGTCCAGCAATTCTGCGATTGATCATGAACAAACACACGGTCCACCAACTGATTCTGGAAAAGCTTGCGGTCGATCTCGACATCGCCGAGCGTGCAGCGCAAACCGCATACGAAACCGCGACTCACGAAGAAAACATCGCCGAGAACAAGTACGACACCCTGGGACTGGAAGCGTCTTATCTGGCCGCTGGACAGGCCAAACGGGTGGAGGAAATCCGCCAGTCACTGGCGCTGTGCAAGAACCTGACATTGCGCGCTTATGACGACCAGCGCGGGATTGAAGTCGGTGCGCTGTTGGGCCTGGAAGACGAAAAGGGGCGCGAACAGTGGCTGTTCCTGGCGCCTGATGCAGCCGGCTTGAAGGTTGATCTGGTGGGGCAACTGATTACCGTCATCACCCCACGCTCACCGCTGGGCAAAAGTTTGCTGGGCAAGTTCGAGGGCGATGAGGTGGAGATCGTGGTGGCGGGCACTCGGCAACAGTTCGCTGTCACCGAGGTGGTCTAGTCAGTTCAATGAACCGGTAGTTCAACGCCTTCGAACAGCTCTTCCAGTTCCTGCTTGTTGTGGCACTGGATGGCTTTGGCCATGACTTCGCGAGTCAGGTGCGGGGCGAACTTCTCGATGAAGTCGCACATGAAGCCACGCAGGAACGTCCCGCGACGGAAACCGATTTTGGTCACGCTGGATTCGAACAGTTCGCTGGCGTCGAGCACCACCAGGTCGTTGTCGAGTTTGGTATCGACGGCCATTTTCGCCACGATCCCGACACCCAGACCCAAGCGAACATAAGTCTTGATCACGTCGGCGTCGGCGGCGGTGAACACCACTTTCGGGGTCAGGCCGCGATGGCTGAAGGCTTCGTCGAGTTTCGAGCGACCGGTGAAACCGAACACGTACGTCACGATCGGGTATTCAGCCAGGGCTTCGAGGGTCAGCTTCGGCAGCTTGGTCAGCGGGTGACCTTGCGGCACGACTACGCAACGGTTCCAGCGGTAGCACGGCATCATCACCAGATCGCCGAACAGCTCCAGCGCTTCGGTGGCGATGGCAAAATCCACGGTGCCGTCAGCGGCCATTTCGGCGATCTGCATCGGCGAACCCTGGTGCATGTGCAGGGCAACGTCCGGGTATTGCTTGATGAAATTGCTGATCACCGGTGGCAGTGCATAACGTGCCTGGGTGTGGGTGGTGGCAATCGACAGGGTGCCTTTCTTCTCGTTGGAGAACTCCTGAGCGATCTGCTTGATGCTTTCGACCTTGCGCAGAATTTCGCCAGCGGTGGTGATGATTCGTTCACCGGCCGGGGTGACTCGGGTCAGGTGTTTGCCGCTGCGCGCGAAAACCTCGACACCCAATTCGTCTTCCAGCAGACGGATCTGCTTGCTGATGCCCGGCTGCGAGGTGTACAGGCTTTGGGCCGTTGCGGAAACGTTGAGGTCGTGGTGCGCCACTTCCCAGATGTAGCGCAATTGTTGAAGCTTCATATGAATCCCTCAAAGCAGATAGACGCCACGGGCATCAGCGACGGTATATAACTATATTAATGGTTTGAAGAATAAATCTAGAACTTTTTCATCAAAAGGCCAGCATTCTCGCCTTAAATATCGCCGTGACGCCGACGCTGCGACAATGGCACCAGGTAAACCGGCACGTGCGACAACTGCAGCACACGCGCAGCAGTCCGTCCCAACGGTGTTTCTCCACCGGCCCCATGGCTGTGACTTCCTAGGATCAACAAATCCACCGAGAGTTTCTGTGCCTGATCAAGAATGACCTGCGACGGGTCACCCTGAAATACTCTGACCGATTGAATCAGCTCCAGGTCCTGCTGCCCCTCCCCCAACTCTTCGCGGAAGCTGTCGAATACCCGCTGCTCGATATTAGCCATCACCGTGTTCAAACCCTGGCTGTGAAATTCATTCAAGGCTTGCTCGTCGAGATAGCTCTGCAACACCGATTCGGCAAAAAGCCCCATAGGCTCAACGGCGTGCACCACATACAGATCGGCTTTGAATGTTCGTGCCAATGCCAACGCATGCTGCATCACAAAGGGTGCGTACAGGCCGAGGTCAGTGGCATACAGCATCGAATGGATCATTTGATCTCCTCGAATGCAAAGATGGCGGCGATTAATTCAGCTTAGCAGCGCCACAGCGATACGACGTTCTGCGCAAGGCATTGAACGTTGGGCTTAAATCTTCAGTTCATTACTGACACCGTGAGGGACGTGGCCGGTGGCGACCACCTCACGCGCCAACTCGCAATGACCTGCCTGGTCGTCGAAAAAAACGTCGGCGGCGAAGGCTTCAAGAAACGCCGATTTCGCCAGCCCGCCGAGAAACAGCGATTCGTCGAGTCGAATATCCCACTCGCGCAACGTACGGATTACCCGCTCGTGAGCCGGTGCCGAACGCGCGGTCACCAGTGCAGTGCGGATCGGGCAACTGTCATCAGGAAACTCGCGCTGCAACAGATTGAGCGCGGCCAGAAAACCTTTGAACGGACCTCCGCGCAACGGCTCGCGAGCGGCTTCGCGCTCGTTGGCCTGAAAGGCCTCGAGGCCACCCGACTGATAAACCCGCTCCGACTCATCGGAAAACAGCACGGCGTCGCCATCGAAGGCGATGCGCAACTCTTCGCTGGCGGCGCGGCTCGCACCACCGGACAGAATCGTCGCCGCGGCGAAGCCGGCATCGAGTGCGCTGCGCACATCATCGGCGTGGGTGGAGAGAAACAGATCGCAGCCGAAGGCCTTCAGGTACGGATATGGACTGCGCCCGCCGACAAACGCCGCGCGGGAAATCGTCAGCCCGTAATGGTGAATCGAGTTGAAGACTCGCAAACCGGTGTCTGCACTATTGCGCGACACCAGCACCACCTCGACCCGCGCCCGACCGAGGCTGGTATTGAGGTTCAACAGTTTTTGCACCAGTGGGAACGCATCACCCGGCTCGAGGATTTCGTCTTCGTGCTCGATCTGATACTGCCGATAAGCCTCGACGCCACTCGCCAGATAGAGCTTGTGGCTTTCGCTCAGATCGAACAGCGCTCGCGAAGAAATCGCCAGCACCAATTTATCGCCTATCCCTTTTGCCATGCTGCTCCCCCCAGGTGAAACGACTTAACCGTTATGCCGATCGATAAAATCCAGGGCCTGATACAAGGCCTCGATTTTCGGCAACTCGCAACCGGCGGCCTTGGCGGCTGCCAGTGGCCGCGCATAAATCGCAGCCAGTTCCAGTGGCCGTTTATGCTGGTAGTCGTGGTACATGCTCGGCCAGTAGTCGGGCATTTTTTCGGTGACCTTGAACAGGTGCTCGGCATACCCCGGCGGCATGCTGTGGCCACAGGCAAGTGCGCCCTTCACCACTTCGGCCATCAATGCCTGAATCAGTTCACGGCTGCTGTCATCAGTCATCAGCGGTGTCGTGCTCGCGCCGAGCAAGACCGATAAACCGTTGTAAGGAACATTCCAGACCAGTTTTTGCCAGCGCGCCTGCTGAAGGTTGCTCATCGCCTGCGATTCAAGACCGGCGGTACGAAACAACCCTGCCCCTTGCTCGACAATCGCCTGACGCGCCGTCTCGTCATCAAGCGCCGGTCCGCTGTGATAACCCACGTTCACCGCACCGAGTGCCTGATGTTCGATCACTCCGGGCCCCGAACGATGCACGCAGATAAAGCACAGCCCACCCAACAAGTGCAGTGAGTCGGGTAACAGATCGCGCAGGCTGTCTTCGACATCCAGGCCATTTTGCAGCAACAGGACCTTCGCCCCCGGCGCCGCGGCCTTGATGATCGCCGGTGCAAGCTCGGCGTTGCTGGTGGTTTTCGCGCCGACCAGCAACCAATCGCACAGCGGCATATCGTCGGCCGACGAATACGCCTGAACCGGATTCAAGGTCAACGCGCCATAGGGCGCGCTGTTGAGTTGCAGGCCGCGTTCGGCGACCGCTGAAAACTCGCTGCGCAACAGAAAGTGCACATCGAACCCGGCCCGCGCCAGCATCACACCGTAAAAGCCACCGATTGCTCCGGTGCCGATAATGCCGATTCTCGGCTTTTCAACTGCAGTGCCCGTCATGGCAACTCCTCTGGATTTCGACTCAGCGCCTGCCCCAGCGCAGCATTCAGTTCGGTGCGGGCCAGGCGCGACTGTAACGCCCCATAAAACTCGCCATCGCGCACGACAAACAACGCGGGCAAATGAAAGACCTGATAACGCTCCACCACACCACCGTTGTTCCCCGCGTCGATCCAGCACAGCTGATCGACTTCAAGCTCCAGTTCCGGCAACTGCTGGCGCGCCCAACGGCAACTGGAACAGCCGACGCTGGTAAAAATCACCAGCGACACACCACTCATCGCCAACAGCCGCTGGTCGGCATCGAAATCAGTCAGCTCGCATTCGACAACTATACTGGGTGAAGCACTGTCGAAAGACCGACACTTGGAGTCTGTGTTCATGGGGCGCTTTATTCCTCATCCTGACGATGTGCCTGTCGAGTTAACGTTGCGCAAGCATCAGTGTATTTCTCGGCAAGAACTGCACACTATCAGTCTCGGAGGCGTGGCTTGCAATTACCACCGCGCCTGGCGCAAAGGAACGGCACTGGAAGTGCGAATGCCGACCCTGAGCGAAAATGTCTGTTATCTGGGCTACGTGGCCTGGTGCCTGCGACGAAAGCACGGTTATCTGGTCGGCATCGCATTCATTGACGAACAGACCCTGTTTAAAGCGCGAATGGGCGAGCAGGTCTGCCAGATCGAACGTTTTTGCCGTCAGCAAAAGCCCCAGGTTGAACAGCAAGGCGTCGATGCGCTGGCCCTAAAATGGCTCGACCAGCATGCCACCGAGTACTCTCACGAGACCGTTCGACAGGCCTTTGCGCAGTAAACGCTGGATAAACCCGCGCCTGCCCATTGTCGAGCCACCGCGTAACGCGCTAAGGTTCGGCTCCCCGCTGCGCTTAAATCATGCTGTGCTCCGCCGCGCGGGGATCGCTGGCGGCCGGCACCCGTGACCTGACGAGTAACACGATGGCTGATTTACCGATCAATGACCTAAACGTCGCCTCCAACGAGACGCTGATCACTCCTGACCAGCTCAAGCGTGATATCCCCCTGAGCGATGCTGCCCTGCGCACCGTGACCAAGGGCCGCGAAGTCATTCGCAATATCCTGGATGGCACCGACCACCGCCTGTTCGTCGTCATCGGGCCTTGCTCGATCCACGACATCAAGGCTGCACACGAATATGCCGAGCGCCTCAAGGTACTCGCCGCTGAAGTGTCCGATACCCTGTATCTGGTCATGCGGGTCTATTTCGAGAAGCCTCGTACCACTGTCGGCTGGAAAGGCCTGATCAACGACCCGTACCTGGATGACTCGTTCAAGATTCAGGATGGCTTGCACATTGGTCGTCAGTTGCTGCTGGACCTGGCCGAAATGGGCCTGCCGACGGCGACCGAAGCCCTTGACCCGATCTCGCCACAGTACCTGCAGGACCTGATCAGCTGGTCGGCGATTGGCGCACGCACCACCGAATCCCAGACGCACCGTGAAATGGCTTCGGGCCTTTCCTCGGCAGTCGGCTTCAAGAACGGCACCGACGGTGGCCTGACGGTTGCCATCAACGCCCTGCAATCGGTTTCCAGCCCGCACCGCTTCCTGGGGATCAACCAGGAAGGTGGCGTGTCGATCGTCACCACCAAGGGCAATGCCTACGGTCACGTAGTACTGCGCGGCGGCAACGGCAAGCCGAACTACGATTCGGTCAGCGTCGCACTCTGCGAGCAAGCGCTGAACAAGGCGAAGATCAAGCCGAACATCATGGTCGACTGCAGCCACGCCAACTCCAACAAGGACCCGGCGCTGCAACCACTGGTGATGGAGAACGTCGCCAACCAGATCCTCGAAGGCAACCAGTCGATCATCGGCCTGATGGTCGAAAGCCATTTGAACTGGGGTTGCCAGGCGATTCCGAAAGACCTCGCCGAGTTGCAATACGGCGTGTCGATCACCGACGCCTGCATCGATTGGACAGCGACCGAAAACACCTTGCGCAGCATGCATGCCAAGCTCAAGGATGTGCTGCCGAAACGTCAGCGCACCTGACTGCATTCAGCGCACACAAAAACGCCGGGCTAAGCCCGGCGTTTTTTTATTCGGTGATCCTGCTCAGAGCTTGGCCGCATGCCGTTGGTGACGTTCCATGTAGCGCTCCACGTAGGAACACGACGGAATGACTGTGTAGCCCATTTCCTCGGCGTACTGCAGCGCCTGTTCGGTCAACGCCGCCGCAATACCGCGACCACGCAGCGCGTTGGGCACGAAAGTACGATAGATATCCAAGGTCTGTTTCCCTAGATCCATATAGGTCAGGTAGGCACGATGACCGTCCACATTGGTCTCGAACTGATGACCAGCCTGGTCATGGTGGATGGACAACGCCTCGCTCATCACTACTCCTCGCGGGTCTTGAACTGACCCCTACCTTACCGATGTTTTCCCGGCGAAGGAACCTCTACGCCACCCCGTGTCTGTTTGGACACCGAGAGGAACTGCAGCCATCTCGCGCAACCGGACACATTTCGAATAGTAGTCACCAAAGGCTGAAATGCTCAAGGCGCACTTGTCATCATGTCGATTGCGTCGGTCCAGCGCAGGGCACGTAGTGGCGGCTCGACCGAACATCTCCCCTGGTCGATAGCCTGAACATTGCCGGATGTTGAGACTTAAGACGAACCGGCCTTGTTAAAGTCACCTCTAGATGCACAAAGAGGCGTGAGCCGCTCCGCAAATTCTGAACAAAAGTGTAGACGAATCGATATAGAGCGACTTGGGCTCTAGAGCGTGAAACAGTCATATTCGTCTGTCAGCTATACAAGCAGGTCGCTCAGGGCGGGCTTCCCAGCTGACTAATTTTTATACAACACGATTAAAAGTTGCTCGAAAAAGATTCCGCGCCTACAATTTTTTTTGCTTCTTGCGCTACGTCAGTTTACTTACTACAAGTAATGGGTAGTATGTATGCCGGCTATTTCCTCACTCTGAGGAGACAGCTACTTAATAGAAAGTCCTTGAAGGGGAACACGATGAACAACGTTCTGAAATTCTCTGCTCTGGCTCTGGCCGCAGTTCTGGCTACCGGTTGCAGCAGCGTATCGAAAGAAACCGAAGCACGTCTGACTGCTACTGAAGACGCAGCAGCTCGCTCCCAGGCTCGTGCAGACGAAGCCTACCGTAAAGCTGATGAAGCTCTGGCTGCTGCTCAAAAAGCACAACAGACTGCTGACGAAGCTAACGAGCGTGCTCTGCGCATGCTGGACAAAGCTAGCCGCAAGTAATAGTCCCTCGGGACTGTTATCAAGCCGATCCATTTTTTGGGTCGGCTTTTTTATTGCCCCGATTTTGCCGAGGGCAATAAAAAACCCGCCGACGCTGTGAGGCCCCGGCGGGTCGTTTGAAGCGCTTACTGCAGATCGATCGGTACAGCCGACGCCACAGGCGCGGAGGTATTCGGTACAGCGATTTCCACCGGCATACCATCTTCAGCGGCGACCACGTCGCGCACCACATCCCAGTTCATGCGCAGGTTCTTGGCCAGGTCTTCACGCTTGAGCAAAGCGTTGATCACCGCGGTGTGCTTGTCGACCACCGACGGGTTGCCAGTGTCGTCCAGCGGCGTATGCGCCTCCAGGTAAACCTTGCCGCCACTCATGCCGAACTTGTACGGGTCGTTGAGGATCCGCACCGACGTTCCCACCGGCACCATGCCGGCCATTTCCAGCACATTGTTGTTGAACATGCGGAAGCAGCCATGGCTGGTACGCATGCCGATACCGAACTTCTTGTTCGAACCGTGAATCAGGTAGCCCGGTGTGCCCAACGTGAACTTGAACGGCCCCAGCGGGTTGTCCGGGCCGGCCGGCACGACGTTTGGCAGCGGATCGCCATCGGCGGCGTGTTCAGCCTTGATCGAGGCTGGAGGGGTCCAGGTCGGGTTCGGTGTTTTGGCAGTGATGCTGGTGTGGGCGATGGGTGAGCCCCAGCCTTCACGACCAATACCCAGCGGGAAGGTGTACACCACGTTCCGGCCTTTGGGGTAGTAGTAGAGGCGATACTCGGCCAGGTTGATCACGATGCCTTCACGCGGGCCTGGTGGCAGGATGAAGCGTGTTGGCAGTACGACTTCGGTACCAGCACCCGGCAACCACGGATCGACGCCCGGGTTGGCGGCGACCATTTCCAGGTAGCCCAGATCGTAGGTGGTGCCCAGATCGGCAAAGGTGTCTTCGTACTTGGCTTTGACCGTTTGCACCTGGCCGACGATATCTTCGCCCGGCGGCGGTAAAGGCAGCTCCAATGCTGCAACGGGACCCGCTACACACAAGGCGGCAAGAGACAAGTAGCGGGTGACGGCAGGAAAGCGCGGCAGCATCCGGAACATCCTTCGTATGATCAACAGAGGGTATGGGGGCAAGATTGTACACCGAAGCCCCCGAATTCGGGGAGCCGGGTCGATGGACTACCCTTTGAGGGCTTTACAGCTCGAAGCGCAACTCGGGCCAGATCGGCGATGTGCCGCGCTTTTGCGATTCCAGGATCGCCCGGCATAGCGAGCACAGTCGCTGGTCCTGAAACACCGTCCGATCGACGCTCGACCAGCGCGGTTGTGCCGGCAGCAAAGTGCCGCACAGGGTACGGTCGGCCGAGCCACCCAACTCCAGTTGACGCGTCACCAGATGCACCCGGACTTCCTGGCAGGCGAACAGATCCAGCTGTTCGTCAGGCTCGATCAGTTGGTAGGCAAACAGGGACCAGGCAGGACGCGGCATCGGGGGCTCCAAATCAGGGGGGCGCCACATTAGCCGAAAGACTGCCGCTAGAAAAGCGTCATAACAGCGGTTTTAGCGTAGGCCAGACATTTTCCAGCAACTTGCCCTGTGCCGCGACCGCCGGATGAATGCCATCGGCCTGCATCAGCTCGGGATTCCCGCCGATTCCCTGAAGGAAAAACGGCACCAGCGGGACTTTTTTCTCCTCGGCCAGATCGCTGTAGACCTTCGCGAACGCCTCGGTGTAGCGCACCCCATAATTGGGTGGCAATTGCATACCCAGCAGCAGCACCCTGGCACCGCTGGCCCTGGCGTTGTCGATCATCGACGCAAGATTTTGTTGCAATTGCGTTGGCAGCAATCCGCGCAGCCCGTCGTTGCCCCCCAACTCGAGAATCACCACCTCAGGCTTATGCTCCACAAGCAACGCCGGCAGGCGTGCCTGGCCGCCGGCACTGGTGTCGCCACTGATGGACGCATTGACCACCGTCTCGGTGAAACCTTCGTGCTTGAGCCGCTGCTCGAGCAACGACACCCACCCTTGCCGGGTATCCAGGCCGAAAGCTGCGCTGATACTATCGCCAACGATCAGGACTGTACCCGCCGCTGCGTTCTGGGCCATGCACATCAAGGCCAGGCCAGCACTCAAAAACCACACACGCATCGGACTCTCCATGGGCGCAAGCATTCTCACTGCGCGGAACCTTAGCAAAGTGGTTCCCAGCGCGGAAGGTGAACTGACCATCCTGCACGAACTCAACCTGGAACTGAACAAGGGCGACAGCCTGGCGATCGTCGGCAGTTCCGGCTCCGGCAAATCTACCCTGCTGGGTTTGCTGGCGGGTCTCGACCTGCCCAGCAGCGGCGAAGTCACCCTTGCCGGGCAAGCCCTGAGCAATCTGGATGAAGACCAGCGCGCGCGGATACGCGCCGAGCACGTCGGCTTCGTGTTCCAGTCGTTCCAGTTGCTCGACAGCCTCAACGCCCTGGAAAACGTCATGTTGCCACTCGAGCTGGACGGTCGCAAAGACGCCCGCGAACGCGCCACCGAACTGCTGCGCCGCGTTGGCCTGGGCCAACGCCTGAGCCATTCGCCGCGCCAGCTTTCCGGTGGCGAACAACAGCGCGTGGCGATCGCCCGGGCATTTGCCGCCGAACCCGACGTGCTGTTTGCCGACGAACCTACCGGCAACCTCGACACGCATACTGGCGAGCACATCAGCGACCTGCTCTTTGAACTCAATAAAGAAAGCGGCACGACGCTGGTCCTGGTGACCCACGACGAACGCCTGGCACACCGTTGCCACCGTCTGATCCGCCTTGAAGCCGGCCTGTTGGTCGTCGCCCCTCTGGAGCCTTGATGGTACGTTTGCCGCTATTGCGCCTGTTCAGTCTCGCCATTCGCCAATTGCTGCGCGATGCCCGCGCCGGAGAACTGCGGGTGTTGTTCTTCGCCCTGTTGGTCGCCGTGGCGGCGAGTACCGCCATCGGCTATTTCGGTGCCCGCCTGAACGGCGCCATGCTGCTGCGCGCCACCGAGTTTCTGGGGGCGGATATGCTGCTGGAAGGCAGCTCGCCCGCGCGCCCGGAACAAATTCAATCCGGCAAGGAGCTGGGGCTGCAACACGCGCAAGTGGTGGAGTTTTCCAGCGTCATCGCCACCGACAACGGCATTCAGCTGTCGAGCATCAAAGCGGTCGACGGGGTCTATCCATTACGCGGCCAACTGAAAAGCGCGCCCGCCCCGTTCGCTCCCGAAGAGGCCGGTGGAAGTCCGAAACCGGGCGAAGCCTGGGCCGAAGCGCGCCTGCTGACGGCACTGAATCTGAAGGTCGGTGACACCATCGACGTCGGCATGAAAACCCTGCACCTGACTCGCGTGCTGACCTATGAACCGGACCGTGCCGGCAATTTCTACAGCCTCACGCCCCGAGTGATGATCAATCTCGCCGACCTGGCGGCCACCGGTGTGGTCCAGCCCGGCAGCCGGGTCAGTTACCACGAACTCTGGCGCGGCACGGCACCGGCCCTGGAAACCTATCGAGAGCTGATCAAACCGGGGCTGGCCGCCAACCAGCGCCTGCAGGACGCCCGCGATGGCAACCGGCAAATCGGCGGTGCGCTGGGCAAAGCCGAACGTTACTTGAACATGGCCAGCCTGGTCGCCGTGCTGTTGTCCGGCGTTGCCGTGGCGCTCTCGGCGACCCGATTCGCCACTCGCCGCTTCGACGCCAGCGCGCTGCTGCGCTGCCTGGGTTTATCGCGTCGGGAAACCCTGCTGCTGTTCAGCGTACAACTGACTGTACTCGGCCTGCTGGCCAGCCTCAGCGGCGCCCTCCTCGGCTGGCTCGCGCAGCTGGGGTTGTTCGCCTTGCTGGGTGAATTGCTGCCCAGCGATGTACCGCCAGGCGGGCTGCTGCCGGCCGTCGCCGGGATCGGCACCGGACTGGTAGCACTCGCCGGATTCGCCCTGCCGCCACTGGCGGCACTGGGTCGCGTACCACCGCTGCGGGTACTGCGCCGCGACATACTGCCAATCCCTTCCAGCACCTGGATGGTTTACGGCACCGCACTGGCAGCCTTGGGCCTGATCATGTGGCGCTTGAGCCTGGACCTGCTGCTGACCTTCGCCCTGCTCGGTGGCGGTGTCATCGCCGCACTGGTCCTCGGCGGCCTGTTGCTGCTGGTACTCAACAGCCTGCGGCGCCTGTTGGCCCGTGCGTCCTTGCCGTGGCGGCTGGGTCTGGGCCAATTGCTGCGTCACCCATTGGCGGCGGCGGGACAATCGCTGGCCTTCGGCTTGATTCTATTGTCGATGGCGCTGATCGCCCTGTTGCGCGGTGAGTTGCTGGATACCTGGCAAAACCAGTTGCCAAAAAACGCCCCCAACTACTTCGCACTGAATATTTTGCCCGCCGACAAACAGGCCTTCACTGATCGGCTGATCGAACTCTCCGCGCAATCGGCGCCACTGTACCCGGTGGTGCCGGGACGGCTGATCAGCATCAACGGCGAACCGGTGCAAGGCATCGTCAGCAAGGACACCGAAGGTGATCGGGCCATCCAGCGCGACCTGAGCCTGACCTGGGCTGCCGACCTGCCCGCCGGCAACAGCATCACGGCTGGTAGTTGGTGGTCTGCGCAGCCGACAGGCGATGTACCCGGTGTTTCGGTGGAAGGCAAAGTGGCCGAGAGCCTGAAGCTCAAGCTCGGCGATCATCTGGTTTTCAGCATCGGCGGGGTCAACCGCGAGGTGCAGGTCACCAGCTTGCGCAAGATCAACTGGGACAACTTCCAGCCGAACTTCTTCATGATCTTCCAGCCCGGCACCTTGAAAGACCTGCCGGCTACTTACCTGACCAGTTTTTACCTGGCGGCAGGTCATGACCAACAGATCATCGACCTGGCGCGAGCGTTCCCGGCCGTGACCATTCTGCAGGTCGAAGCCTTGCTGGCGCAGCTGCGCAGCATCCTTGAGCAAGTCACGCTGGCGGTCGAGTACGTGTTGTTGTTCGTGCTGGCGGCCGGCATGGCGGTGCTGTTTTCCGGCTTGCAGGCGACACTCGACGAGCGCATTCGCCAAGGTGCATTGCTACGTGCGCTGGGCGCCGAACGGCAGTTGCTGGTCAAGGCGCGGCGGATCGAGTTCGGCTTGCTCGGAGCCGTCAGCGGTTTACTCGCGGCGCTGGGCTCGGAACTGGTGAGCCTGGTGCTTTACCGCTATGCATTCGATCTGGCCTGGCATCCGCATCCGTGGCTGCTGTGGTTGCCGGTGATTGGGGCGCTGCTGATCGGCGGCGCGGGCGTGTTCGGCACTCGTCGGGCGCTGAATGCCAGCCCCCTGACAGTCTTGCGCGAGGGTTGATAAACTTGATGCCTCCTGACCAAAAGAAACCGCAATGAGCCGCTATCGCCCTCCTCGCACCGCCGGCACCGCCCTCATCACGCCTGAGGGCGAAGCGCGGATGCGTGCCGAGTTCCATGAGCTCTGGCATGTACGCCGCCCCCAGGTGACCCAATCGGTCAGCGAGGCCGCTGCGCAGGGCGACCGCTCTGAAAACGCCGAGTACACCTACGGCAAAAAAATGCTGCGCGAGATCGACAGCCGCGTGCGGTTTCTCACCAAGCGGCTGGAAGCGCTCAAGGTTGTCAGCGAAAAACCCAGTGATCCCAACAAGGTCTACTTTGGGGCCTGGGTGACCATCGAGGATGAACACGGCAAAGAGTCGCGCTATCGCATCGTCGGCCCGGATGAGCTTGATCTCAAGCTAGGTCTGATCAGCATCGATTCACCGCTGGCGCGGGCCTTGATCGGCAAGGCGCTGGATGCCGAAGTCCGGGTACAGACGCCTACTGGCGAGCAGTTCGTGTACATCGTCGCAATCGACTATCCCTGAATCTCGGCAAGACCTCAGCGACGGGTAATCAACCCTTGGCGCGCAACACGCGTCAGTTGCCTGATCACTTCGGGCGCGTCTTCGGCGCTGGGCGACTGGATCACCGCCAGATCGAAGCTGTCGCTGGCAAAGCGCGCCAGCGATTCGCCGTCTTCGACAAACTGGATCAGGAACGCTGCAGGGCCGCCGGTACGACGTGGCCAGCCATCGAGATAACGCAACAGGGTCGGCTGATGATTACCGCCAAGGAGGATTTTTGGATTGCGCTGGGTCGGGTGTGCCGTAATCGGCGCAGGACGTACTGGGGGGCGTAGTGCATTCATCGTGTCGTGTCTCGGCCTCAAAAGTCTGCATGGCAGGTGAGAGGCAACACCGAACCAGCGCTTTAGCGGTATTTCGAAGCCTGTTTCAAGCTTCTATCGGCAACTGGATGAGTTACCTGGCGCCCCGCAAGTAGCTGTTTAAATCGGCGCATGGCAAGCATCCTAGAGAAGCCGACAGGACAGTGTCAAGAATCTCGCGCAACAAAAAAAGACCCGCACAATGCGGGTCTTTTGGTTGAGTCAGAGCGGTTAGCCGCTGATGGCACGATCTACCGACAACTTGCCTGCGCCTTCGATCAGTACGGCGATGCTGACGCCGAGCAGGGTCAGGGCATATTCATAGCCGTTGTTGGCCATGAACAAACCATTGTGAATGTGCACCGAGAAAATCGCGACCAGTGAGAGGAAGGCCAGCCCTAGCGCTGCCGGGCGTGCCAGCAGACCGATGACCAGCGCCAGACCGGCGAAGAACTCGGTACCACCCGCCAGGATCGCCATCAGGTGACCCGGTGCCAGGCCGATGCTTTCCATGTACTGCGCGGTGCCGGCAATGCCATAACCGCCGAACATGCCGAAGAGCTTCTGTGAGCCGTGGGCCGCGAAGATGAGGCCGACGAAGATCCGCATAACGGTCAGACCGTAGCCAGCGCGGGTGGACAGTACCTTGTTGATCAGTGTGCTCATGCTATGTCATCCAGTGTAAGTGTGTGTTGGTTGACCGCTATATTAATCAGTAAAGATAATGTTAAAAGCGCAAAAAACCCGCCATAACAATCAGTTTAGTCGATCATTTACGTGAGACAACTTTCTGACCTTGAGGCTCCAATGACTCCCGCTCCCGGTCATATGCCAAAAAGTATTTATTCACACTATTAACATAGCTGACAGGACCCATTCCCACCTGCTCCATAGCAATGCGCTCGACCTGGAAAAACCACTGATTGGGGTTCAAGCCCCGGCGCCGGGCCTCGGCACGCATCCCTTGAACACGTTCCGGCCCAAGGTTGTAGGCCGCCAGAACGAAAGCCATGCGCTCACGCTCATTGAGCTTGGGGCTGGCGAAAAACTTGCGACGGATCAGCGCCAGGTACTTGGCCCCGGCCTGCACATTGTTGTCCACGGACTGAATGTTATTGACCCCGACCCGCTGCGCCGCCGACGGGGTAATTTGCATCAACCCGGTCGGGCCACTGCCGCTGCGGGCGCTTGGCTCCAGCGCCGATTCCTTGAACGCCAGCGCCGCCAGGTTCAACCAGTCCATACCCTGTTCTCGGGCGTGCCTTTGCAAGACCGGGCGCAGCTTCTCAAGACGTTGACGGTCAGCGCGTTCCAGCGGGTAGTGAACCTGATACAGGCGTCGGTAAATACGCAGGAAAGCCACATCCTCATCGGACGGGGTTTTATAGGTTTGCAGGAAGCGATCGATGCTCGCTCGCAACATCGATGCGTCACGACGGACGAACCAGTACTCCTTGCCGGGCTCGCTGATGACCACCTGCCGATCGAAACGCAGCTTGGGCAGGATCTTGCCCCAGCGCTCGGCAATCGGTTGCTCGACGATGGTCAGGTGGAAAATCCCGCCCTGCACCATCTCCAGCACGTCTTCGACCGCCAGGCTCGGGTCGACCCATTCGACCTTGACCGGTGGCAGCTTGTGCAGCGCCAGCTTCTGATTGATCTGGTTGATTGCCTCACCGGCCGTGCTACCGGCGGGCAGCGCCAGGGTTTTACCGGAAAGTTGTTCAAGCCGGGTATAGCGGCGCTCGCCCTTGATCCCCACCAGCAGCAATGGCACGTTTGCACCTATCGGCTCGCTGGTGCTGACCGCGTGTGCGGACTGCGCATCGAGCAACTCCCCCGGCGCTACCAGGTCACCCTCGCCGCGCTGTAACGCGCCGAGCAATTGATCCTTGGCTTTGGGGATGATCTTGAGGGAGATTTCCTGGCCGTCACGGGCATGGCCATTGAGGTACTGTTCGAAGGCTCGCAGGCGATGGTATTCAACGCCGATGGCCTGGCCCTGGACCTCGCCGGAACTGTTCCGGCTCTGATTGACCAGCACCCGCAATACACGGCTGCCGCGGATTTCCGCCAGATCGCGGACCTTGCCCGACTGAACGGCTTCCAAGGGACCCGCCAACCGCGCAACGGCCGGCATCGGCAGCAGCATCGACAAGCACAGCACTAGCAAAACCTGGAGTCGTGTCATCCGTTCTCCGGAAAGAATACTGTCCAACGTCTCGATATTTCGAGCCGTGGGTCGACAGAAACAGAGCGCCTGGAGCGCTGGCAGAGTGCGAAAGAGCGCAGCCGCGACGGCCATCTGGCTCGTCGAAGCTCTCTTCCGGCATCAAAAGACAGCTTTAACTCTTTGTAGTTCTTCGTTTTTATTATAAATCTACAGCTCTGGTATGCTTTCCGGCCGCAGGCCTAGGGTCACACCATGCAACTCATCGATATCGGCGTCAACCTGACCAACCCCAGTTTTGCCGACAAACACCAGGCGGTACTCGATCGCGCGTATGCCGCTGGCGTCTGCCAATTGGTACTGACCGGCACCAGTGTCGAAGGCAGTGAACAGGCCCTGGAGTTGTGCCAGCAACTGGACGAAACCGGCCAGCGGTTGTTCTCCACCGCCGGTATCCACCCGCATTCGGCCAGTGACTGGAATGCCGACAGCGCTCAGCGCTTGCGCAGTTTGCTCAAGGAGCCAAACGTGCGGGCGGTCGGCGAATGCGGGCTGGATTTCAATCGTGACTTCTCGCCGCGTCCGCAACAGGAAAAAGTGCTCGAAGAGCACCTGGCAATGGCCGTCGAACTGCAACTGCCGGTCTTCCTCCATGAACGCGACGCCAGCCAGCGTCTGCTGGAAATCCTGCGCGACTACCGCGACCAACTACCGGCCGCCGTGGTGCATTGCTTTACCGGCGAGAAGCGGGCGCTGTTCAGCTACCTGGACCTCGACCTGCATATCGGCATCACCGGCTGGATCTGCGATGAACGTCGCGGCACTCACTTGCACCCGCTGGTCCGCGAGATCCCGCGCGGGCGCTTGATGCTCGAAAGCGACGCGCCGTACCTGTTGCCCCGCAGCTTGCGCCCCAAACCCAAGAACGGGCGCAATGAACCGGCGTATCTGACCGAAGTGCTGCGTGAGGTGGCCTTGCATCGTGGCGAAAGCCTGGAAGACGTAGCGGCTCACAGCACCGCGTGTGCGCGAGCGTTTTTCGGGTTGCCGTCGGTTGATTGAACCCGCTACACCAGGATCATCATTGATCCACATCAAAAAGCCCTTCGCTGAGTAGCGGCACAATGCTGGCACCTTGCCAATACTGTTTCCGCTATCAGAGAAGACCTCCATGGGTGCCTGGCTTAGCAACATTTCGCTGAAATACAAATTCTGGGCGGTCAACGCGGTCGCCTTCGTCACCACCCTGCTGCTGGTGCTGTATGCCGTGCAACTGGAGCAACAAGCGCGCAACCAGGCCTCACAGCAGTCGGCCGTTGCTCAAGCGCGACTGATCAGCAACTGGCCGGTCGGCCAGGCCTTGCCTGAAGCCGAGCATTTCCTGAGCTTCGGCAAAGGCCAGATCCCCCTGCTGAACCAACAGCCATTGCCCGAGTTGAACAACGCCAACGGCTGGGTCGACATCAATGACATGCCGCTGTTTGGCGAGAACCCATTGATCGGTGCCGAGGTGCTAGCGCGTGCCAACGGCGAGCAGATCGCCGTTCTGGCCTATGGCCCGAGTTTGAGTCAGGTGTTCGGCGAACGATTCGCCAACTATGCGGCAGCCGTGTTCATCCTGATGCTGGCGATGCTCGGCGCCTCGCAATTGTTGATCCGTTTTCTGCTCGCCCAGCTCAACACCCTCAAGGACGTGATGCTGCACGTCGAAAAAACCGGCGACCTGTCGGCTCGCGTACCGCTGGCTTGCACCGATGAGGTGGGCCAGATGGCCAGCGCCTTCAACGCCATGCAGGCCGGCTACCAACGCGTGGTCAACACCGTGGCCAATACTGCCCGCCAACTGGATATCGGCGCGGCGCGTCTGGCCGCCAGCATGAACGAGGTACGCCACGGCATGCTCGGCCAACAAAGCGAAACCGATCAGGCCGCCACCGCGATCAATGAGATGTCGGCCACGGTCTATCACATCGCCCAACATGCCGGCGCCACTCGCGACCTCTCGCAAACCGCCGACAGCCTAGCCGGCAGTGGCCAGGAAGTGGTCATCCGGGTACAACAGTCCATCGCCGGACTCTCCAGCGGGGTGCAGCAAACCGCCGAGATGATTCAGCGTCTCGCCGAAGACAGCCAGAAAATCAACGGCGTGGTCAGTGTGATTCACAGCATCGCCGAGCAAACCAACCTGCTGGCCCTGAACGCCGCCATCGAAGCCGCACGCGCCGGGGAAATGGGCCGGGGCTTTGCGGTGGTCGCCGATGAAGTGCGCAATCTGGCCAAGCGTGTACAGACCTCTACTGATGAAATCACCAGCATGATCTCGGCGCTGCAAGCCGGGACACGGGATGCGGTGGACTTCATGCAGGAAAGCTCGTTCAAGGCCGATGACTGTGTGCAGCAGGCTCAAGAAGCTGGCGCCGCACTGGCAGAGATCACCGGCGCAGTGGCGCAGATGCGCGAAAGCAACACCCAGATTGCCGTGGCGGCGGAACAGCAGAGCCAGGTGGCAGAAGAGATGAACCGCGCAGTGGTGAGCATCCGTGACGTCACCGTGAACACCGTGCAGCAGACCGTGGATTCGGCGACCACCAGCAATGAACTGGCAACGCTGGCGGGTGAGTTGAGCAAGGCGATCGGGCAACTGAAGCTTTGAGGGGCCCATCGCGGGCAAGCCTTGCTCCTACAGATTTTGGGCCAACTGCGCGATGCGTGGACGAGTCTAAATTCGTAGGAGCAAGGCTTGCCCGCGATAGCGCCATACCGGTCAACATCAATATCAACCATGCCCCCCTATCGCGCCGATAGCCAACCTTGATTCGCCGACGACCGCCGCCCCACCTATCCTTCAATCATGTGTTCAACACGGATCGAGGATTCCCCACATGGGCAAACGTCACCCCAACCTTCCCGCCTGGCAATGGCGTGCATACCCGCAAAACCACCAGCACCCGACCAATCTGGTGTTGCACCTGATTGCCGTGCCGCTGTTCATCGTGGCGTTTCTACTGATCGTTTCCGGGGTGTTCGGCCTGAGTTTTCTGAACGTCGCCATCGGGGTCGTCGGCCTGCTTGCCGCACTTGGCTTGCAACGCCACGGCCACAGCCTGGAGGCGCTAGCCTCCGAGCCGTTCAGTGATCGCAAAGATGCGGTGTCGCGCTTGCTGGTCGAGCAATTCCTGACGTTCCCGCGTTTTGTCCTCAGCGGTGGCTGGTGGCGCGCCTGGCGCAAACGCCATCACCGCTGAAGGTCTTACGCGAAAATAGTCACCGTCTGCCGGCTCAACGCAATCAATTGCCCTTCAGCGCTCCACAGCGCTGCGGCGGCGTGGCCATATCCGTCACGGGCATGTTCGATTTCCACAAGATATTTGCACCAGTCCAACGTGCTCAACGCCAGCAACGGCTGAACGAATTCGATGGTCCAGGTCAGCGTGCTGCCCGCCGCCGGTTTCTTCAGGTGTGGCAACAATGCCGGAGGCCAGGCATCCACCAGCGCCAGAATGTGCGCCTCGGTGACCGGCTCTTCCTTGACGTCGCCACGCAAGCGAACCCAGCCGCCCATCTCCCGGGATTTATTACCGGTGAACGGCAAACCGCCGACACTCCAACGCATCGCCAGATGGCGCATGAACTCGGGCGTCACGCCTTTGATGTAGGGCAATTCCTGGCAATCGTCCCAGTGTTTCATCTCTGGCGCGGGCGCGGCCACCACCTCGACTTCGGAAGGACGCGAAGCACCAAAGCTGCCCTGAACCAGGGTCACCACCTGGCCGTTCTGCACGGCTCGCCCCAGCACCTGGCTGACCGCTTTGCCTTCGCGCAGCACGTCCACCTCAAAACTCACGGGCACACCGGGTTCGACCGGGCCGACAAAGGTGATCGCCAATGAACGCACCGGGCGATCCGCCGGGACTTTCGCGCGCATGGCTTCGTACTGCAAAGCGGCGACCAGACCGCCGAAACTGGCGCGGCCCTGGGCCCATTCCGCCGGAATAGACAGCTCATGCGGCGAACTGCGCACGGCGTCGAGCAAATCGGAAAAACGCATGGAAACCTCAAGGCTGGGAAAGGATCGAAGGATCTTAACCAGCCAGCAGCGCCTGTACAGCACCTATTCTGGCCAAAGAGGCTGACAGATAGGCCGCCAACGGCGACGAAAGGCAATCCGCGTCAGGCTTTGAAGCAAGCCGATATGAGTTTGTCGAGCACCCGATCGGCGCGACCTTCAGCCTTGGTCATGGTTGCTCGCCAGACGGCCACACAAGGCAGCAAGTCGGGCTCGTGCTCGGCACGGGCCAACCATTGCCAGCAATCGTGCCAGTCGCCGAGCGCTTCCTGTGCCGATTTGAGACGTCGCATGGCAGCTTTAGGCAAGCGATCCAGTTCCGGGTAGGCTTCGATCGCATAGCGCACGCGTTTGATCAACAGCCGCAGGCGATGGCGGTCATGCGCGGGATCGTGCAGGGCCACATCCAGCGCTTTCCATTGTTTGGCCAGGCGTTTCTCGATGCGCGTACGCAACCCCTTGAGCAAGCCTTGACGTTGGGAGGCGCGCAAAAAGCGTGGAAATGCATCGAGAATCATCAATAGCTGCGCCAATTCCGGGCTGTCGGCCACAGCCGGATAGGCCTGCGCCATTTGCACCATTCGGCGCTTGGCCGCGTCTGCTTGACCGTGTGCCAGCAAGTACGCCGCCAGCACTTCTCGGTCGCGCAGCGGCGTGGTCAGGCTTCCAACACCCGCCGCTGCCGCTTCGAGTTGTTCGACACCGGGCAAACCGCGCAATGGCCGCAACAAGCTGCGCAAACGGCGAACCGTCGTGCGCAAGTCATGCAGCGCTTCAGGGTCGGCGCTGGCGCTCAAGCGCGCCTGGCAGGCCAGCAAACGCACTTCCAGCCCCAACACCTTGGCCACCAACCGATTCACCAACGCAGACATCGCTCTCTCCCAAGTCGACAACCAGCATCAGATCGCAAGTTTACGCTCATGCTGGCGGTAAAACCGGGTGCCGACATTGCGTCAGATCATTGTGAATTCAACGCCCTGCGCGGGATTCGCGAATATAGAAGCGTGCTTTCTCGGCTTTTTTAGTGCAGCCCTCGTAGGCCTCGAACTGCTGCTGGGTCTTGGCCCCGGTCAGCAGCGAAAGCGCCTTGGAGTAACTCACGGTACCAGCGAAACCTTCGGCCTTGGCAATGTCCAGCTCCTGCCAGGCGGCATCCAGTTGACTACCGCAACTGTCGCGGTAAGCAGATTTTCCCGCGCAACCGGCAAGCACCAACGCGATCAATGGCAGACAGATCCAGGCTTTCATCAATGATTCCTCAAGGTATAAAAAACAATCGTGCAGGTAAGACGGCCAATGCTGCAAAAAGTGCCTTGGTCCACCCATGGAAACTATAGCGCCCGCGAGAATACTCATGTGCCGTTATTGAGTATCAAAAAAACGACGCTAATGGCCTGACTCAGAGTCAGCATGATTGAAGCACGCCCCTCAATGGGTGCATTGTTGAAGCCTGTTTGACGAAGGGGCGAGTCATGAAAAAGCGTGTCGCATTGGTGCTGGGCTCAGGTGGCGCCCGAGGCTATGCCCATATCGGAGTTATCCAGGAAATCGAAAGACGCGGTTATGACATCGCCTGTATCGCCGGTTGCTCCATGGGCGCGGTGGTCGGCGGTATCTACGCCGCCGGCAAACTCAACGATTACCGCGACTGGATCGAGAGCCTGGATTACCTTGATGTACTGCGCCTGGTGGACGTGAGCTTTCGTCTTGGGGCGATACGCGGCGAGAAAGTCTTCGGGCAGATCCGCAAGATTGTCGGCGAGATCAACATCGAAGACCTGCGCATCCCCTACACGGCCGTCGCCACCGACCTGACCAACCAGCAGGAAATCTGGTTCCAGGAAGGCTGCCTGCACCAGGCGATGCGCGCCTCGGCGGCGATCCCCAGCCTGTTCACACCGGTCATGCAAGGCAATCGCATGCTGGTCGACGGCGGCCTGCTCAATCCTCTGCCGATTGTTCCAGTGGTCTCGAGCCATTGCGACCTGATCATTGCGGTCAACCTCAACGCGACCAACCAGCGGCACTATCAGTTGCCAGTGATCCAGCGCCCTGCCGCGTTCAGAAGCCGCTTCGACAACCTGCTCAACTCGCTCGGTTCACGCCTGCCGTTCCGCCGCAAACAGGCCGAACAATTGCTGCTTCTGGAACAGGAAGCACTGCGCAGTGAAGCCGCCGAAATCAACCCCTGGATAGAATCCGCCGAGCCCGAAGCGCAACAACCCGCTGCCGCCCCGGAAGGCGACGGGGCGCCGAGATCGGCCACGGGCTCATTTATCATCGACAACGTTGGCCCAGCCTCGTTGCTGGACTTGATCAACCAAAGTTTCGAAGTGATGCAAACGTCGTTGGCGCAATACAAGATCGCCGGTTATCCACCGGACATCCTGATCAACGTGCCAAAGCGGGTTTGCCGGTTTTTCGAGTTCTACAAGGCGCCGGAGCTGATCGCGCTGGGACGGGAGATTGCCCGGGATACCCTGGATCGGTATGAGAATGAGCGCGATTGACCCCCGCCAAATCCTGGCCGGATGTTCCGGCCCCATCGCGGGCAAGCCTTGCTCCTACGTATTGATGCCATCCACAAATCGTGCGGCCGACTCAAAATCCGTAGGAGCAAGGCTTGCCCGCGATAGCGATTGGCCAAACGATACAGGACTACAGACTGCCCTCGTTCAATAGCCGATACCCTACCCCCGCCTCGGTCAGGATAAACCTCGGCCGGGTCGGGTCATCCGCCAGTTTCTGACGCAGATGCCCGACCACAATTCGTAAGTAATGGCTGTCTTCGGTATGGGTTGGGCCCCAGATGTCCTTGAGTAACTGCTGCTGGGTGATGACCCGCCCGGCGTGACGCGCCAGTTGCGCCAGCACCGAGTACTCCTTGCGGGTCAGCGCCACTTCAGCACCGTCCAGCAATACCCGCCGGTACGCCAGATCGACCGTCAACGGGCCGAACTTGAGCGCCGCTTCCTGGGCTTCACCCGCTGGAGCCTGCCGCAACAAGGCGCGGATCCGCGCCAGAAACTCCTGAATGCCAAACGGCTTGGTCACGTAGTCGTTGGCGCCGCCATCCAGCGCTTCGACTTTCTGCCCTTCGCTGGCGCGCACTGACAGGACCAGCACCGGCACTGTCGACCATTCACGGAATTCGCGCAGCACTTGCTGGCCGTCCATGTCGGGCAGGCCGAGGTCGAGCACCAGCAAATCCGGCTTGTTCAGCGCGGCCTGGGCCAGGCCCTCGGTGCCGGTACCGGCTTCAAGCACTTTGTAGCCCTGGGAGGCCAGGCTGATGCGCAGGAATTTGCGGATCTGCGGTTCATCGTCAATGACCAAAATGGTCGTGGTCTGGCTCATGGTTTCAAATCAGGCAAAGTAAGTGGCGAGAGAGTAGCGCAGGCAGCGTCAGGCTTCACTTTCAAACCCCGGCTGCTCCTGCAATGGCAAATGAATGGTGATGCAGGTGCCGCGCCCACCGATACCATCGGCGACGCTGATCCGCCCGCCATGGGCGCCG
Organism: Pseudomonas sp. GW822-FHT04C11; assembly: GCF_058800905.1. Lineage (NCBI taxonomy): Bacteria > Pseudomonadati > Pseudomonadota > Gammaproteobacteria > Pseudomonadales > Pseudomonadaceae > Pseudomonas > Pseudomonas sp. GW822-FHT04C11. The sequence goes on along the minus strand of NZ_JBXAMS010000012.1, from coordinate 131,184 downwards.
ACCATGCCCTGGCAGATCGCCAGACCCAGCCCGGTGCCCTGCCCGCCCCGATCACCACGGGCGGCGGTGTAGAACATGTCGAAGATCTTCGCGCGTTCCTCCTCGGGAATGCCCGGGCCCTCGTCACTCACGGAAAAAAACAGCTCGCTGTCACTGGCACCGGCACTCAGCTGCAAACGGCCATGGGCCGGCGAAAAGCGTGCGGCGTTTTCCAGCACATTCACCAGTGCCTGCTCGATCAATGCTGCATGCACATAGAGCAACGGCAACTCGCCCGGCACATCGGTGCTCACTTGCAACGGCGCCAGCACTGCACGCAAACGGTTGAGCGAACTGCCTACGATATCCGCCGGCGACACCCAATCGCGCGCCAGCTTCAGCGCGCCGTGGCCCAGGCGCGTCATGTCCAGCAAATTCTGAATGTAGCGGTCGAGCCGTTCGGCTTCATCGCGGGTGCCTTCCAGCAACTCACGGCGATCTTCCAGCGGGATCGCCTCGCCCAGCGCCAGCAAGCTGTCGATGCTGCCGCGCATGGACGTCAGCGGTGTGCGCAAATCATGGGACACCGACGCCAGCAAAGCACTGCGCAATTGTTCGGTTTCACCGTGCAAACGTGCCGCCTCAAGGTCGTCGGCCAACTGCGCACGGGCCAACGCTTGAGCCAGCGGCTGACTCAATGCAGTCAGCAAGCGTCGCCGCTGACCACTGAGCTGCTGACCCTCTTTCGGGCAAACGCCGAGCAAGCCCAACGGCCCGTCGTCGACTGACAACGGCCACCACCACCAGCGACCGAACGGTAATGTGCCGGTGCCCATGCCGGCCGGTTGATCGTGCTGCCAGGCCCAGTCGGCGGCAGCGCGCTCGGCTTCGGAAAACTGCAGCGGGCCACCAGTTTCGACCTTCCAGCCGCCCTGCCCGTCACGGTTAACCAGACACAATTGCAGATCGTTCCAGCCGACCAGATGCGTCGCCGCCGCGCTGATCACCGCTTGCCGGTCGGTGGCGGCGGTGAGCTTGCGCGACAGGTCGAGCAGTTCGCTGGTCTCTTGCTGCGTGTCGCGCAAGGCTTCCAGCTGTCGCCGCTGGCGCGCCGCGAGGTTGCCGGTGAGCGCAGCCATCAGCAGGAAAAACAGCAGCGTCAGTACGTCTTCCTCACGCTGAATCGCAAAGGAGAAGGTCGGCGGAATGAACAGGAAATCGTAGGTCAGAAATGACAACGCCGCACACGCCAGCGCCGGCCCGAGGCTGCTACGTACCGCCACCAGCAACACCGCCGCGAGGAACACCAGCGAGATATTCGGCAGCGGTAAAATACTCGACACCGCCCACGCCAAAGCGCTGGCCAGCACCGTCGCCAACAGCGCCAGCGCATAGTCGAACCAGACCAACGAATGCACCGAACGCTGACGCGGTTGATGCTGTTGTTCATCGCTGTCGAGGACGTTGATTTCCAGGCCTCGGGCATTGCGCAACAAGCGTGAGGCCAAGCCGCCGCCGAACAGTCGACGACGCCAACGCTGACGCGACTGACCGACCAGCACCAGGCTGGCACGCCGTTCGGTGGCGTGTTGAATCAGGGTTTTCGCTACTTCGCCAGCGCGCAGCAGCACCACTTCGCCACCCAGCCGTTCAGCCAATTGCTGGGCGCTTTGCAGGCGCAAACGCGATTGCTCGTCGCGCACGCTGCCGTTGTCCACATGCACCAGGCTCCACGGCAAATGCCGACGCTGCGCGACCCGACTGGCATGCCGTACCAGACGCTCGGCCTGGGCGTCGCCATCGACGCCCACCAGCAAGCGACCGCGCACGGCCGGCGCGGCCTGGCCCAACTGTCGATAGCCGCGACTCAGGTCATCATCGACCTGCGCCGCCGCGGTTTGCATCGCCAGTTCGCGCAGTGCCGTGAGGTTGGTTTGGGTGAAGAACGCATCGATCGCTGCGCGCGCCTGCTCCGGCACATAAACCTTGCCATCACGCAGCCGCTCGAGCAGCTCGCGCGGCGGCAAGTCGATCAACAGCAATTCGTAGGCTTCTTGCAGCACCCAGTCAGGCAGGGTTTCGCGCACTTGCACGCCGGTGATCCCGCGCACCTGATCGTTAAGGCTTTCCAGATGCTGGACGTTGACCGTGGTGAACACGTCGATGCCTGCCGACAACAACTCCTGGATATCCTGCCAACGCTTGGCGTGGCGGCTGCCGGGGGCGTTGCTGTGGGCCAGCTCATCGACCAGCACCAGTTTTGGCTTGGCCTTGAGCAGGCCATCGAGGTCCATTTCCTCAAGCATCACGCCACGGTATTCCGAGCGCACCAATGGCTGCTGCGGCAAGCCGCCGAGCAGCGCTTCGGTTTCCGCCCGACCGTGGGTTTCCACCACCCCGGCGATGACTTTCACGCCTTGGCGTAGCTGGGTGTGGGCGGCTTGCAACATGGCGTAGGTTTTACCGACGCCAGGCGCGGCGCCGAGAAAAACCTTGAGCCGGCCACGACCATCGCGGGATAAGTCTGCTAACAGTGCGTCGGCGCGGCCGGAGTCGCTCATTGATTTCTCGCCTTTCAAATTCGGTTTCGTTGTTGCGGAAAAGATCGCAGGCTACGCCAGCTCCTACAGAGGCGTAGGAGCTGCCGAAAGCTGCGATCTTTTGATCTACAGTTTTTCCAGCGCGATGTTCAGTTCCAACACATTCACTACCGGCGGTCCTACCAGCGGCTGCTCGATGTGTGCATTCATCAACTGCTCGACCGTCGATATCGGCAGATTGCGCGCCGCCGCAACCCGCGACAGTTGATAGGCAATTGCCGCCGGAGGCAAGTGTGGATCGAGGCCACTGCCAGAGGTGGTCAGCAACGCCAACGGCACCGGCCCCTGGCCAGGCACCAGCAGTTTGTTGGCATCGTCGATCACCCGGGTCGCGAGCGCCGGATTACTCGGCGCCAGGTTACTTGCACTGCTCGATACGGTCGCAAATGCGCCCGCCGATGGCCGTGGATGGAACCACGCATCACCGGCAAAGTCCTGGGCGATCAAGGACGAGCCGCGTACCTTGCCATCGGCGTCACGCACCAGGCTGCCATTGGCCTGATCAGGGAACGCCACCTGGGCGACACCGGTGACCACCAGTGGATAAGCGACGCCGGTGATCAGGGTCATCAGGACAAGCAGGCTCAAGGCCGGACGGATCATAGAAGACATTTCAAAACCCTCGAATCGGAGAATATTCATCAGCGTGGGAGGTACACACCGCCTGTGGCGAGGGAGCTTGCTCCCGCTCGGCTGCGCAGCAGTCGTAAACGCGGTACATGCGGTGTGCCTGAATAAACACGGTGGCCCGGGGTGGGGCCGCTTCGCAGCCCAGCGGGAGCAAGCTCCCTCGCCACAAAAGCCCCGGCCTCCAGGCCCACCGTTACACCAAATGCAAAGCAGTCAGCAGCATGTCGATCAGCTTGATGCCCACGAACGGCACCACGATGCCGCCCACGCCGTAGATCAACAGGTTGCGCCGCAGCAGGTGTGCAGCGCTCGCGGCCTGGACGCGTACTCCGCGCAGGGCCAACGGAATCAGCCCGACGATGATCAAGGCGTTGAAGACGATGGCCGAGAGAATCGCGCTCTGCGGACTGCTCAGGTGCATGATGTTCAGCACGCCCAGTTGCGGGTAGATCGAGGCAAACAGCGCCGGCAGGATCGCAAAGTACTTGGCCACGTCGTTGGCGATGGAAAACGTCGTCAACGCGCCGCGCGTCACCAGCAACTCTTTACCAATCTGCACCACGTCCAGCAGCTTGGTCGGATCGCTGTCGAGGTCGACCATGTTCGCCGCTTCGCGCGCGGCCTGCGTCCCATCGTTCATTGCCATGCCGACGTCAGCCTGAGCCAGTGCCGGCGCGTCGTTGGCGCCATCACCGCACATGGCGACCAGACGCCCGTCGTTCTGCTCGTGACGAATCCGGGCGAGTTTCTTCTCTGGTGTCGCTTCGGCCAACACGTCATCGACACCGGCTTCAGCGGCAATCGCCGCCGCGGTCAACGGGTTATCGCCAGTCACCATGACGGTGCGAATCCCCAGCTTGCGCAGCTCGGCGAAACGCTCACGAATGCCTGGCTTGACCACGTCCTTGAGGTGGATCGCACCGAGCAACTTGCCCTCGGCACACACCAGCAGCGGGGTACCACCACTTTGGGCAATCTTGTCGATTTCCCGGGACATCGCCGGCAGTATCTCGGCACGCGTCAGGCCGATGAAGGCCAGCACCGAATCCACCGCACCTTTGCGGTAGACGCGGCCCTGATAGTCAACGCCGGACAAGCGGGTTTCGGCACTGAACGGTACAACCGTCAGCACCTCGGCGGACGGTTCAGCCTGTGGATGAAGTCCACGCAAGTACTCGACGATCGACTTGCCTTCGGCCGTGTCGTCAGCCAGCGAAGCGAACAGCGCACCTTCGGCCAGTTCCTTGGCACTCACGCCCGGCGCTGCATAAATCGCGGTGCAGCGACGGTTACCGAAGGTGATGGTGCCGGTCTTGTCCAGCAGCAACACATGCACGTCGCCCGCCGCTTCTACCGCACGGCCGGATTTGGCGATCACGTTCAGCCGCACCAGACGGTCCATGCCGGCGATACCGATGGCCGACAACAAACCGCCAATGGTGGTTGGGATCAGCGTCACCAGCAGCGCCACCAGGAACACCAGCGGCAGGTTGCCGTTGGCGAAGTGGGCGAACGGCTGCAAGGTTACGACCACCACCAGGAAGATCATGGTCAGGCCGATCAGCAGGATATCCAGCGCCACTTCGTTCGGGGTTTTCTGGCGTTTGGCACCTTCAACCAATGCAATCATACGGTCCAGCGTCGATTCACCGGGGTTCGCGGTAATGCGCACCAGCAACCAGTCAGACACCAGTCGAGTGTTGCCGGTGACCGCCGAACGATCACCACCGGACTCACGAATCACCGGTGCGGATTCACCGGTAATCGCCGCTTCGTTGACCGCGGCAATACCTTCGATCACCTCGCCGTCACCGGGAATCATCTCGCCGGCTTCGACGCGAACCACATCGCCTTTGCGCAGGCTGACCGCTGGCACTACCTGAAAGCTGCCATCGGCTTTCTTACGCCGAGCGCTCAAGCCTTCGCTACCGGCCTTGAGGCTGTCGGCACGGGCCTTGCCACGACCTTCAGCCAGGGCTTCGGCGAAGTTCGCGAACAACACGGTGAACCACAGCCACAGGGCGATTTGTGCCGCGACAAACGTCGGCACTGCCGGATCTGGAATCACACACAATACGGTGGTGAGGATCGCGGTCAGTTCGACCACCAGCATCACCGGCGAGCGCTTCAGTTGCCGAGGGTCGAGCTTGACGAAGGCTTGCACCAGCGCCGGCCGCCACAGGGCCGAGATCGCGGTTTTCGGTTGTTCGACAGGTTGCGCCGGCACAACGTGTGGTGCGGCTTTTTTCGATACACGAACGGGCATATTCATCATCAAATCCCTCAGAAGCCCAAGCTCAGGTGTTCAGCGATAGGACCCAGCGCCAGGGTCGGCAGGAACGTCAGGCCGCCCACCAGCAATATGGTCACGGTCAGCAACGTCACGAACAGCGGGCCATGGGTCGGGAAGCTGTTCTGGCCAATCGGCGCGGTTTTCTTCATCGCCAGGCTGCCGGCCAGGGCCAGTACCGGGAGGATGTAGCCGAAACGCCCGATCAACATGCCCAAGCCCAGCATCAGGTTATGGAATGGCGTATTGGCGTTCAGGCCGGCGAATGCCGAACCGTTGTTGGCGCTGGCGGAGGTGTAGGCGTATAGCAACTGGCTGAAACCGTGGGGACCGGGGTTGCTGATCGTTCCCGCAGGGCCAGGCAGGCTCGCCGCAATGGCACCCAGCACCAGTACGCCGACCGGCATCACCAGCAAGGTGACGACCAACAGTTGTACTTCCTTGGCTTGCAGTTTCTTGCCGAGGTATTCCGGTGTACGTCCGATCATCAGGCCGGCGAGGAACACCGCGATCAGCACGTTGAGCAACATGCCGTAGAGGCCGGCGCCGACGCCACCGAAGATCACTTCGCCGACCATCATGTTGATCAGCGCGACCATGCCGCTCAGCGGGTTGAGGCTGTCATGCATACCGTTGACCGAGCCGTTGGAGGCTGCGGTGGTAGTCACCGACCAGAGCACGGTCGCCGTGGTACCGAAGCGTGCTTCCTTGCCTTCCAGCGGCGCAGTCTGTTCGACCGCAACGTTGTTCAGGGTCGGATTCGGCTGGTATTCAGCCCACAGCGACACCGCGCCACCGATCAGGAACAATGCAAGCATGCAGGCGATGATCGCCCGGCTCTGACGCAGGTCCTTGACGTAATGGCCGAAGGTAAACACCAACGCCACCGGGATCAGGATGATCGACGTGACTTCGAACAGGTTGCTCCAGGCCGTCGGGTTCTCGAACGGGTGCGCCGAGTTGACGCCGAAGAAGCCACCGCCGTTGGTGCCCAATTGCTTGATCGCAATCTGGCTGGCGGCAGGACCCAGTGGGATCACTTGATCCACACCCTGCATCGTCAGCGCATTCACATAATGAGCGAAGGTTTGTGGCACGCCCTGCCAGACCAGGAACAGCGCCAGCAACAGGCACAGCGGCAGCAGTCCGTAGAGGGTGGCGCGGGTCATGTCGACCCAGAAGTTACCGAGGGTTTGCGCCGATTTGCGACCGATGCCGCGACACAAGGCAACCAGAACAGCCAGGCCGGTGGCGGCGCTGACGAAGTTCTGCACGGTGAGGCCGATCATCTGGCTCAGATAGCTCAGGGTCGCCTCACCGCTGTAGGACTGCCAGTTGGTGTTGGTCATGAAGCTGACGGCGGTATTGAACGCCTGTGTCCACTCCTGCCCCGGCAGGTTTTGCGGGTTGAGTGGCAAATAGTCCTGAAACAACAGGATCGTGAACAACAGCAAAAAGCCCGCGAGGTTGAACGCGAGCAACGCCAGGGTGTATTTCTGCCAACTCTGTTCGCTCTGCGGGTCGACCCCGGCCACGCGATAACAGCCGCGCTCCACGGGCCCGAGGATCGGCGTCAGCCAAGTGCGCTGGCCTTCCATCACCTTGTAGTAGAACCTTCCCAGGAACGGTGCCGGAATCAGCACCACGGCGAAGAAGGCGAGGATCAGCCAATAGTCATAACTGTGCATAGCCGCTCCTAGTGCTGATCCGCGCGCAACAGCGCAACCAGTAGATAAATGAACAGTCCCACCGCCAACAGCAGGGACACCCCGTCCAGAACACTCATGGAATTTCTCCGTCGTACGGCAACTGCCGCGTGTGGCGCAATTGTCCGCAGGAAGGCTGTAAAGGAACGAGACCGAGGGGTTGGGCGCGGCATAAAGAAAGCGTAAAGAGTGGCTTTACGTGGGGGTTACAGGCCAGATTTCAGTGGTGTCAGGAACGGCCCCATCGCGGGCAAGCCTTGCTCCCACAGGTTTCACACAATCCTTGTGGGTGCGTGGCTTGCCCGCGATGGCGTCATATGAATCACCACCGCCCTCAACTGGCGCACAAAAAGCGCACATCCCGCAGCGAACATCCTCGATACGACAGCTTTCTGCGCTTTACGACCTAACAAATCGACATGGCACGCCCACTGCACACGCCCTCCACGGGCTTTTCCAAATCGCAGCGGGAGAAACGCATGAACACACAACTCAAACCGACGTTGGGCACCCTGCATTTATGGGGGATCGCGGTCGGGCTGGTGATTTCCGGCGAGTACTTTGGCTGGAGTTACGGCTGGGGCGTAGCCGGGACTCTCGGCTTTCTGGTGACCTCTCTCATGGTCGCGACCATGTACACCTGCTTCATTTTCAGCTTCACCGAACTGACTACGGCGATCCCGCACGCCGGCGGCCCTTTCGCCTACAGTCGCCGCGCCTTTGGTGAAAAAGGCGGACTGATCGCCGGCCTGGCGACGTTGATCGAGTTCGTCTTCGCACCTCCGGCCATTGCCCTGGCCATTGGCGCTTATCTCAACGTGCAGTTCCCCGCCCTCGACCCGAAACATGCAGCGGTCGGCGCCTACATCGTATTCATGGGCCTGAACATCCTCGGCGTAAAACTGGCGGCGACCTTCGAACTGGTGGTGTGTGTGCTGGCAGTCATCGAGTTGCTGGTCTTCATGGGCGTGGTCGCCCCGGCGTTCAGCTTCAGCAACTTCGCGCTCAATGGTTGGGCCGGCGCCGATGCGTTCGGCGCACCGGCCATCGCCGGGATGTTCGCGGCAATTCCCTTCGCTATCTGGTTCTTCCTCGCCATCGAAGGTGCGGCCATGGCCGCCGAAGAAGCCAAGGACCCGAAACGGACGATTCCCAAGGCCTACATCAGCGGCATTCTGACCCTGGTATTGCTGGCCATGGGCGTGATGTTCTTTGCTGGCGGCGTGGGTGACTGGCGGACCCTGGCGAACATCAACGACCCGTTGCCGCAAGCGATGAAAGCCGTGGTCGGTGAAAGCTCCGGCTGGCTGCACATGCTGGTGTGGATTGGTCTGTTCGGGCTGGTGGCGAGCTTCCACGGGATCATCCTTGGCTATTCGCGACAGTTCTTCGCCCTCGCCCGCGCCGGATACCTGCCGGCCTACCTGGCCAAGCTGTCACGCTTCCAGACGCCGCACCGGGCAATCATCGCTGGCGGCCTGATCGGCATCGCGGCCATTTACAGCGACGGGCTGATCAACCTCGGCGGCATGACCCTGACCGCCGCGATGATCACCATGGCGGTATTCGGCGCTATCGTGATGTACATCATGAGCATGCTCAGTCTGTTCAAACTGCGTAAAACCGAACCGAATCTGGAACGGACTTTCCGTGCGCCCGGCTACCCACTGGTACCGGCGACTGCCCTGGCATTGGCAGTGGTCTGCCTGGTAGCAATGGCCTGGTTCAACGCGCTGATCGGGGCGATCTTCCTCGGCTTCATGGCGGTCGGTTTTGTCTACTTCCTGCGGACAGCGCAATTGCGTGCCGATGCACCAGCGGATGCGATGCTGACCGGTCTTTGATGAGGTGCCCCAGGCAGAACAGGCCTAGAATGGAACCATAGAGAAACGCCGTGACTCAAAATGGATAGGCACGGCGTTGACGCGAAACCATTCGCGCCAACACCTGTCCTTAAGGAGAACCCTATGCCTTGGTATGCCTGGTTGATTCTGGTGGTTGCTATCGGATCGATCGTCGGTGGCTTGATGATGCTGCGCGACACCGCGAACAAAGTGGAATTGACCGATGAGCAACGTAAACGCGTCGCTGAGCGCAACGCCGAAGCAGACGCCAAGGATGCGAAGGATCGTTGACTGAACTGTGGCGAGGGGGCTTGCCCCCGTTGGGGCGCGAAGCGCCCCCCCTTCTCCACACTTTTTTCTACTTTTCCCACGCTGCCTTGGCGATATGCAAGCCGTGCAGCCCCTTGTACGCAGCCCGTTCTGGCTGGCTCCAGCCTTTGAGCAACGTCTCCTCCAAACGATAGATTTCCACGCCCAGCGGCCGGCAGACACTTAACGGATCCTGCGCATTCGGCCCCCACATCGGCAACGACAAATCACCCCCCGGGCAAGTCGACAATGCACACAGCAGATCGATCTCGGCGAAGAACTCCAGGTAGTCGCCCTTCTGCGCTGGGCAGGCCTTCATGAAGTACATGTCATCGTGGTTGAGCCCCGTGCACTGAAAGATGTTCAGCACGTCATGCACGTCGAACTCGGTCAGACCGTGAGGTAACACGGCGCGGGTCAGGTTCGAATGGCAGTGGTGATGGAAATCCTCGCCGGTGAGCATTTTGTTCACATAGGGATCGCAGCGCGTGCCCAGCAGATCGTGCAAACGTCCGCCGTGTTCGTCGATGCCATAGTTGGCCAGGCTGTCGTCGGTGATGGTCACCAGCGGTCGCAGAAAGGGCAGGTTCGACCAGAGCCGGTCATGGGTGCTGACGTGAGCGCCCTGCAATTGCCGGGTCCGCGCAGCCCACAGCCGCTCGCGCGGGTCGTTGGCATTCCAGACGTTGAAGTCCCCCACTTGCGGGCCCACGGGTGTGGTCACACGAAACACATGCCCCGCCGGTACATGCCAGGCGCGGCCGGTGCGGATCGGCACTTCGAATTGCTCGATCAGCGTGCGCGCGGCCGGTGTATCGCGGATCCGCTCGTAGAAGGCTTTATCGACCTGCAACGCCGAACCCTTACTGACCTGATAAGCCGCGGGATAGTCTTTGTACATGGCATGAGTCCTCGATCAATGACGGGAAGGATGGTTGAACAACTCAAGCAATTGCTGTTCGGAATCGTCGAGATAGTCGCTCAAGGCGTCGTAAGCGCCGGGCTTGTCGCCCTCGACCAGCAAGTCGTGAATGTGCCGGTCGCGCTCAAGCCATGGCGCCTGGAAGCGGGACTCGTCAGGTGCCGCACTGAACACCAGGCGCAGTTGCGCAACGACATTGGTAAAGAACTCATCGAACAGCGGGCTACGTAACAAACCGACAATGTGTTGATGAAAACGCAGGCTGTGGGTGCCGACAGCCCGCCAGTCTTCACGCTCGCGGGCCAACTGCGCGGCTTCAATGGCGTCGATCATGTGATCGGATTGGTATTCGCGCAGCGGTCGGCTGGCGCTGATGGCCTGTAGCTCCAGCGTGCGTCGGACCTGAAACAGATCGCGCAGCTGATCGGCGCCGAGTTGGCGAACCATCACACCTTTATTTCGGACATAAAGGGTCAGGCCCTCCTGCCCCAAGCGGTGCAGCGCTTCGCGGATGGTATTGCGCGAGGCGTTATAGGCAATCACCAGATCGCCTTCCACCAACGCCCGCCCCGGCAACAAGCGACCGCCAATGATGTCGGCGCGCAACTCCAGTGTGATGTGGTCAGCCAGGGACAGTCCGCTACTCATACTCATCGCCTCAGGATTGTTCAACAATCGTCAGTCAATGAGTAATCACTATTCGTGCCAGTTTCAACCTTCACGCCACGCCTGGCGCACAATGCAAAACGGCGACCCTTGGGTCGCCGTTTTCGTTACTGACTGTATTGCTTGCCCAATCCTGGCGGTACGCCATGGATGTCGATCTCTTCCCACGGCCCGTTCGGGCTGATCGAACGACTCCAGCCGTTGTTCCAGTGGTAGTAGGTGCGCTGGCGGTAGAAGGTGTCGGTCTGGTTGTCGAGGACGTAGACGCCGAGTTTCGCATCCCAGTGGCTGTTGCCGCCGGGTGGTGGTGCGAAGCTTGCGGAGGTGCGCGGCTGTGGCTTGCCGGGCTTGTTTGGGGTCACCGGTTTGCCAGGGGCGGTCGTCGGTTTGCTGCCTGGGTACGATGACGGAATGGGCGGCAACCGCTCTTCATGTGACGGTGGCTGGACCGCACATGCACTTAACCCCAAGACAAGACTGAGCAGGGTGATACGAGCGATGGCGGTCATAGCGGATTCCTGATTATTTGTCTGGGCTGTCGATGGTCAATTGTTGCGGCGCGGTAGTGCTGCTGGCCAAAGGCTCGCTGCGACCGACCCACTCGCCAGCAGTCGGCTGGCCGGCACGGGATACGCGCGCGACCAGTTGGACTTCAGGAAAGTTCGACAGTTTCAATTGCGGCATCATTGCGTCGGCATCGCCCAGTTCGACGGTCGCTGGCAGATCGGCAACGGTCAGGCGCTTGGCTGCCAATGGTGCCGGAGGCCCCGAGGTTGCGCGAGCGAAGATGAACACGCTGTCACCTGGCTGTACCTTGACTTTCACGTTCGCCGCCAGATCAACCGTCACTTTCAGCAACGCTGCCGGCTTGGCCGCTACGACTGGCGCCTTGGCGACAGTAGCGCCGTTCGCTTGCAGTTTTTCGGTTGCCCGGGCAATGCCACCTTCCAGCGCGCTGCGCGAGTTATCTTCGGGTGGCAGTTGCGCCAACAGACGCCCCCAGTAGTCGATGGCCTCCTGATAACGCTCGCCTTCGAAAGCCGCGATACCCAACAGTCCAAGGCTGGTAACTTCTTTAGGATCGGCCTTGAGTGCTTCGTCGGTCAACGCCTGGATCTTCTCCGACCACTTTTTGTTGTCGGCAAAGTACTGCGCCTGGGCCCACTGGCCGAGCAATTCAGGCTGACGGCCAGCCAATGCCACGGTGCGCTCGAAGATCTTCGCAGCGTCGCCAGGACGGTCCTGAGCCATGTAGGTACGACCCAGGAAATACAGGCCTTCGGCCGAATCCGGTTGAGCTGCGACAGCACGCTCGAGACGACGGGTCATCTCCTCCATCGATTGCGGTGCCTGGGCGAATTCACGGGTCAGTTCGACCTTGTCACTGGCGCCGAAATGCAGGTACAGCGCCAGGCCCAACACCGGTACCAGGATCGCTGCCAGCACTGGCAACGGCTTGCCCAAACGGGAAACCCGGCCCGTGTCGGCACCTTCGGTATCGGCCAGCAGCTCACGAGCCGCTTCGTCACGCCCGGCGCTCATTTGCGTCGCATCAAGCACGCCTTCGGCCTGTTGAGCCTGCAACTCAGCCACGCGCTCCTGGTAAAGCGCCACGTTCAGCGCGGTACGATCCTCTTCACGCTGGGCCCGACGGCCACGCAGAACAGGGATCAACAAAAAACTCAGGGCAACCAGTAGAAGCAGACCTGCAGCGAGCCAGAAATCAATCATTCTTGGTGTTATCCAACAGTTGGTCGAGGCGCTTGCGCTCATCAACAGAAAGCGTGTCGGTACCTGCCGTGCGCTCGGCACGACGGCGACGGACGATCAAGGCGATCACCAGCACGCCACCGAGCAACAACCCGGCCGGGCCAAACCACAGCAACGCGGTCTTGCCGTTCAGGGCCGGCTTGTAGCGCACGAAGTCGCCATAGCGGTCGACCATGAAGTCGATGATCTGCTGGTTGTCCTTGCCCTCGCCGAGCATGCGGAAAATCTCTTTGCGCAGGTCAGCGGCGATCGGTGCATTGGAATCGGCAATGTCCTGATTCTGGCACTTGGGGCAACGCAGTTCTTTGGTCAGTTCGTGAAAACGCTCGCGCTCGGCGTCATTGGCGAACACGTAAGTGTCGATGGCCGCGTGAGCGACTCCGGCGATACTCAGGCCGAGTACGGCGGCAGCAATCCAGCGCTTCATGGCTTGGCCTCATCGACCAGCGCCTGATACTTGGCCGCCAGTTTTTCGCGCCAGACCACTTCGTCGATCACCCCGACGTATTTGTCGCGGATGATGCCTTTGGCGTCGATGAAGAAGGTTTCGGGAGCGCCGTAAACGCCGAGATTCAAGCCCAGGGAGCCCGCCTCGTCACGGATGTCCAGCAGGTACGGGTTATGGAACTCGACCAGCCACTTCAAGGCATCGGTGTTGATGTCCTTGTAGTTGACGCCATAAATCACCACACCCTGCTGGGCCAGTTTGTTCAGCACCGGATGCTCGACCCGGCAGGAAATGCACCAAGTGCCCCATACGTTGACCAGGGCCGGTTTGCCCAGCAGATCAGCGCGGGTCAAGGTCTTGTCGCCTTGCACGGTCGGCAGGGAAAACTCGGGGAACGGCTTGCCAATCATCGCCGAGGGCAGCTCGGCCGGGTCCAGGTAGAGCCCCCGGTAAAGAAACACCGCCACCAGCAGAAACAGCGCCAGTGGCAACACCATTAACCAACGTCTCATGCAGTGGCTCCCGTCATGCCCAGCGCTTCACGCACGCGACTTTTCACCTTGACCCGATAACGACGATCCAGCGCCGCCAGCAACCCACCGAAACCTGTCAGCAAACCGCCGAACCAGATCCAGCGCACGAACGGCTTGACGTGCACGCGCACGGCCCAGGCGCCATTCTCCAGCGGCTCACCGAGCGCCACGTACAGGTCGCGGGTGAAACCGGCGTCGATGCCGGCTTCGGTCATCATTGAGTTCTGCACGGTGTACAGACGTTTTTCCGGGTGCAGCACCGCGACTTCCTTGCCCGAACGGATCACCCGAATGGTGCCTTTGTCGGAGGTGAAGTTCGGTCCTTCGAAGTGCTTGGCGCCCTCAAAAATGAAGTGATAACCGGCAAGGTCCATCGACTCGCCCGGTGCCAGGCGCAGATCGCGCTCGGCGCTGTTCTGGCTTGAAAGCACCACGCCCAAGGCGCACACGGCGATACCGAGGTGCGCAACCTGCATACCCCAATAGCTGCGGGTCAGGCTCGGCAGACCTTTGATCAGGCCTTTGTTGCGGGTCTTGTCGAAAATGTCACGCACACCGGCCAGCAACACCCAGGCCGCGAGCATGAAGGTCGCCAGCACGGCCCAGTTGAAGTCGCCATAAGCGATCCCGGCGACGACCGCCAAAGCAGCGCTGCCGAGCAACACCGGGGTCAGCATATTCATCAGCCATTTCACCGGAGTGTCTTTCCAGCGCACCAGCACACCGACGGCCATCACCACCATCAGCAACGCCATCAACGGAATGAACAACGCGTTGAAATACGGCGGGCCGACCGACATCTTGGCGCCGCTCAGGGCATCAAGCACCAGCGGGTACAAGGTGCCGAGCAGAATCATCGAAGCCGCAACCACCAGCACCAGGTTGTTGCCCAGCAGCAGGGTTTCACGCGACCACAGGTTGAAGCCGACGTGGCTCTTGACCACTGGCGCACGCAGGGCAAACAGCGTCAGCGAACCGCCGACTACAAACAGCAGGAAGATCAGGATGAACACGCCCCGCGCTGGGTCCGAGGCAAACGCGTGCACCGAGGTCAGTACACCAGAACGCACCAGGAAGGTTCCCAGCAGGCTCAGCGAGAACGCGGCAATGGCCAGCAACACGGTCCAGCTTTTGAACACGCCGCGTTTTTCAGTCACGGCCAACGAGTGAATCAGCGCCGTACCGACCAGCCAAGGCATGAACGAGGCGTTTTCCACCGGGTCCCAGAACCACCAGCCGCCCCAGCCGAGTTCGTAGTAGGCCCACCAGGAGCCGAGGGTGATGCCGATACCGAGGAACGCCCAGGCGACGATGGTCCAGGGCCGCGACCAACGGGCCCACGCCGCATCCAGACGCCCGCCGAGCAAGGCAGCAATCGCGAAGGCGAACGCCACCGAGAAACCGACATAACCCATGTAGAGCATCGGCGGGTGAACGATCAGGCCAATGTCTTGCAGCAACGGGTTGAGGTCATGACCGTCAGTGGGAATCTGCGGCAGAACCCGTGCGAACGGGTTCGAGGTGAGAATCAGAAACAGCAGGAACCCGGTGCTGATCATGCCCATCACCGCCAGCACGCGAGCCAGCATGACCTGCGGCAACTGCCGGGAGAAGATCGACACGGCGAAGGTCCAGCCGCCGAGAATCAACGCCCAAAGCAGCAAGGAACCTTCGTGGGCGCCCCATACCGCGCTGAATTTGTAGTACCACGGCAAGGCGCTGTTGGAGTTGTTGGCGACATACCCCACCGAGAAGTCATCGGTCATGAAGGCGTAGGTCAGGCAGCCGAAGGCGAACAGCAGAAAAGTGAACTGGCCCCAGGCCGCTGGCTGGGCCAGGCCCATCCACATGCGGTCACCGCGCCAGGCACCGAGCAACGGCACGATGGCCTGAACGATGGCAAAGCACAGGGCGAGAATCATCGCCAGATGGCCCAACTCGGGAATGAAGATGCCTGAGGTCATGGATCAACCCTCCTTCGCGGGTGTTGGAGCGGATTGACCACTGTCTTTGAGCGCCTTGGTCACTTCTGGCGGCATGTATTTCTCGTCGTGCTTGGCCAGCACTTCATCTGCCACCACCACGCCGTCTGCATTCAGTTTGCCCAGCGCAACGATGCCCTGCCCTTCACGGAACAGGTCCGGGAGGATGCCGCGGTAGGTGATGGTCACGGATTTGTTGAAGTCGGTGACGATGAATTTCACGTCCAGCGAATCGCCGGAGCGTTGCAGCGAGCCCTTCTCGACCATACCGCCAGCACGAATGCGCGTGTCTTGCGGGGCTTCGCCATTGGCGATTTGGGTCGGTGTGTAAAAGAGGTTGATGTTCTGCTGCAAGGCACTGAGGGCCAGGCCGACAGCTGCGCCGACACCGACCAGGATCGCGAGAATAATGATAAGACGCTTTTTACGCAGCGGATTCACTTGCTGTTCTCCCGGCGCAGACGGCGCGCCTCTTGTTGCAGGTAACGCTTGCGGGCCAGGATCGGCGCAGCCACGTTGAGAGCCAGTACCGCCAGGCAGATGCCATAAGCCGACCAGACATAAAGACCGTGATGGCCCATGGCGAGGAAGTCGCCGAATGAAGCAAAACTCATTACGCGGCCTCCAGGCTGTTTTGCACTTCGGCCTTGACCCAGCTGGCACGGGCTTCGCGCTTGAGCACTTCAAGGCGCATGCGCAGCAACAGCACGGCGCCGAAGAAACAGTAGAAACCCAGCACCGTCAGCAGCAACGGCAGCCACATTTCGGCCGGCATTGCCGGTTTTTCGGTGAGGCTGAAGGTGGCGCCCTGGTGCAGGGTGTTCCACCACTCCACCGAGTACTTGATGATCGGGATGTTGATCACGCCGACAATCGCCAGCACCGCGCAGGCCTTGGCCGCGCTGTCACGATTGCTGATGGCGTTGCCCAGCGCAATGAGACCGAAGTACAGAAACAGCAGAATCAGCATGGACGTAAGTCGTGCATCCCAGACCCACCACGAGCCCCAGGTCGGTTTGCCCCAGATCGCTCCGGTGACCAGCGCCACGGCGGTCATCCAGGCACCGATCGGCGCTGCGCATTGCAGGGCGACGTCCGCCAGTTTCATCTTCCACACCAGCCCGACAATGCCGCAGACCGCCAGCATCACGTAGCAGGACTGCGCCAGCATGGCGGCCGGCACATGAATGTAGATGATTCGAAAGCTGTTGCCTTGCTGGTAGTCCGGCGGCGCGAAGGCCAGGCCCCAGACCACGCCGACGCCGATCAGCAGCAACGCCGCGACACTCAGCCAGGGCAGCAGTTTGCCGCTGATGCCGTAAAACCATTTGGGCGAGCCGAGCTTATGAAACCAGGTCCAGTTCATTACTGTTTCCATCACGGTAGTTCTTCGCCATCACGAAGAACCAGGGTCTTTACTGGTTAAAATTTAACCAGACCTCATTATTCGCCGACGCTGATCTTCAGGCCAGCGGCTATTGCAAAGGGTGTCAGGGTTATCGCCAGGGCGGTCAGGCTACCAAGCCACAGCAAATAACCGGTTGCCGGCATACCCTGCAAGGCTGCCTGCAAGGCGCCACTGCCGAGAATCAACACCGGGATGTACAGCGGCAGAATCAACAACGCCAGCAACAAACCGCCGCGCTTCAATCCGACCGTCAGCGCCGCGCCCACCGCACCGAGCAAGCTCAATACCGGTGTACCGAGCAACAGCGACAAGAGCAAAACCGGCAGACAAGCGGCAGGCAAACCGAGCATCAACGCCAATAACGGCGCAAGCAACACCAGTGCCAAGCCGGAAAACGCCCAGTGTGCCAGCACCTTTGCCAAAACCAGAAGAGGCAGGGGGTGCGACGAAAGGACCCACTGTTCAAGGGATCCGTCCTCGAAATCACTGCGGAAAAGCCCGTCCAGCGAGAGCAAAACCGATAAAAGGGCCGCGACCCAGACCAGCCCTGGTGACAAGGTTTGCAACAATTGTGTCTCAGGTCCGACCGCCAATGGAAACATTGAGACAACAATGGCGAAGAACACGAGAGGGTTGGCAAGCTCGGCAGGACGCCGACACAGCAAACGCGCCTCACGGGCGACCAACAGTGCAAAAACACTCATACGGCCCACTGCCCCAAATCGATGTCGCGGTAACCGGCCGGCATCCGGGCCAACGTGTGGTGAGTGGTCAGAATCACCATGCCGCCTCGCTCGCAGTGTGCGGCCAGGTGTTCTTCCAACTGGGCGACGCCTTGTTTATCCAGCGCGGTGAATGGTTCGTCGAGGATCCATAGCGCCGGGCTGTCCAGATACAAGCGGGCCAGGGCCACGCGGCGTTGTTGACCAGCGGACAGGGTGTGACAAGGAACATCTTCGAAACCGCGCAGTCCTACCGCTGCCAGCGCCTGCCAGATCGCCTCATGCGTCGCCGGCTGATGCAACGCGCACAGCCAGCTGAGGTTCTCTTCAGGGGTCAGCAGGTCCTTGATTCCGGCGGCATGGCCGATCCACAACAGGTTATGGGCCAGCTCCGGACGCTGCGTGTTCAAAGGCTGGCCGTTGAGCAATACCTGGCCGCTGGTCGGCTGCATCAAACCGGCAAGCAGGCGCAGCAAGCTGGTCTTGCCGCTACCGTTAGGGCCGCTGATCTGCAACATGTCACCGCGGCCCAGACGCAACTCGAGGTTTTCGAAGAGCATCCGCCAGTCTCGCTCACAGGCGAGCGCTACGGCTTCTAGTAGAGGGATGGTCAAGAGATCGCGGGCCTTTACGGTTCAAGTCGGCAATGGAGCGGCCGTTAAAGTGATGCAGCATAGATGTATTGACGGCCTGTTCTAGAGAGCTGCGTCAAACATTTGCGATGTTTTCCGCGCCCCGACAACAACGGGGCGGCATTATACATGTCATGTCCTACTCCAAAGAGGGCAATTTCGACAGGGTGTGACCTGATGACCGGCGAGATGAACATCCTTCCACTGCCCGCTACGACGCCGGCCACCTCGCGCCCGCTGGTGGTCAGTGGTGAGTTGCTCAAGTTGCAGACCCCGGTGGAAGGTTTGATCGCCGCAGGCCAAAGCGCCAGCGCTGAAGTGCTGGCGCTCAAACAGAACGACCAGACTTTCCAGTTGCTGCTCAAGGTCACTCTGGACAGTGGCCGTCAGACCACTGTGCAAGCCACCAGCAACCAGCCTCTGCCTCAAGGTACCAACCTGACGGTCAGTCAACCTTCAGCCGGCAGCCTGGCGATTACTGTGCAACAGGCCATCGCCTCCAACATCGCCACCCTCACCCGTCTCGACACCTCACAACTGCCGGTCGGCACCTTGCTGCAAGGTAAAGTCCTGACCACCCAGCTGATGCCGCAAACACCGGGGCAGGCGGCGGTCTATCGCTCGCTGGTGAGTGTGCTCAATACCGCGCTCAGTGGCAGCACCTTGAGCATCGACAGCCCGCAGCCGTTGCGCATCGGCAGCCTGCTCAGTGCCTTGGTCCAGGGCGCGCAAAGCCTGAGCTTCGTGCCACTGGCCAGTCGTCAGGAGCAACTGGCGGTGAGTCAACAACTGCTGGCCCAGCAAAGTCGCCAAGGCTCATTGAGCGGGCTGATCGATGCCCTGCAAAACCTGCCAGCCTCCGACACCACCTCCGACGATCTGCGCGCCGCCGTCGACAAACTGCTTGCCGACCTGCCAGACGTTCAGCAACTAAGCACCCCCAAAGGTCTGGCGCAGGCGCTGGTCAACAGCGGGCTGTTTCTGGAAAGCAAACTGCTCACCGGACAGAACCCTGCGCTGACGCCGGACATGAAAGGCAATTTGCTGCGATTGATCGCACAATTGGCCCCCGACCTGCCGGCCAATAACAGTTTCAACGCGATCATCGCCGCCAACACCCTGGCGCAGGCGCTGCCAAGCTTTGTCCGCAGCGCCCTCGGCACCCTCGGGCAGGTCAGCGCCAAACCGCAGCCGAGCGGCTTCCCCCTGCCCTCGCGGTTGCTGCAAAGCCTGGAAGGTGAAGGCGATCTGGAGCATTTGCTGCGCCTGGCTGCAGCGGCCGTTTCACGCCTGCAAAGCCATCAACTGTCGAGCCTGGAACAGACCGGCATGACCGAGGATGGCAAGCTGCAAACCACCTGGCAGCTGGAAATCCCCATGCGTAACCTGCAAGACATCGTGCCGTTGCAGGTCAAGTTTCAACGCGAAGACACACCGGAAAAGCAACAGCACGAAAAACCTGTCGAGCGCGAGCCGAAACAACGGCTCTGGCGAGTCGAGCTGGCGTTCGACATGGAACCGCTTGGGCCGTTGCAGATCCAGGCACAGCTGGCCCAGGGCAAACTCTCCAGCCAGCTCTGGGCCGAACGGCCTTATACCGCCAGCCTGATCGAAAGCAACCTGGAGGGCTTGCGCGCGCAGCTGCTGGCATCGGGCCTGAATGTCGGCGACCTGAATTGCCACCTCGGTACGCCGCCCCAAGGCAATCAAACCCGCCTCGAACAACGCTGGGTCGACGAAACCGCATGAACAACCACACACCACCGCGCCAGGCCATCGCCCTCAAATACGACGGCAGCCATGCCCCGACGCTCACCGCCAAAGGCGATGACGAACTGGCCGAAGCGATTCTGAAGATCGCCCGCGACTATGAAGTGCCGATATATGAGAACGCCGAACTGGTGAAACTGCTGGCGAGGATGGAGCTGGGTGAAAGCATCCCTGAAGAGCTCTATCGCACGATTGCCGAGATCATTGCGTTTGCCTGGAAACTCAAGGGCAAGTTTCCACAAGGGCATGGTTCTGAGGAGACGATAGTGGAGCGGGACGTGACAGAACGCGGGGATGATTACTGATCAAGCAGGTGTAGCAAGCTCACTGTGGCGAGGGAGCTTGCTCCCGCCGACCGGTTCGCGCTCGGGCGCAGCAGTCGTAAAAAAGCTGACGGAATCTATCTGGAAGAATGTAATTGTTGGTTTCAGGGCTGCTTCGCAGCCCAGCGGGAGCAAGCTCCCTCGCCACAATTGTTCACCCGTCGCCAGACTCGCGCAGTCGCTATCAGTTCTTGTGCAACTTGCTCATCAACTCGGCCTCTGCCTGGGTCAGGCCGCAGGACTGGGTCAATTCGTCGACGCTGGCGCCCATTCCCACCAGGCGGGCTGCCTGGGCGAATGACAGGCTCGACGGGTCGCGCTGCTCAAGCTGGGCCAGCTTGTCCGGCAAGGGGCCGACCACCGCACGCAGTTCATGCAGGTCTTCACCCATGCGCACGTTACCGTTCTGGTAGTCGTCGACACGCTTGGCCAGGTCCTTGATGCGTTGATCGCGCAACGCATCGCCCTGGGCTTGCAGCGCTGCCAGCTCTCGCTGTTTGCGCGTGTAAGCCAGGAACATCGCCAGGGTCCCTACCCACAGGAACCCCAGTACTATGACAGCAACCTCGAGAATCAATCAGATACTCTCCAGTTCCGACCACTCTTCTTCGCTCATCATTTTGTCCAGCTCGACCAGGATCAGCAACTCGTTGTTCTTGTTGCACACGCCCTGGATGAACTTGGCGGATTCTTCGTTACCGACGTTAGGCGCGGTTTCGATCTCGGACTGACGCAGGTAAACCACTTCGGCCACGCTGTCGACCATGATCCCGACCACTTGCTTGTCGGCTTCGATGATCACGATGCGGGTGTTGTCGCTGACTTCGACGGTGCCCAGGCCGAAGCGCTGGCGGGTGTCGATCACGGTCACCACGTTGCCGCGCAGGTTGATGATGCCCAGCACGTAGCTTGGCGCACCCGGAACCGGAGCGATTTCGGTGTAGCGCAGGACTTCCTGAACACGCATCACATTGATGCCGTAGGTTTCATTGTCCAGTTTGAAGGTTACCCATTGCAGGATCGGATCTTCGGAACCCTTTGCAGACGACGCCTTATCATTCATACCCTGACCCCTCGAAAAACCGCCTGTGGCGGTGTGTGTTCTGCCCGGCCGCACTGTGTATGCGGCCAGCTGCTTGTTATGTAGGTTTGTGGGCCGGCTTACCGCCGCCCATGTGCTTGGCACCACCGCTGGCGATCAACTCCGCCAGCTCCGAGACATCCAGCAACGCACACATGTGCTCGATCACCGTCCCGGCCAGCCATGGCCGTTGACCCCGATGGCTGCGCCATTTGATTTCGTTCGGGTCCAGGCGCAACGAGCGGCTGACCTGATGCACCGCCAGCCCCCACTCATAACCCTGAACCGAGATTACGTATTGCAGGCCCTGGCGGAAGTCATCGCGATAACGATCGGGCATGACCCAGCGCGCGGTATCCAGCACCTTCAGGTTGCCGGCCTGGCTTGGCAGGATCCCGAGGAACCATTCCGGCTGGCCGAACAATGGCGTCAGCTCATGACCGGCCAACGAGTAAATCGAACCGAGGCACACCAGCGGTACGGCCAGGGTCAAACCGGCGACGTCGAA
The DNA here is from genome assembly GCF_058800905.1 of Pseudomonas sp. GW822-FHT04C11. Lineage (NCBI taxonomy): Bacteria > Pseudomonadati > Pseudomonadota > Gammaproteobacteria > Pseudomonadales > Pseudomonadaceae > Pseudomonas > Pseudomonas sp. GW822-FHT04C11. The sequence goes on along the minus strand of NZ_JBXAMS010000012.1, from coordinate 109,061 downwards.
CAACAGGCATTCAAACGGTTCGGCAGCCCAGCTTGGCCGGTCATCGCCGACCACCGGCGGTGGCGTGTTGCTCGGCGGCAGATGGACTTCAACCACCGGCTCGACCAGCGCTTTGAGCAAGGGGGCGACCGTTGAAACCGGCGCCAGTATCGGTACAGGTGCTTCCAGTACCGGCACGACAACGGGAGCCTCGGCAACCGGAGCTACAACGGGAGGCGCAACCACGGGCTTTTGTGCATCGCGAGCCTGCTCTTCGAGCACTGCAGCCTGGAACTCGTCCAGTGCGCCTTGCGCCTCAATGGCTTCAACGACCTCGACGACTTCTACAACCTCGGGCAATACCTCGACTTCTGACGGCAACTCCTCGGTCGCGTCTTGCAACAACGCATCCAGATAGGACTGCAACGCCAGTTGTGGTCGGCTGGTAATTTTTACTGGCCGGTTCATTGGCACCCCATCCCGGCAGAGAAAAGATTCACCTCAAGCCACCTGCGGAACAAGTTGCTGCGCCAGCAAATGCTTGAGCAGTGCGCGGTACGCCAGCACTCCACGGCTCTTGCCGTCGAACTGCGAAGGGGTCAGGCCGGCACGGCTGGCATCACGCAGTCGGGTATCGACCGGGATGTAGCCTTGCCAGATTTCTTCCGGGTACATGTCGCGCAGCACACGCAAGGTTCCCAGCGAGGCTTGGGTGCGACGATCGAACAGGGTCGGCACGATGCTGAACGGCAGCGCTTGTTTACGCGAACGGTTGATCATCGCCAAGGTGTTGACCATGCGCTCCAGACCTTTCACTGCAAGGTGCTCGGTCTGCACCGGGATCACCAACTGCTGGCTGGCCGCCAAGGCATTGACCATCAGCACGCCAAGCAACGGTGGGCTGTCGATCAACGCGTAATCGAAGTCCTGCCACAATTGCGCCAGGCTCTTGGCGATCACCAGGCCCAGGCCGCTCTGCCCCGGCGACTGGCGCTCGAGGGTGGCGAGCGCAGTGCTCGACGGCAACAGGGAAATACGCTCGTCGCTGGTCGGCAGCAACAGCTGCCCGGGCAAGCCTTGCGGCACGCTGCCCTTGTGCAGAAACAGGTCGTAGCTGCTGTGTTCCAGGCTGTCGGGGTCGTAACCGAAGTAGCTGGTCATGGAGCCGTGCGGGTCGAGATCGACCACAACCACGCGCTTGCCCGCCTCTGCCAGCAAACCGGCTAAAGCGATGGAGGAAGTGGTTTTACCGACACCACCCTTTTGATTGGCGACTGCCCAGACTCTCATTCAGATTGTTCCTCCCGGTCGAATCAATACAACCGAGAAATAGCTCAACGTTATAAGCCGGGTGACGGAGAATTGACGGCACTCTCGTGTCCCGGCGACTTGACGGTCGTCGGTGCAGTTTGTGTGCCAGCACGCTTCAACGCGGCGTCCGGTTTTGCATTAGCGGTTCCGGTACCGGTCAGGCTGCGGCGTACATCGAGATTGCGCGACACCACCAACACCACGCGCCGGTTACGCGCACGCCCTTCGGCGGTCGCGTTATTGGCCACGGGCTGGAACTCGCCGTAACCCACCGAGGCCAGACGCCCAGGGTTGACACCCTGCATGGCGAGCATGCGCACGATGCTCGCCGAGCGGGCCGAGGACAGTTCCCAGTTGGTCGGGTACTGCGCCGTGCGGATCGGTTGATCGTCGGTGAAGCCCTCAACGTGAATCGGGTTGTCGAACGGCTTCAGAATCGCCGCGACCTTGTCGATGATGTTGAACGCGATATCGCTGGGCATGGCATCGCCGCTGCCGAACAACAGGCTGGAGTTGAGTTCGATCTCGACCCACAACTCGTTGCCACGCACGGTCATCTGATTGGAACTGATCAAATCGCCAAACGCCGCACTGATGTCATCGGCAATACTCTTGAGCGGATCCTTGCTGGCCTGGGCGATGCCGGCATCGATCTGCTCGCTGTCCTTGACCAGCGGCTTGGCCGGGGTAACCGTCTTCGGACGTTCTTCGCCAATGGGGATCGGCTTGAGGGCACGGTCAGAGTTGGTAAAGACCCCGACCAGCGCTTCGGAAATTTCCTTGTACTTGCCTTCGTTGATCGAAGAGATGGAATACATCACCACGAAAAAGGCAAACAGCAGTGTGATGAAGTCCGCGTAGGACACCAGCCAGCGCTCGTGGTTGACGTGTTCATCGTGCTGACGGCGACGAGCCATGAGGTTATTCCCTTAGTCCATGAAGCCCTGAAGCTTCAACTCGATGGAGCGTGGGTTTTCACCTTCGGCGATCGACAGAATGCCTTCCAGCAACATTTCGCGATAACGCGACTGCCGCAACGCGATGGACTTGAGCTTGCTGGCAATCGGCAACAACACCAGGTTGGCGCTGGCCACGCCGTAGATGGTCGCGACGAAGGCCACGGCAATGCCGCTGCCCAGTTGCGACGGATCACCCAGGTTGCCCATCACATGAATCAGGCCCATGACCGCACCGATGATACCGATGGTCGGCGCATAGCCACCCATGCTTTCAAAGACTTTGGCGGCTTCGATGTCACGGCTTTCCTGGGTGTAGAAATCCACTTCGAGGATGCTGCGAATCGACTCGGGTTCAGCGCCGTCGACCAGCAATTGCAAGCCTTTGCGCGAGTAGCTGTCGGGTTCGCTGTCCGCGACCCCTTCAAGCCCGAGCAAACCTTCCTTGCGCGCGGTGAGGCTCCAGTTGACCACACGGTCGATACCACCGGCGAGGTCGACGCGAGGCGGAAAGAGGATCCAGCGAAGAATCTGCATCGCGCGCTTGAAGGCACTCATCGGCGACTGCAACAAGGCAGCGCCAATGGTCCCGCCGAGCACGATCAGTGCCGCCGGGCCATTGGCCAAGGCACCGAGATGCCCGCCTTCCAGGTAGTTGCCACCAATAATGGCGATGAACGCCATGATGATCCCGATGAGGCTTAAAACATCCATCAGATGCACGCCTCGGCCAGGTGCTTGCCGATATCGTCGAGGCCGTAGATCGCGTCTGCCAGATCGGCTTTGACGATCGCCATCGGCATGCCGTAGATCACGCAACTGGCTTCATCCTGGGCCCAGACCGCGCTGCCGCCCTGCTTGAGCAGACGCGCGCCTTCGCGACCGTCGGCGCCCATGCCGGTAAGGACCACCGCCAGAACTTTGTCGCCGTAGGACTTGGCCGCCGAACCGAAGGTGATGTCCACGCACGGCTTGTAGTTCAGACGCTCGTCGCCCGGAAGGATTTTCACCGCGCCACGGCCATCGATCATCATTTGCTTGCCACCCGGTGCCAGCAAGGCCAGGCCCGGACGCAGGATGTCACCATCCTCGGCTTCCTTGACGCTGATCCGGCAGAGCTTGTCCAAACGCTCGGCGAAAGCCTTGGTGAAGGCCGCCGGCATGTGCTGGATCAGCACGATCGGCGCCGGGAAGTTGGCCGGCAGCTGTGTCAGCACCCGTTGCAACGCGACCGGGCCGCCGGTTGAGGTACCAATGGCAACCAGCTTGTAGGCTTTGCGTTTCGGTGCCGGCGACGATGCGCTGGCAACCGGCGCACGCGCAGGAATCGGCGTCGGGGCCGGACGCACAGGCGCAGGCGCACTGCTGCCGAAACTCGAAGGTGCCGGTGCCGGGGCTGGCGCGGCGGCTGGAGCCGGGGCGCTGTAGGCGCTGAAACGACGGTTACTGCGCGAAATGCTGTGGACCTTTTCGCACAGCAGTTGCTTGACCTTCTCGGGATTGCGCGAGATGTCTTCGAAATTCTTCGGCAGGAAGTCCACCGCGCCGGCATCCAGTGCATCGAGAGTGACCCGAGCGCCTTCGTGCGTCAGCGAGGAGAACATCAAAACCGGGGTAGGACAGCGCTGCATGATGTGCCGCACCGCCGTGATGCCATCCATCATCGGCATCTCGTAGTCCATGGTGATCACGTCTGGCTTGAGGGCCAGGGCCTGATCGATCGCCTCTTTACCGTTGGTCGCCGTACCGACAACCTGGATACTCGGATCTGCTGAAAGAATTTCCGAGACGCGGCGGCGGAAAAAACCAGAATCATCCACCACCAGGACTTTGACTGCCATAAACACTCCGTTAGACGGAGCGAGGCTCAGTCGCCCCGCTCCGCCAGAATCAAATACGCCGTGCGGCGTAACGCTTGAGCATGCTTGGAACATCGAGAATCAAGGCGATGCGGCCGTCACCGGTAATGGTGGCGCCGGACATGCCCGGGGTTCCCTGAAGCATTTTGCCCAATGGCTTGATGACCACTTCTTCCTGGCCCACCAGCTGATCGACGACGAAGCCGATCCGCTGAGTGCCCACCGAAAGGATCACCACATGGCCTTCACGCTGCTCTTCGTGAGCGGCGGAGCTGACCAGCCAGCGTTTGAGGTAGAACAGTGGCAGCGCCTTGTCCCGCACGATCACCACTTCCTGACCGTCGACCACGTTGGTGCGCGACAGGTCGAGATGGAAAATCTCGTTGACGTTGACCAGCGGGAAAGCAAAGGCCTGGTTGCCGAGCATGACCATCAGCGTCGGCATGATCGCCAGGGTCAACGGGACCTTGATGACGATCTTCGAGCCTTTGCCCTTGGTCGAGTAGATATTGATGGTGCCGTTGAGCTGGGCGATCTTGGTTTTCACCACGTCCATGCCCACGCCACGACCGGACACGTCGGAGATCTCGGTTTTGGTCGAGAAACCCGGCGCGAAGATCAGGTTGAAGCAGTCGGACTCGCTGAGACGGTCCGCCGCATCCTTGTCCATCAAGCCTTTCTTCACGGCGATACTGCGCAAGACATCAGCATCCATGCCCTTGCCATCATCAGAGATGGACAGCAGGATGTGATCGCCTTCCTGCTCTGCGGACAGAATCACTTTGCCGCTACGCGGCTTGCCCATCGCCTCACGATCAGCCGGTTCTTCGATACCGTGGTCGACCGAGTTACGCACCAAGTGGACCAGCGGGTCGGCCAGGGCCTCGACGAGGTTCTTGTCGAGGTCGGTTTCTTCACCGACCAGCTCCAGGTTGATCTCTTTCTTCAACTGGCGCGCGAGGTCGCGAACCAGGCGCGGGAAGCGCCCGAAGACTTTCTTGATCGGCTGCATCCGGGTCTTCATGACAGCGGTCTGCAAGTCGGCCGTGACCACGTCGAGGTTCGACACGGCCTTGGACATGGCTTCGTCGCCGCTGTTGAGGCCCAGACGGACCAAGCGGTTACGCACCAGTACCAGTTCGCCGACCATGTTCATGATTTCGTCGAGACGTGCGGTATCCACACGCACGGTGGTCTCGGCTTCACTGGCCGGTTTTTCCGGTGGCGGTGACGCCGCTGCGCGGGCGGGAGCCGGTGCAGCAGCGGCAGCAGGCTTCGGCGTTTCAGCCTTTGGCTCGGGCGCTTTAGCCACAGGTGCTGGCGCTGCAGCCTTGGCAACTGGTGCCGCCACAGAAGCAGCAGAACCCGTGCCGACCTCCGTGAACTTGCCTTTACCATGCAATTCGTCGAGCAGCGATTCGAACTCGTGATCGGAGATCAGATCGCTGCCAGCGGCCGCAGCCACAGGTGCCGCAGGTGCCGGAACGGCAGCAATTGCCGACTCCAGGGCATCAACGGCGAAGTTGCCTTTGCCATGCAACTGATCGAGCAGTGCTTCGAATTCGTCGTCGGTAATGTCGGAGCTGTCGCCTGCCGCTTTCGGGGCAGCCGGTGCGGCAGGTGTTGCCGCCACTGCATCAGGGGCGAACTGGCCTTTGCCGTGCAATTGGTCGAGTAATGACTCGAACTCGGCATCGGTGATTTCATCGCTGCCGGCAGCCGCTTCAGGTGCCGGGGCTACAGGCGCCCCCGACTCAGCTTGCGCCTTGACCGCGTTCAGCGAGTCCAGCAGCAGTTCGAACTCATTGTCGGTGACGTCGCCCGATTCGCTTTCAGCGGCAGGTGCTTCAACCACCTCTGCAACTGGTTGCGCCACATCGTCTGTTTGAGGCTCGGCCAGGCGGGCCAGAGCCGCCAGCAGTTCCGGTGTAGCCGCAGTGATCGGTGCACGCTCGCGGACTTCGCTGAACATGCCGTTCACCGCGTCCAGCGCTTCGAGAACCACGTCCATCAGTTCCGAGTCGACGCGACGCTCACCCTTGCGCAGGATGTCGAACACGTTCTCGGCGATGTGACAGCACTCCACCAGCTCATTGAGCTGGAGGAAGCCGGCGCCCCCTTTTACAGTGTGAAAACCGCGAAAAATTGCATTGAGCAAATCCGCATCATCGGGTCGGCTTTCCAGCTCGACCAGCTGTTCGGACAGTTGCTCTAGAATCTCGCCGGCCTCAACCAGGAAATCCTGAAGGATCTCTTCATCGGCGCCGAAGCTCATTAAGGGGGTGCTCCTAAAGGTCTAAAAACCTAAAAAACCTAAAATCCAAGACTGGATAGCAAATCGTCCACATCGTCCTGACCGGACACAACGTCTTCTCTTTTATCGGCATGAATCTGCGGACCTTCACCCTGAGAGAGATGTTTTTGCGGATCTTTTTCAGCCAGCATCGCTTCATGGTCATGTTCGATGCCCGCAAAGCGGTCTACCTGACTGGCCATGAGCACGAGCTTGAGCAGGTTGCTTTCGACTTCGGTGACCAGTTGAGTCACGCGCTTGATCACCTGACCGGTTAGATCCTGGTAATCCTGAGCCAGCAGAATATCGTTGAGGTTGCCCGAGACGACCTGGCTCTCCTCGACGCTACGCGTCAGGAAACCGTCGACACGCCGGGCCAGTTCGCGGAACTCTTCGGCACCGACTTCGCGGCGCATGAAACGCCCCCAGTCGGCGCTCAAGGCCTGGGCGTCAGTGCTCAGGCCATTGACCAGCGGAGTACTGTTCTCGACCAGATCCATGGTCCGGTTCGCGGCCGCTTCGGTCAGCTTGACCACATAGGACAGGCGCTCGGTGGCGTCTGTGATCTGTGAGACTTCCTCGGCTTGCGGCATGTTCGGGTCAATCTGAAAATTGACGATCGCGCTATGCAGCTCGCGAGTGAGCTTGCCCACCTCCTGGTACAGGCCGCGGTCACGGGTCTGATTGAGCTCATGGATCAGTTGCACAGCGTCACCGAACCTGCCCTTTTCAAGGCTTTCGACCAGTTCGTGAGCGTGTTTTTTCAGGGTCGATTCGAAATCGCCCTGTGAAGATTCTCTTTGCTCCATAGCTCCCCCCGTGGCGCAGTGGCTCCGCGCATCAACCGATGCGTTCGAATATTTTTTCGATCTTCTCTTTCAACGCCTGGGCCGTGAAGGGTTTGACCACATAGCCGTTTACACCGGCTTGAGCGGCTTCGATGATCTGCTCGCGCTTGGCTTCGGCAGTGACCATCAGCACCGGCAGGTGCTTGAGCTTTTCATCGGCGCGCACGTGGCGCAGCAAATCGATACCGGTCATGCCAGGCATGTTCCAGTCCGTTACCAGAAAGTCGATGCTCCCGCTGTTGAGGACGGGAATGGCGGTAATACCGTCGTCCGCCTCGACCGTGTTAGTGAACCCAAGGTCACGCAACAGGTTTTTTATGATCCGCCGCATCGTTGAGAAGTCATCAACGATGAGGATTTTCATGTTCTTGTCCAATTCGACCTCCAAGCAGTCTTAAACGCGTTCAGCACCTGAACACGCCATTCAATCAATTCGGCAGAGCACTCGACGACTGTCTGGAGCACAACGGATGAAGACCGGCACAGCGTTACGCCCTGCCTGTTTCGTTCGCAGTGTCCCCACACTGCTGTCAGCGCGCTCGCCACTCCCCCAAACGCCCCCGCAAACGGGCCGCGCACTGGCTGTGTAACTGGCTGACCCGCGATTCACTGACCCCCAGGACCTCACCGATTTCCTTGAGATTCAGCTCTTCGTCGTAGTACAGCGCCAACACCAGTCGCTCACGCTCCGGCAAATTGGCAATCGCATCCGCCAGTGCTGCCTGGAAGCGTTCATCTTCCAGGTCGCGCGACGGTTCGAGATGAGCACTCGCGCCATCCTCGTGCAGCCCTTCATGCTCGCCGTCCTGCAACAGATCGTCGAAGCTGAACAGGCGACTGCCCAAGGTGTCATTCAAAATCCCGTAATAATCGTCGAGACTCAATTGGAGTTCGGCCGCAACCTCGTGATCTTTAGCGTCACGCCCGGTTTTAGCTTCAATTGAGCGAATCGCGTCACTCACCATCCGGGTATTGCGGTGGACCGAGCGTGGCGCCCAGTCACCCTTGCGGACTTCATCGAGCATCGCGCCACGGATACGGATCCCCGCGTACGTCTCGAAACTCGCACCTTTGCTCGCGTCATATTTGGTCGACACTTCAAGCAAACCGATCATGCCTGCCTGGATCAGGTCCTCGACCTGAACACTGGCCGGCAAGCGCGCCAACAGGTGATAGGCAATACGTTTTACCAGTGGCGCGTAACGCTCGATCAGTTCGTACTGCGCGTCACGCGCCGACTTCTTGTACAGGTTGTAACCGCTGGCTGTCATAGAACCGGACCCGCAGTTTGCTGCACCAGACGCTCGACGAAAAATTCCAGGTGCCCACGCGGGTTGGCAGGCAGCGGCCAGGTATCGACTTTCTGCGCGATGGCCTTGAATGCCAGCGCACACTTGGAACGAGGAAACGCTTCATACACGGCGCGCTGCTTCTGCACCGCCTTACGCACGCATTCGTCGTAAGGCACCGCACCGACGTATTGTAAGGCGACGTCGAGGAAGCGATCCGTGACCTTGGTCAACTTGGCGAACAGATTTCGCCCTTCCTGCGGGCTTTGCGCCATATTGGCCAGCACGCGGAAGCGGTTCATGCCGTAATCGCGGTTGAGCAGTTTGATCAGCGCGTAGGCGTCAGTGATCGACGTCGGCTCGTCGCACACCACCAGCAATACTTCCTGGGCTGCGCGAACAAAACTGACGACCGACTCACCAATACCCGCCGCCGTGTCGATCACCAATACGTCGAGGTTATCGCCGATGTCGCTGAATGCCTGAATCAGGCCAGCATGCTGGGCCGGGCTCAGGTGAACCATGCTCTGGGTACCGGACGCTGCTGGAACAATGCGAATTCCGCCCGGCCCCTGAAGTAATACATCGCGCAGTTCACAGCGGCCTTCGATGACGTCGGCCAGCGTACGCTTGGGCGTGAGCCCCAGCAGGACGTCGACGTTCGCCAGCCCCAGATCGGCGTCCAGCAGCATGACGCGCCGGCCGAGCTCAGCAAGAGCCAGGGACAAGTTCACTGACACATTAGTCTTCCCGACGCCACCTTTGCCGCCGGTCACTGCGATCACCTGTACGGGATGCATGCTGCCCATGTTCGTTCTTTACCTTGTCTTGCTTAGACGCGGACTACATGACTGGCTGCGCGCTCACTTGTGAACAATGCATGGCAGGCCATCGATGTAGATACAAATCTATTCATTATTACCTCAGCCGACACGCTTGGCCGGGCTGTGGTAGAGGTCAGCGAACATATCAGCCATGGCTTCTTCGCTGGGTTCTTCCTGCATCTGCACGCTAACGGCGCGACTGACCAACTGATGCCGGCGCGGTAAATGTAGATCATCCGGGATCCGTGGCCCGTCGGTCAGATAAGCGACAGGTAATTCGTGGCTGATTGCCAGGCTCAACACCTCGCCCAGGCTCGCTGTTTCATCCAGTTTAGTCAGAATGCAGCCTGCTAGCCCGCACCGCTTGTAACTGTGATAAGCGGCAGTCAGCACCTGCTTTTGGCTGGTAGTGGCCAGCACCAGATAATTCTTCGACTTGATCCCGCGACCGGCCAGGCTTTCCAGCTGCATGCGCAACGCCGGATCACTGGCTTGCAGGCCGGCGGTGTCGATCAACACCACACGCTTGCGTAACAGCGGATCAAGGGCTTGCGCCAGGGACTGGCCCGGGTCGACGTGAGTCACCGAGACATTGAGGATACGCCCCAGGGTCTTGAGCTGTTCCTGGGCACCAATACGGAAGCTGTCCATGCTCACCAGCGCGATGTTCTGCGCGCCGTACTTGAGCACGTAACGTGCGGCCAGCTTGGCCAGCGTGGTGGTTTTGCCCATGCCGGCAGGGCCGACCATGGCGATCACGCCACCTTCTTCCAGTGGTTCGATCTCGGGAGTCACGATCATCCGCGCCAGGTGCGCCAACAGCATGCGCCAGGCCTGGCGGGGTTCTTCAATGTCAGTAATCAGTTCCAGCAGATCGCGCGACAACGGACCGGACAGGCCAATGCGTTGCAGGCGGCGCCACAGGTTGGCTTGCTGCGGGCGACTGCCTTGCAACTGATTCCAGGCCAGCGAACCCAACTGCACTTCGAGCAGTTCGCGCAGGCCATTGAGTTCGAAACGCATCGAGTCGAAAGCCCGCGGATCAACCCCGGCAGAATGCACAGGCGCTGAAGCAGGACGCGGCCGCTCAGCAAAGGTCGGCTCGATCAACGGTTCCGCAGCGGTCAGCGGCAGGCCGGCAAACAACTGGCGATTGGTGCTGGCGCTCGCATCAGCTTCGCCGTCGCCACGCAGGCTCAATTCGGCCTGAGCCGTGACGATCCGCGACTGGGTCTTGCGCAACTCGTCTTCGAGTTCAATGTTCGGTACACGCGGGGCCAGCGCCGACAGCTTGTAATCCAGGGCCGCCGTCAGCTCGACACCACCGGCGATCCGGCGATTACCGATAATGGCCGCATCAGCGCCCAGCTCATCGCGAACCAGCTTCATGGCCTGACGCATATCGGCGGCGAAAAAACGCTTAACTTGCATAAACCACTACCTCAGCCGTTGGGCCCTACTGTCGCAACGATGGTCACTTGCTTGTTGTCAGGGATTTCCTGATACGCCAACACATGCAACCCCGGCACTGCCAAACGTCCGAACCGCGAGAGCATCGCGCGTACCGGACCTGCTACCAGCAGAATCACCGGTTGACCTTGCATTTCCTGACGCTGCGCGGCGTCGATCAACGAACGTTGCAGCTTCTCTGCCATGCTTGGCTCCAGCAAAACGCCCTCTTCCGAGCCTTGTCCTGCCTTCTGAAGACTATTGAGCAATATTTGTTCCAACCTTGGTTCCAAGGTGATCACAGGCAGCTCGGACTCAGTGCCTACAATGCTTTGGACGATAGCGCGCGATACGCCGACGCGAACGGCCGCCACCAGAGCGGCAGTATCTTGACTCTTGGCGGCATTGTTCGCGATGGCTTCGGCAATGCTGCGAATGTCGCGAACCGGAACCTGTTCGGCCAACAAGGCCTGCAGTACTTTGAGCAACTGCGACAGCGAAACGACGCCCGGCACCAGCTCCTCGGCCAGTTTTGGCGAGCTTTTAGCCAGCAATTGCATGAGCTGCTGAACTTCTTCGTGGCCGATCAGCTCGCTGGAATGCTTGTACAAAATCTGGTTGAGGTGAGTCGCCACCACCGTACTGGCATCGACCACTGTATACCCCAGGGATTGTGCCTGCGGACGTTGACTGATTTCGATCCAGACCGCTTCCAGGCCAAAGGCCGGATCTTTGGCGGTGATGCCATTGAGCGTGCCATAGACCTGCCCGGGATTGATCGCCAGTTCGCGGTCCGGATAAATCTCCGCCTCGGCGAGGATCACCCCCATCAGGGTCAGGCGGTAGGCACTCGGCGCCAGATCGAGGTTGTCGCGAATGTGCACGGTCGGCATCAGGAAGCCCAGATCCTGGGAAAGCTTCTTGCGCACGCCCTTGATCCGCGCCAGCAACTGACCACCCTGGTTGCGATCCACCAGCGGGATCAGCCGGTAGCCGACTTCCAGACCAATCATGTCGATCGGGGTCACGTCATCCCAGCCCAGCTCTTTGGTTTCCATGGCCCGTGCGGGCGACGGCAGCAGGTCCTGCTGACGCTTGACCTCTTCCAGAGCCTGAACCTTGACGATGTTGTGTTTTTTCCAGAACAGATACGCGCCGCCCGCTGCGACGGCGGCCATGCTGAGAAAGGAGAAGTGCGGCATGCCTGGCACCAGGCCCATGACTGCCATCAAACCGGCAGCTACCGCCAGCGCCTTGGGCGACGCGAACATTTGCCGATTGATCTGCTTGCCCATGTCTTCCGAACCGGAAGCACGGGTCACCATGATCGCCGCCGCGGTGGACAGCAGCAGTGATGGCAATTGCGCCACCAAACCGTCACCGATGGTCAACAATGCGTAGACCTTGCCGGCATCGCCGAAGCTCATGCCATGCTGGAAGATCCCGACCGCCATGCCGCCAATCAGGTTGATGAACAGAATCAGCAGACCGGCGATGGCGTCACCGCGCACGAACTTGCTGGCACCGTCCATCGAACCGTAGAACTCGGCCTCCTGGGCCACCTCCATACGGCGCAGTTTGGCTGCGGGCTGGTCGATCAGGCCGGCGTTCAGGTCGGCGTCGATGGCCATCTGCTTGCCCGGCATCGCATCCAGGGTAAAACGCGCACTGACCTCGGAAATCCGCCCGGCACCTTTGGTCACCACGACGAAGTTGATGATCATCAAAATCGCGAAGACCACGATACCGACCACGTAGTTACCGCCAATCACCACCTCGCCGAAGGCCTGAATCACCTTGCCGGCGGCGGCATGGCCGTCCTGACCGTGGAGCATCACCACCCGGGTCGAGGCCACGTTCAATGCCAGTCGCAACAACGTGGCGACCAGCAGAATGGTCGGAAACACCGCGAAATCCAGCGGCCGCAAGGCGTAGACGCAGACCAGCAGCACGACAATCGACAGCGCAATGTTGAAGGTGAAGAACACGTCGAGCAGGAACGGCGGGACCGGCAACATCATCATCGCCAGCATGACCAACAGCAACAGCGGCACACCCAGATTGCCTCGACTGAGGTCTGCCAGGTTGCTGCGGGCACTGTTGATTAACTGAGAGCGATCCACCGGTATTCCCCGTTCCTTGAAGCAAACTTTTGACGCCTGAAGCGGGCGCAGAGCGGGTACTGCAAGAAGCTTTCCAACTTTTGCAGGGGGCTTGAAACAGCGGGGTTTATCGGGAGTTTTTCAGCGACCGGACAGACGCCATCGCGGGCAAGCCTTGCTCCTACAGATCACTCACATCCGTAGGAGCAAGACTTGCCCGCGAAGAGACCGGATATTCAACGCCCATCCCAAGAATTCAGCCACAAACCTGGAAAACACCGGGATTTGTCCGACAGGCTTTCAAGGTTGCCCCTCGGAAGTGGCATCACTAGTCTTTGGTGGTCACTGCCAAATCAGCGACCGGGACTGGAAACCCGATTGAGTAAACGAGGCCGCTCTAACCAGTAAACGAGAACCTCGCCATGAACAAATCTTCGCACCTCCACGATTAAAAAACCGCCAGCCTCACCCCCTTCTCCATCCACAACGATCAAGCCTCGTTCCGCGTCAACAGTGGCGTCTCGATCCACGAAGCCTTGCCCCACGTGTCCGACCTGCTCCACCTCTCCAGGATGCTGGCCGAAGATGCAGCGATGGAGCGCAAAACCGACCGCTGTGCCTGGGCCTCTCACTACTTGCAGGAGATGAGCAAAGCCGTCATCGATAACGCGGTGAAAGTCATAGCCGCATCGAACAACCATCAAAAAGCCGAACATTAACTCACCCACCGCGAATCGCTCCCACGCTCCTGCGCGGAAACGATCTAAAGCCGTTCACGCCCCAACCACTCAGGCCGGCCGGTAGGCCGCCGTGCTGTTGCTGTTGCTGTTGCTGTTGCTGTTGATCTTGATCCACCCGCCCCTATCGGGAGGCCGAGTGGAGGTGTTCATCAGGGGGTGGGCGCGCAGCGCCGTACGGCGCAGCCGGACACATCGAGAGGAGGTCGTCGCGAAGCAGACCGTAGGCGATGCCCCCTGATGAATGCCGGAGCGAGGGTACGCCGAGCCTAGGCGAGGTGCCGTACGCTTGGGGCGAAGACTTTTGCTTCCTTTGGGGCGTTTGCCAAAGGGAGTCGCCGTCAGGGCGAAACCCTAAGTGGCCGTTACCGCAGAAATGGATATGTACACCTGCAAGAGATTGGTCGGCTGTCAGGCCGCCATCGCGGGCAAGCCCGGCTCCCACAGGGGATGGGGGTATATCTGAAAGAGACGGGTCGGCTGCCAGGCCGTCATCGCGAGCAAGCTCAGCTCCTACAGAGGATGGGGATATATCTGAAAGAGACGGGTCGGCTGTCCGGCCGCCATCGCAGGCAAGCCAACCCCCACAATTTTGATCAGCGTAAGCCGGTCAGGAATCCCGCCGCAGATCCGGAGGAATCGGCAATTCATCCTTAAGCGGATCCGGACGCTTACCCTTGCCCGCACGGTACTGACGGATCTGATAAACGTAAGCCAACACCTGAGCAACCGCCAAATAGAGCCCACCAGGAATTTCCTGATCAAGCTCGGTGGAATAGTAAATCGAACGCGCCAGAGCCGGCGACTCAAGCAGCAAGACCTCATTAGCCACCGCGATTTCGCGGATCTTCAGCGCCAGGAAGTCGCTGCCCTTGGCCACCAGCATCGGCGCCCCACCCTTCTCCGGATCGTACTTGAGCGCCACCGCGTAGTGGGTCGGGTTGGTAATGACCACATCGGCCTCAGGAATGGCCGCCATCATCCGCCGCTGGGACATCTCGCGCTGCAACTGGCGAATCCGCTGTTTGACCTCGGGGCGACCTTCCTGATCCTTGTGCTCGTCGCGCACTTCCTGCTTGGTCATCAGCAGTTTTTTGTGACTCTGGTAAAGCTGAACCGGCACATCGACCGCCGCGATCAGAATCAACCCGCACGCCATCCACAAGGTGCTCCAGCCCACCAGTTGCACACTGTGAATAATCGCCTGCTCCAGCGGCTCATGGGCGATTCGCAACAAATCGTCGATGTCCGAGCGCAGCACGCTCAGCGCGACGAACAGCACCAGCAGGAATTTTGCCAGAGCCTTGAGCAGCTCGATCAGCGCCGTGGACGAAAACATCCGCTTGAGGCCGTTGGCCGGGTTCATTCGACTGAACTTGGGTGCCAGGCTACTGCCGGCGAACAGCCAGCCGCCCAGGGAAATCGGGCCGACGATCGCCGCCAGCAACAAGGTCAGCAGCACCGGTTGCACCGCGATAATCGCGATCTTGCCCGACTTCAGCAAATACAGGCCCATGGCGTCCGGAGTCAGCACCACTTCACGCGGCAGGGAGAAGTTCAGGCGCATGATTTCCAGCAGGTCCAGCGCCAGACCGCCGCCGTAGATCAGCAATCCGCCCGCACCGGCCAGCATCACCGCCAGAGTATTGAGCTCTTTGGAGCGCGCGATCTCGCCCTTTTCACGGGAGTCCTTCTTGCGCTTGTCCGTGGGGTCTTCTGTCTTGTCCTGACCGCTCTCGCTTTCAGCCATGACTCAGCGCGCCTGTGCCATATCACGCAACAACTGCAAGGCCTCGGTGGCCAGCGGTTGATACTGGTTGAGAATGTCCCCAAGGCTGACCCAGAAAATCACCAGGCCCAGCACCAGGGTCAGCGGAAAACCGATAGAGAAGATATTCAGTTGCGGCGCCGCGCGAGTCATGACCCCGAAGGCAATGTTGACCACCAGCAGCGCGGTGATTGCCGGCAATACCAGCAGCATCGCCGCCCCCAGCACCCAGCCCATCTTGCCGGCCATTTCCCAGAAATGATTGACCAGCATGCCACTGCCCACCGGTAGGGTCGTGAAGCTTTCCGTGAGGACTTCAAACACCACCAGATGGCCATTCATCCCCAGAAACAGCAACGTCACCAGCATCGTCAAGAACTGCCCGATGACGGCCGCCGACACGCCGTTGGTGGGGTCGACCATGGACGCGAATCCCATGCCCATCTGGATCGAAACAATCTGCCCGGCCACCACGAACGCCTGAAAGAACAACTGCAAGGAGAACCCCAGCAGCGCGCCAATCAGTATCTGTTCGGCAATCAGCAGCAGACCGCTCAAGTCCAGCGGATTGACCTGCGGCATCGGCGGCAGGCCCGGCGTGATAACCACCGTTATCGCCAGCGCGAAGTACAACCGAATACGCTTGGGCACCAGGGTCGTGCCGAAGACCGGCATGGTCGTCAGCACCGCGCCAACCCGAAATAGCGGCAGCATGAAGCTGGCCACCCAGGTACTGATTTGCGCGTCGGTCAGCGCCAGCAATGACATGGTTTAGCCGATCAACTGCGGAATGCTGGTGTACAAGCGCAGGATGTATTCCATGAACGTTTGTATCAGCCACGGACCGGCAACGATCAGTGTGATCAGCATCACCAGCAAACGCGGGAGGAAGCTCAGGGTCTGTTCGTTGATCTGCGTGGCCGCCTGAAACATCGCCACCAGCAGGCCCACCAGCAAACTCGGAACGACCAATATGGCGACCATCATGGTGGTCAGCCAAAGCGCCTCACGGAACAGGTCTACCGCAACTTCAGGAGTCATATCGCCCTACCCGCTCACTTATGCCTAAACACCGCCGAAACTGCTCGCCAGCGTACCGATGATCAACGCCCAGCCATCCACCAGCACAAACAGCATGATCTTGAACGGCAGCGAAATGATCAGCGGCGAGAGCATCATCATGCCCATGGCCATCAGCACACTGGCAACGACCAGGTCGATGATCAGGAACGGAATGAAGATCATGAAGCCAATCTGGAATGCGGTTTTCAATTCCGAGGTCACGAAGGCCGGCACCAGAATGGTCAGCGGCGCCTGATCCGGCGTTGCGATGTCGGTGCGCTTGGACAGGCGCATGAACAACTCAAGATCGCTGCTACGGGTCTGCGCCAGCATGAAGTCCTTGATCGGCACTTGCGCCTTGGCCACTGCATCCTGAGCCGTCAGCTTCTCGGCCAGATACGGCTGCAAGGCATCCTGATTCACCCGATCAAAGACCGGCGCCATGATGAACAGGGTCAGAAACAGCGCCATGCCGGTGAGAATCTGGTTCGATGGTGTCTGCTGCAAGCCCAGGGCCTGACGCAGGATCGAGAACACAATGATGATCCGGGTGAAACTGGTCATCAGCATGACGAACGCCGGGATGAAGCTCAGCGCGGTCATGATCAGCAGGATTTGCAGGCTGACCGAGTACTCCTGAGCGCCATTGGCGTTCGTGCCCAGGGTGATCGCCGGAATCGACAACGGGTCGGCAGCGAACGCCAACGGCGCGGCCAGCATCAGGACCAGTGTCAACAGGATGCGCAACGGCATTACTTCTTATCCTTACCTAACAGCTCCATCAGGCGCTGGGCAAACTCGGGGGTCGCCTGCTCGGTGCTCGGCACTTGCACCGGCTCCTTGAGCACATGCAACGGGGTAATGGTGCCCGGCGTCAGCCCAAGCAGAATCTGCTCGTTACCGACTTGCACCAGCACCAGGCGATCACGCGGCCCGAGGGCGCGCGAGCCGATCAGCTCGATCACTTGCCCTTTGCCGGCAGGACCCGCCTGCTGAACACGGCGCAACAACCAGGCGAGGAAGAAGATCAGGCCCAGCACCAGCAGCAAACCCAGCACCAGCTGAGTCAACTGCCCGGCCACGCCGCTGCCGACCGCTGGGGTCGCGACCGCCGCTACCGGTTCCGCCGCCCATGCACTGAGCGGCAAGGCCAGCAATACACCGAGAAACGCCTTCACTCAGCGCAGCTTCTTGATGCGTTCGCTTGGGCTGATCACGTCGGTCAGGCGGATGCCGAACTTCTCGTTGACCACCACCACTTCGCCGTGAGCGATGAGCGTGCCATTGACCAGTACATCCAGCGGTTCGCCGGCCAGACGGTCAAGTTCGATCACCGAGCCCTGGTTGAGCTGCAGCAGGTTACGAATGTTGATATCGGTGCTGCCGACTTCCATGGAAATCGACACCGGGATGTCCAGAATCACGTCCAGGTTAGGACCGTCGAGGGTCACTGGCTCGTGGTTCTTCGGCACGCTGCCGAACTCTTCCATTGCCAGACGACTGGAGGACGAGGAACTCGCCGCATCGGCGGCCAGCAAGGCGTCAATATCGTCCTGCCCGGCATCACCCGTTTCTTCGAGCGCCGCAGCCCATTCATCGGCCAGCGCCTGGTCGTCCTGGGTATTCATTTCGTCAGCCATCATTTGTCCTCAGCGGGCAACCAATCAATTGGAAACCGTCAATTAAAAGCGAATGTGTGCGAACGCAGATCAGCGTCGCTCGATCGGCTCGATCACTTGCAACGCCAGGTTGCCCTTGTGGGAGCCCATCTTGACCTTGAAGGCCGGCACGCCGTTGGCGCGCATGATCATCTCTTCCGGCATCTCGACCGGGATCACATCCCCAGGCTGCATGTGCAGGATGTCCCGCAGGCGCAACTGGCGACGGGCAACCGTGGCACCGATCGGCACGTCGACATCCAGCACGTCCTGACGCAGGGCGTTGACCCAACGCTCGTCCTGATCGTCGAGGTCCGACTGGAAGCCGGCATCGAGCATTTCGCGGACCGGCTCGATCATCGAGTACGGCATGGTCACGTGCAGGTCACCACCGCCGCCGTCGAGTTCGATGTGGAAGGTCGAGACCACCACCGCTTCGCTCGGCCCGACGATGTTGGCCATGGCCGGGTTCACTTCCGAGTTGATGTACTCGAAATTGACTTCCATGATCGCTTGCCAGGCTTCTTTCAAATCAACGAAGGCCTGCTCCAGCACCATGCGCACGACGCGCAATTCGGTTGGGGTGAATTCACGGCCTTCGATCTTGGCGTGACGACCGTCACCGCCGAAGAAGTTGTCTACCAGCTTGAACACCAGCTTGGCGTCGAGGATGAACAACGCGGTACCGCGCAACGGCTTGATCTTGACCAGGTTGAGGCTGGTCGGTACGTACAGCGAGTGCACGTATTCGCCGAACTTCATCACCTGCACGCCACCGACAGCGACGTCCGCCGAACGCCGCAGCATGTTGAACATGCTGATGCGCGTGTAACGGGCAAACCGCTCGTTGATCATTTCCAGGGTCGGCATGCGTCCACGGACGATGCGATCCTGACTGGTCAGGTCATAGCTTTTAACGCTGCCGGGTTCAGCAGCGTTGTCGGTCTGTACCAGACCATCGTCGACACCATGCAACAGCGCATCGATCTCATCCTGGGACAGCAGGTCCTGCACGGCCATGTCGTGTTCCTACTGCAGTACGAAATTGGTAAACAGCAACTGGTCGATAACGACTTTGCCGACTTCTTTCTGCGCGACTTCCTGCACACTGGCAGTGGCTTTCTGGCGCAGCATTTCCTGACCGACCGGAGTCGCCAGGGTGTCGAAACTCTGCGCGGAGAACAGCATGACCAGGTTGTTGCGAATCACCGGCATATGCACTTTCAGCGCATCCAGATCGGCCTGGTTACGCGCCTGCAGGGTAATGCTCACCTGCATGTAGCGCTGACGGCCATTCTGGTTGTAGTTGGCCACGAAGGCCGGAGCCATGGGTTCGTAAATCGCCGCAGGCTTGGCATTACTGGCGGTTTCGGCTGCAGGCGCAGGCTTGCTCTGAGCGCTGTGCATGAAGTACCAGGTCGCCCCCACGGACAGACCGATCGCCAGCAGCACGGCCAGCACAATCACGAGAATAAGCTTGAGTTTGCCTTTCCCGGCAGGGTCTTTCACTGCTGCTTCGCTCTTCGCCATGCCAATAATCCGTCACTATTCGAGTTTTCACAGGTGCACGGCAAGGCAAGAGCAAGTGTTATGCCAGAAGTGTCAGGAGGGGGAATGGTGTAGCGGTCGGCTAATGCCGATATCAAAAGATCGCAGCCTTCGGCAGCTCCTACAAAGGCGGGGCGTAGGAGCTGCCGAAGGCTGCGATCTGTTCGGGTTGCTGCAACTCGTCAGGCGTAGTAATCGACTGCGCTGGAGCCGATGACGCTGGTCGTGCTGGCGGCCGCTTCAGCCACGCTTGCCGGCAGCTCTTCATCCGCCGAGCCCAGACGACCTCCGCTGGCAGTCGCGCCTGCGCCCTGGCCTTGCTGGGCCTGCTGCTGCCCTTGCCCTTGCCAGCCGCGGGACTGGTCGGACACGTTGACATCGACTTGCCCCATGCCTTGCTGGGCAAACATGTCGCGCAGACGATGCATCTGGCTGTCCAGCGCCTCACGCACCCCAACGTGAGCACTCATGAAGGTCACTTGAGTCTGCTGGTCGGGAACCATGTTCACCCGAATATCCAGGCGACCCAATTCCGCTGGCTGAAGCTGAATATCAGCCGCCTTGAGGTTGGCACTCGACAAATACATGACCCGATTGACCACTTCCTCGGTCCAACCGCTCTGATGCATGGCGATCGGCTGATTCACCGGCAACGCATTCGCGGTCTTGGGCGTGGCGGCCTGGGTCAGCGCCGCCAGGCGATTGGCAAAATCGTCAACGCGCGTGTCACTGGTCGCCGATTTCAGGTCCTTGAGCCCGTCGTCGATCAAACCGCTGAAGGACTTTTCGCCCCCCTGGCTGGTGCTGTCCTTGCTGGCTTGCACGTCAAGCATGCTCGCCATGCCATTGGCAAAGTTCTGCGCCGCGGTGGGCTCGCTATCGGCCTGATCCGGCGTCGCTTTGGTCGGGGACTGGCTGGAGGCCGACACGTGACCACTTTGCTCAAGTGCCAGGCGCACGGCCGGCATCGCGTCCAAAGGATCGGCTGCAGGATCGAACGAAGGATCAGTCGCAGCCACAGGCTGGGCCGGTGCAGGCGTCACTGTCGCCGCAAGAGCCGGATCGACCTGAGGCTGGGTCTGAACCTGAGCGACCACTGGCGGTGTTTGTGGATCGGGTACCGGCACTGGCGCTTGAGCCGGTTGCACCGCCTGCGCCAATGCCGGATCGAGAGTTGGGTCAAGCGGAGCGCTATCAGCCACCGGAGCATCCTTGGCCACTGCAGCATCGCTGGCACCGCTTGTGTCGCTAGCAGCCTTGTCGCTGGTATCCGCCGGTTTGTCGGCGGGCAAGGATTTGCCGCTATCGGCAACTTTCGCCTCTGGCGCGGCAGACTTGTTGTCAGGCGCCACTTTTTTGCCGGTGCTGTCCGCCACTTTGTCGCGCACGTTTTTACCGGCCCCGTCAGCACTGGACGCCGGGGTAGCTTGCGCCTGTTTGGCGTAGACCTGAGAAAAGCTGGCGGCCTTATCCCGGGGCTCCGCAGGCGCTGCCGGCGCATTGACAGGCACGGACTGAGTCTTGGCCTGCGAGGCGGCCTGAAGAAGCGAATTCGGGGCGAGGGGCATAACGGTCTCCGCTGCACTGGGATCGTAGGTACAGTTGAGAAACAAAGCTGCAAGGGTCGAGCCAGGTTTGCTCAGGTGCTGGAAAAACCTGCAACGTGGGTGCTTTCAACAATGAAAACGCTGGCGCTCTTCACTGTACAAGCGTCGGACGATGGCAAATTCGCCGTCGATTTCGCCGACCAGCTCTTCAATTCCCGCAAGGCTTTTTTGTTTCGCTCGCTGCTCCAGCTCATTGCACAGTTCAGCCAGGCGCGTAGCCCCCATGTTGCTGCTGCTGCCCTTGAAGCTGTGGGCGGCACTGAGCAACTGGTCGGGGTCCTGAGTTTCGCGAAGTTGGGTCAAACGTGTTTCGGAGTCCTGAAGGAAAGTATCCAGAAGTATCGGGTACTCATCCTCCATGACTTCTTGCAGCGCACTCAGTACGTCGTGATCCAGATGAATGTCAGTCACTTGTTCGCTCCTTGATCAAGAATGCGCGGATTATGCCTGAGCCTCCCAGGAAAACTCCACGCGGGCACGTCGGCCATTGTCCGACCAACTGGCACTGTGACTCAACTGACGAATCAGACTCACACCGCGACCCGACAAGCGGCCGCTGTCGACAGGTCGAGTCATGACCCGCTCTACGTCGAACCCTGCACCACTGTCTTCGACTTCCACCACCAGACAGCCTCCCGCACCTTGCGGCGACAGCTGCATATGCACCCGCAGGTAGCCATCCTCAAGCGCTTCCAGACGCGCATTGCGCTGCTCGTAATACCGCGCAAACCCGGAGGCATCGCGCTTGATACTCGAATCCAGGCCCAGTACACCATGCTCCAGTGCATTGGAATAGAGCTCGGCCAGCACACTGTAAAGCGCCCCGCTTTGCGCCCGCAACCCATGCACCTCAAGCAACAATTGCATCATATAAGGCAACGGATTGAAGCGCCTGAGCGAGTCTGCACGAAACTCAAAACTCACCGACCAATCCAGCGGGCAAGACACACTGCTGTCGGAATACACCATGGCTGGCGGCGTGAGTTGCGAGGCTTCGAGCAGGCGAACCTCGAGCATGCTGACATCGTCACGCGCCTCGCCACGGAAATCCCGCAGCGCCTGTTCGATCTCCTCGAACAATCGGTCTGGCTGGCGATTGTCGGCAAACACCTGCTGCAACCGCTCGACACCAAATAACTGGTCGTTGGCATCACAGGTATCGATCACGCCGTCCGACAACAGGAATACCCGGTCGCCGAGGGCCATCGGCAACACCTCGGTGCGATCATCAAAGGCTTGCGCACTCAACACTCCCAGCGGCAGATGCCGCGCCGGCAATACGGTGCGCTTGTCGTTGGCGATATCATGCAGATAACCATCCGGCATACCGCCGTTCCAGACCTCCACCGAACGACGCTGAAAACTCAGGCACAACAGGGTCGCGCAACAGAACATATCCACCGGCAGGATACGCTTGAGCTTGGCGTTCATCTCGCACAGCATTTCCGACAGGCCGTAACCCTTGGCGGTCATACCGTAGAACACTTCCGCCAGCGGCATGGCGCCGACTGCTGCCGGCAGGCCATGACCGGTGAAATCCCCCAACAGCACATGCATGTCACCGGCAGGCGTATATGCCGCCAGCAACAGGTCGCCGTTGAACAGTGCATAGGGGGATTGTGAATAACGGATATTGGGAGCGCTCAGGCAGCCGGAGTGAGCGACCTTGTCGAATACCGCCTTGGCCACCCGCTGCTCATTGAGCAGGTACTCATGGTGCCTGGCGATCAGATCGCGCTGCTCCAGGACCGTCGCCTGCAGGCGCCGCAAACGATCCATCGCCTTGATCTTGGCGCTGAGGATCACCTGGTTATAAGGTTTTGCCAGAAAGTCGTCGCCACCCGCCTCCAGGCAACGCGCCAAGGCTTCGCTTTCCGTCAGCGAGGTCAGGAAGATGATCGGCACCAGCGTTTCGCCAGCCAGCTGCTTGATCTGTCGCGCCGCTTCGAAACCGTCCATCACCGGCATCATCGCGTCCATCAACACCAGTTGCGGACGCTGCTGCTGGTACAGCTCAACCGCCTCGGCGCCGTTGGCCGCAGCCAACACCTCATGCCCCTGACGACGGACGATACTCGACAGCAACAAGCGATCGGCCGCGCTGTCTTCTGCGATCAGCACGGTCAGCGGCTCGGGCAGCGTCGACATGACGGTCAACTGATGTCGAACAGCTTGTCGAAGTTGGAGATGGCGAGGATTTTCTTCACATCGGAACTGCTGTTGACCACGCGAATATCGGAATTGTCTCCGCCAGCGTGATCACGCAACAGCAGCAACATACCCAACGCCGAGCTGTCGAGGTAGGTCGCGTCCTTCAAGTCGACCACCACCGAGTTTGGCATTTGCCCGTCGGGGCGCTCGTAGGACTCGCGAAACTCCTGATGCTTGGCGAAATCGAACCGCCCCTTGACCGAAATCGTGAGTTTTTGCCCATCCGGCGATACTTCTGTAACGACTGACATGCTGCGGCTTCCCTGTCATTGGCAACGTGTAGAAGGTTTAGCACTTGCCGGGAGCATGAGCAAGGTCAAAAGATCGCTCAATACGGGTCGTGGCGCGGCAAACGCTGGGAAAGCTCATCGAGCAGTTTCTGCTCACGCCGGTCTTCGAGTTGGCGAGCCTCATCAATGTAACGCTGCACCAGCTTGCGCAGCCCTTCAACCCGGGCAAACGCCTGCTGCCAGGTGTCACGTGCCTTGTTCAGGTTGTTCTGGTGCCAGGCCAGGCTTTGGCGCTGCTGATCGATCGCGGTGCCGAGTTGCGCGAGAAAGCCCTGATACCCCAGCAACCATTGCCCCGAGACGCCACTGCTGCCGCGTACGATCCATTGTTCCTGGTACTCGAGGCGGAAGCTTTCGAGGTCGGCGAGCTTGCTTTCGGCCAATCGCACCTGGCCCTGAAAGTGCCCCAGGCGCTGGGCAGCGGTCTTTTCAGCCTTTTCAGCCATATCGACCACGGGCGCCAGGCGCGCCGACCGGCTCTGGGCCATGAGGTGTTAGCCGCCAGCCGCCGGGGCAAAGATCGAGGCAAGGTATGCCTCGCTCTCGCCCAGGTTGATGCTGTCGTTCAGGCCCTGACGCAAGTACTTGGCCAACTGCGGCTGCAACGAGATCGCCAGATCGGTTTCCCGGTCGCCGCCCGCTACATAGGCGCCGACGCTGATCAGGTCGCGGCTTTGCTGATAACGCGACCAGAGCTGCTTGAAGTACTGCGCACGGGTCATGTGGTCTGGGCTGACCACCGATGGCATGACCCGACTGATGGACGCTTCAATGTCGATCGCCGGGTAATGCCCCTCTTCCGCCAAGCGACGCGACAGGACGATGTGCCCGTCGAGTACGCCTCGAGCGGCATCGGCGATCGGATCCTGCTGGTCGTCACCTTCGGACAACACCGTATAAAATGCGGTGATCGAACCGCCGCCCGCCTCGGCATTACCGGCACGCTCCACCAGTTTCGGCAGTTTGGCGAATACCGATGGCGGATAACCCTTGGTCGCCGGTGGCTCACCGATGGCCAGGGCGATTTCCCGTTGCGCCTGAGCAAAACGGGTCAGCGAATCCATCAGCAACAGGACGTTCTTGCCCTTGTCGCGGAAATACTCGGCGATTCGCGTGCAGTACATCGCGGCGCGCAGACGCATCAGCGGCGCATCGTCCGCAGGCGACGCCACCACCACGGAACGCTTGAGCCCCTCCTCACCGAGGATGTGCTCGATGAATTCCTTGACCTCGCGACCCCGCTCGCCGATCAGCCCGACCACGATGATGTCGGCTTCGGTGAAGCGGGTCATCATGCCCAGCAACACACTCTTGCCGACGCCGGTGCCGGCGAAGAGGCCGAGGCGCTGACCGCGACCGACCGTCAATAATCCGTTGATGGAGCGAATACCCACGTCCAGCGGCTGGCTGATGGGGTCGCGCTTGAGCGGGTTGATGGTGGGACCATCCATCGGCACCCAGTCTTCGGCTTTCATTCCGCCCTTGCCGTCCAGCGCACGGCCGGCGCCATCCAGTACCCGCCCGAGCATGCTCATGCCCATCGGCAAGCGCCCGGCATCGGCCAAGGGCACCACCCTGGCGCCCGGGGCGATGCCGGCGACACTGCCGACCGGCATCAGAAACACCTTGTTGCCAGAGAAACCCATGACTTCGGCTTCGACCTGTACCGGGTGATAACTGTCGTCGTTGATCACCATGCAACGGCTGCCCATGGCGGCGCGCAGGCCCTCGGCTTCAAGCGTCAGGCCGACCATGCGCAGCAAGCGTCCTTCGAGGATCGGTTGGCCGGGCAACTCGGTGGCCTGTGCATAAGTGCTCAGGCGCTTGCCGAAGCTGGTGCGATCAAGGCGCATCAGCGATTTCCGGCTCTGGCTCAAGTGCTGCGGCAGACGGCTTTTCGCTGACGGGTAGCTCCAGCGTCAAATCCGCCTCGGCCGGATGCAGCGCCTGATCGTGCAATTGATCGAACAGCTTGGCCATGATCTGCGTGATACGGGTTTCTACGGTCGCGTCGATACGGCTGTGCTCGGTCTCGACCCGGCATCCGCCCGGCAACATGGCTTCGTCTTCGACGATGCGCCAGGTCTCCTCATGGCGCTCACGCAATGCCTTGACCTGCTCGAAGTCCTGCGGGTTGATGTACAGACGCACATTCCCGACGCCTAGCGGCAGCAATTTCAGGGCTTCGCGCATGACGTGTTCGATTTGCGTCGAGTCGATGGCCAGCTCGCGCTGAATCACCTGCCTGGCAACGTGCTGGACCAGCCCGACCAGAGATTTCTCGATCTGCGTATCTTGCTCGGCAATTGGTTCGAACAGATTGCCCATCAGCAATTCAAGGCTGGCGAGCTTTGCGCTCAGGGCCACGTCAGCTTCCTGACGAACCTTGAGCGTGGTGCTGTGAAAACCTTCTCGCTCACCGGTAGCGAAGCCTTCGTTGTAGGCTTCCTGACGAATGCTTTCGAGCTCTTCGAGGGTCAGTGGCTGGACTTCCTCCAGCGGCACTTCTTCCATCTCCGGCGGCTCGGGCTCAGGCTCGGGTTCAGGCTCCGGGACGTGCGGGTCGAAGCTGGGCAACGACCAGGTATCAAAACCGCGAACATCACGCGCACGAATCAGGTCGGTGGGCGACTCATCACTCTTGGATGCCATGGCGTTAAATCATTTCCTCGCCGCCCTTGCCGCCGAGAACGATTTCTCCGGCTTCGGCCATACGGCGGGCAATGGTGAGGATTTCTTTCTGTGCGGTTTCGACGTCGCTGACGCGTACCGGGCCCTTGGCCTCCAGGTCGTCGCGGAGCAATTCGGCCGCCCGCTTGGACATGTTCTTGAAGATCTTTTCCTTGACGCCTTCGTCCGAGCCCTTGAGGGCCAGCACCAGCACATCCGAGGAGACTTCGCGCAGCAACGCCTGAATTCCGCGGTCGTCGACGTCGGACAGGTTATTGAACACGAACATGAGGTCTTCGATCTGACCGGACAGGTCTTCGTCGACTTCGCGGATCGAGTCCATCAGCTGGCCTTCGATCGAGCTGTCGAGGAAGTTCATGATGTCGGCTGCACGCTTGATACCACCCAGGGTGGTGCGCGCGGCGTTGGAGTTGCCGGAGAATTGCTTCTCGAGAATCTGGTTGAGTTCTTTCAGCGCGGCAGGCTGTACGGTGTTCAGCGAAGACACGCGCAAAATAATATCGAGGCGTACTTTATGGTCGAAGTTACCGAGTACTTCGCCGGCCTGATCCGGATCGAGATACGCCACGACGATGGCCTGGATCTGCGGGTGCTCGTAACGGATCACGTCCGCCACGGCACGCGGTTCCATCCACTTCAGGCTGTCCAGGCCGCTGGTGTTGCCACCCAGCAGGATACGGTCGATAAGGCCGTTGGCCTTGTCTTCGCCCAGCGCCTGGGTGAGCATCTTGCGCACATAGTCATCTGAGCCGACGCCGAGGCTGGTCTGATCGCCGACGATGTCGACGAACTCGCTCATCACCTGCTCGACCTGCTCGCGGTGCACGTTACCCATTTGCGCCATGGCCACACCCACACGCTGGACCTCTTTGGGCCCCATGTGGCGCAGCACTTGCGCAGCATCGGTTGAACCCAGGGACAGCAGCAGAATCGCGGCTTTGTCGACCCGGCTGAGTTTGGCGATAGCGGCTCGGTTATCACTCATCTGCGTTAATCCACTCTTTCACGACCTGAGCCACACGACCCGGATCTTCGGCCACCAGGCTCTTGATTGCGTTCAACTGTGCGTCATAGCCTTCGCTCGGGCTAGGCAGCAGAATACTTTGCGGACCACCTAGGCTGACGCGGTCGTTGGCCAGTTCGCCGTCCAGGCCGCCCATGCCACCGAGCTCGACATCGCTGCCAAGACCTGCCAATTGCTTGCCTTTACCGCCGCCGGTAATGTTGTTGAGCACTGGACGCAGCACGCCGAACACCAGCACCAGGATGAACAACACGCCGAGAACCTGTTTCACCACATCCCAGAACCAGGGCTGCGAGTAGAACGGAATGTCAGCGATGACTTCGCCACGCTCGGCCGAGAACGGCACGTTGATCACGCTGACGCTGTCACCACGGCTGGCATCAAAACCGACGGCGTCCTGCACCAGACGTGTGAAGCGTGCCAATTCATCGGTGCTCCACGGCGCGCGGGTAGTTTCACCGTTGGCCGCATTGACCTTGACCTGATCATCCACAACGACCGCAACCGACAGGCGATTCAAACGGCCCTGCTGTTGCTTGGTGTGACTGATGGAACGGTCGAGCTCGAAGTTCTTGGTGGATTGTTGACGCTTGTCCGCCGGGTACGGTGCCAGCATCGGCTGACCGGTTGCCGGGTCCATGATTTGCTGGCCGTTGGCATCCAGCAGCGGCTGACCTGGCTGCACCATGCCCGCGGAAGCGCTCGATCCACCGGTGGTTTGTGGTGCTGAAGCCGGCGATGGCGGCTGGTTGCTCAGCGCACCGGGAACGCCTTGCGGGCCGTTGCTGGCGGTGCGCTGCTCGGACGTCGATTGCTCGCTGCGCAGGGCCGGCTGATCCGGATTGAACTGCTCCGAAGTCGACTCGACTGCACTGAAATCCACGTCGGCGGAGACTTCAGCCTTGTAGCGATCGTTACCCAGCACTGGCTGCAGAATATTGTGCACACGCTGTGTGAGCATGCTTTCCATGCGGCGGCTGTAATCGAATTGCTTGCCGGCCATGGTCAGTTCGGAGTTTTCCGCCTGATCGGAGAGCAAGGTGCCCTTCTGGTCGACGACGGTGATCTGCGACTTGCTCAACTCAGGAACGGCGGTCGACACCAGGTTGATGATGGCCATGACCTGGCCCGGTTCCAGCGAACGGCCTGAGTAAAGCTCGACCAGCACCGATGCGCTGGGCTTGCGTTCATCACGCACGAATACCGAGCTTTTCGGAATCGCCAGGTGCACTCGGGCGCCCTTGACGTTGTTCAGGCTGGAAATGGTCCGCGCCAGTTCACCCTCAAGGCCGCGACGATAACGGGTCGCCTCCATGAACTGACTGGTCCCCAGGCCCTGGTCTTTGTCGAGGATTTCAAAACCGATGTTGCCGTCGCTGGGAGTGACACCAGCAGCGGCGAGCTTGAGTCGCGCGCGCGCCACATCATCGGCCTTGACCAGCAAGGCACCGGAGTTGGGTTCAACGGTATAGGGAATGTCGGCAGCGGCCAGGGTTTCCATGACCTGCTTGGCGTCCATACCGGCAAGGCTGCCGTACAGCGGCCGATAGTCGGGTTGCTGCGACCACAGCACCACGGCAAAACCAATCGCCACGCTCGCAGCCAGGCCAACCAACAGGCCTACCTGACGCAGCATGGTCATCTCGGAGAGGTTTTCCAGGAAGGACAGACCAAACAACGGCGGTTTGCCGTCTGCTGGCGTGACCTTGGCCGGAACGTTATCGGCGACTGCTTCTGCCATGACTCAATCTCGTCCTTAAACCGGCATCTGCATGATGTCTTGGTATGCCTGAACCAGCTTGTTACGCACTTGGGTCAACGCCTGGAAAGATACGCTGGCCTTTTGCGAGGAAATCATTACATCTGTCAGGTCGACGCCACTTTTGCCAATTTCGAAAGCATTGGCCAGTTGGTTCGAAGCCTGTTGGGTGTCGTTGACCTTGTTGACGGCCTGACCGAGCATGTCGGAAAAGCTGCTACCGCCCATTTCCGGCACCGCGACCGCCGCTTTCGGCTGAGCCATGGCGTCCATTTGCATGGACCGCATGTCCAACATCAAGCGATTAAATTCAATACCTTGGCTCATGGTCTACTCTCTCTGACGACCCGCAATTTTTTGACACT
This sequence comes from Pseudomonas sp. GW822-FHT04C11, assembly GCF_058800905.1. Lineage (NCBI taxonomy): Bacteria > Pseudomonadati > Pseudomonadota > Gammaproteobacteria > Pseudomonadales > Pseudomonadaceae > Pseudomonas > Pseudomonas sp. GW822-FHT04C11. The sequence continues at coordinate 79,431 of NZ_JBXAMS010000012.1, read as the reverse complement.
CACTCGGCGGATAGAGTGGTGTTAGCAACAAGGGTGCCAGCTCCATGGCGACACTTCATAAAAGTCCGACACCGATCACCGCCCCTGTAGCAGCTGCCGAGCCCGCGAGGCTGCGTTCGGTCTGGGCCGCATCCAGACGGAGCGGTCGTAAAATCAGGCGGCACGTTCTTCCAGGTAAACCGCGTATGCAGGATTTGCGAGGACTCCGTCCGAACGCGGCCCGCCTCGAACGCCGCCTCGCAAGCTCGACAGCTGCTACAGATACGGGTCAGGTCGCAAACAAGTAACCTTCGACGTCCATTCCCGCATCGCGCATTTGCGCCAGCTTGTAGCGCAAGGTCCGCGGGCTGATACCCAGGCGCTCGGCCGCCTCCTTACGCCGCCCGCGCTCGGAACGCAAGGTATCGATAATCATCTGAAACTCGCGACGCCGCAGGTCATCGCCCAGCGCGCCCGCTGAATCGCCTTGCGGTGCCTCGACTTCGAGCATGCGTGACGACATTGGAACCGGTGTCAATGCTGGCAGTGGCGCGCAAGCGACCGGCCCCGCAAGGCAAAAGTCCTGCGGCTGAATCAAACCACCCTGTTGCAAAATCAGCGCCCGTTGAATGGCGTTGTCCAACTCACGTACGTTGCCCGGCCACGGATAACCGATCAGGCAAGCCTGAGCTTCCGGCGACAGCCTGGCAGCGGCATGCTTCATTTTATTGACGTGCTTGGCCAGCAGACGCTCGGCCAGCGGCAAGATATCGGCGGTGCGCTCACGCAACGGACGCCAGGCCAGCGGAAACACCGACAGGCGATAGTAAAGATCTTCGCGAAAGCGCCCCGCCGCCACTTCGCCCGCCAGATCGCGGTTCGTGGTTGCGACCACCCGGATATCCAGCGCAATCGGCTTGCGTGCACCCACGCGCTCGACTTCACGCTCCTGCAACACGCGCAGCAGCTTGGCCTGAAGCCCCAAGGGCATTTCGGAAATTTCATCGAGCAGAATGGTCCCGCCATCGGCCTGCTCGAACTTGCCGGCCTGAGCCGCAATAGCGCCGGTGAACGAGCCTTTCTCATGCCCGAACAAGGTCGCCTCGAGCATGTTGTCCGGGATCGCCGCACAATTGATCGCAATGAACGGCTGACTGGCGCGATGCGAGTGCTGGTGGATGTAACGCGCCAGCACCTCTTTGCCGGTGCCCGACTCTCCCGAGATCAACACCGTCGAATCACTGCGCGCCACACGGGCTGCCAGCTCAAGCAACTGCGCACTGGCCGGCTCGAACGCCACCGGACCTTCGCCCTCTGCAGCACCGAGGCACCCCAGGGCATGGCGCGACACCAGATCCAGTAGCGCCTTGGGCTCGAACGGCTTGACCAGATAGTCTGCCGCCCCCTGACGCATCGCATCGACGGCGCGCTCGACCGCGCCATGGGCGGTCATCAGCAAGACCGGCAACTGCGGCTGACGAATTCGCAACAACCCCAACAACTGGTGACCATCCATGCCCGGCATGTTGACGTCACTGACCACCAGATTGAATGACTCGCTCGCCACGGCTTGCAGCGCATCTTCGGCCGAGCCCACTGCGGTGTAGTCGTGACCGGCCAGCAGCAGCGTATCCGTCAATGCTTCGCGCAGAGAGCGGTCATCTTCGACCAGTAAAACCTTGATTGCCATCAGCCTCTTTCCACTCCTTGAGCGCTGGAGAACAACGGCAAGACCACCACCGCACACGTGCCGCGGCCCGGCCGCGAGCGCAGTTGCAATTCTCCCTGATGAGCACGGGCCACTGCCTTGACTACGGTCAGGCCAAGGCCGGTACCGGTGGTTTTAGTCGTAAAAAACGGCTCACCCAGGCGCGCCAGCACAGTGGGGTCGATACCGCCGCCGTTATCGCTGACGCACAGCCGAAGGGTGCTTTCACGGGTGTATAGATGGACCTTCAGACGGACATCGCCAGCACTGGCCTGAATCGCATTTTCAATCAGGTTCAGCAGCGCGCCGACCAGCGTGTCGCGATTACACAGCAATTCTCCGGCATGACTGTCGCACTGCCAGCGCACCGGATAATCCTGGACATGCGTCAATGCCGCCGCTTGCAGCGATTGCAGGAGTGCCCCGGGTGTCAGGCGATCAGTCAACGGCAGTTCGCCGCGAGCGAACACCAGCATGTCCCGCACCTGATGCTCAAGCTCATGCAGGCGCTCTTTCAAACGTCCGGCAAACCGTTGCTGGGTAGCGACCGGCAACTCTTGCTCAGTCAAATGACTGGCATACAGCAATGCTGCGGACAGCGGCGTGCGAATCTGATGCGCCAGTGAAGCGACCATCCGGCCGAGGGACGACAAGCGCTCATGGCGAGCCAATTGGTCCTGCAGGTGCCGGGTTTCGGTCAGGTCGTTAAGCAGCACCAACTGGCCCGGTTCGGCATCCAGCGAGCGCGTGGAAATCGACAGGCGTCGACCATCCTTCAGGGAAATTTCATGACCATCGTCTTCGCGTGGAGCAAAGCAGCGGGCAATCACATGACGCCACAACTCTCCTTCAAGCGGTAGACCCAGCAGCTCGCAGGCCGCCGGATTGGCTTCGCGCACCATCCCCTGGGCATCGATGACGATGACGCCACCCGGCAACAAGTCGAGAAGGTTTTGCAGCCGGTTGGCCAGGCGTTCTTTTTCGGCCAGCTCTTGCATGCGCTGAGCACTGACCACTGCCAGTTCGCCCTTGAGCTCGGTGACCCGAGCCTCAAGCATGCTGTAGGAATCGGTCAGTTGGCTCGACATCTGACTGAACAGCGCGAACGCCTGCTCAAGGCCAAGCCGACTTGCCTGCTCTACAGAGGACGATTGCCCCGAGACTTCGGAGACAGGGGACATTTGGGCGGCGTGGGGCATCGTGCTCTCTCGCTTGGCTGACCGTCAGTTAAACGGAACGTTGCGAGGGACGTAGCAATACCCGTGCCTAAAAAAAACCGCCCATTATTCAGTGAGTTGAAAAACAGGCGTCAATCATCCGCCTGTTCATCACCTTCGCGACGGCTCATGCCGTACTTGCGCATCTTCTCGACCAGGGTGGTACGACGAATGCGCAGGCGTTCGGCAGCACGCGCCACGATGCCGTTGGCATCATCCAGCGCCTGCTGAATCAGGCCTTGCTCCAGACCACCGAGGTAGTCCTTGAGATCCAGCCCTTCTGGCGGCAGCATGGCGTTAGCGCTGAAGTCCGGGGTATGGCCATTGATGGCTACCCGCTCTTCAAGATCGCTGCGCAAGCTATCGACCAGTTGCTCGTCTTCGTCATCGACATAACGGAATTTCTTCGGCAACTCGACCACACCGATCACGCCGTACGGGTGCATGATCGCCATGCGCTCGACCAGGTTGGCCAGCTCACGGACGTTGCCCGGCCAGCCATGACGGCACAGCGACATGATCGCTGCCGAGTTGAAGCGAATGGAACCGCGCTTCTCGTGCTCCATGCGCGAGATCAACTCGTTCATCAGCAACGGAATATCTTCAACACGCTCACGCAGCGGCGCCATCTCGATCGGGAAAACATTGAGGCGGTAGTACAGATCCTCACGGAAGCTGCCGACCTCGATCATGCTTTCGAGATTTTTGTGGGTCGCGGCAATGATTCGCACGTCGACGCTCTGGGTCTTGTTGCTCCCCACGCGCTCGAAGGTGCGCTCCTGCAATACTCGCAACAGCTTGACCTGCATCGGCAATGGCATGTCGCCGATCTCGTCGAGAAACAGCGTACCACCGTTGGCCAGCTCAAAACGCCCGGCACGGCTGGTGATGGCCCCGGTAAAGGCGCCCTTCTCATGGCCGAACAGTTCGCTTTCCAGCAGCTCGGCCGGGATCGCACCACAGTTGACCGGAACGAACGGCGCGTCACGCCGCTTGGAGTGATAGTGCAGGTTGCGCGCGACCACTTCCTTGCCCGTACCGGACTCACCGAGGATCAGCACGCTGGCATCGGTGTCGGCCACTTGCTGCATCATCTGGCGAACGTGCTGAATTGCCCGGCTGGTGCCGACAAGGCTACGAAACAGATTGGGCTCACGGTGACGACCGCGCTCGCGGGCCTGGTCGTACATCTCGCGATAAACCTGGGCGCGGTGCAGGGAGTCGAGCAACTTGCTGTAGCTGGGCGGCATTTCCAGTGTGGAAAGCACCCGGCGACGCTGGTCTTCCGGCAGGTCAATGGAAGAATTATCGCCCATTAACAAAACCGGAAGGAACTCATCCCAGGTAGCCAGTGTCTTTAACAGGCCCGGAAGTGAGCCAGGAGCATTTACCGTCCCGATAAGGACGCAAATAACTTCACGACTTGATGACAAAGAGCCGACAGCCTGCTGCCAATCATGGCTACCGCAGGGTAAATTTTCTTCGCCAAGAAAATTTAAAATCACCGCCAGGTCGCGGCGGCGGACGCTATCGTCATCAATCAGCAGAATTTTGGTTTCACGCCACATGCAATAGCAACTTCCCTAGTCAACTCAATGCCCGAAATAAGTGGGCAAGCTAGACGCTTGCAGGCACGTTAAGCCTGATAGACGCCTGAAATCTTCAAACAGCCACTAGTTAAGTCAAAAAACCGTACACAGTCAAATTTATGACGCACTACGATCGGATTAACTGAGGATTAACCGAACAGATGGTAAACCTTTGCCGCGCTCTGTGCTTGATGGATCTGCGACATCTCATCGAATATTGCCTGACGCTCTCCCGTCGCAGCCTCCAGCAACTGCCGATAAACCCCCAGCAGCTCCTCGAGATTATCGCGTAACGCCACCTCATCCAGCGAAGCCTCACTCAAGACGTCTTCCATGCAGGAACGGCAATCCAGGTCAAGTTGACCGATAGCTTCCCAGTTACGCTCGGCCAGTGCATCGACCAGGGCTTCACGGGTTTGTTCGATACGCTGCAGTACAAGACTCATGGTGATCTCCTTAAAACTGCGGACCTGGCGCTGCGATGGCGTCCCAGCCTTCCTTGATCGTCCCCAGCAAACTGGCGACTTCGTCGAGGATCTTCGGATCGCTGTTGATATTAGCCTCCGCCAGACGCTTCATCATGTAGACGTAAAGATTATCCAGCTCGCCTACTTCATCCGCCTTGTTCTCAAGGTCCAGACCTTCACGCAGGCCGCCGATGATGCCGATGGCCTTGCTGATGAATACACCTTTGCCCGGAATATCCTTGCGCTCCATGGCGCCTTTGGCCTGAGCAATACGATCCAGCCCACCTTCCATCAACATCTGCACCAATCGGTGCGGACTGGCTTCGGAGGTTTGGGCCTGTGCTCCAATTTTCTGATATTGCCGAAGGGCTAACATCGGATTCATGCTCTACCTCATCACAACTCAAGGGCTCGTATAACCAATGTATCGTCTACGAGTCAAAAAACTTTAAATTCAAAAGGCAAAAACCCGGCGCGTTAAAAACGCAGCCGGGTTTTTGGCGCTGGCTCAAGATTAGCCGCCGGACTTCTGTGCGTTCAAGGAGGTGAAGAACGAGGTGATACTGGTCGACGTCGCCTTCATCTGCCCGACCAACAAGTCCATGGCATTGTACTTGGCAGTCAACGTCGCGGTCAGCGTGGTAACGCGCAAGTCCAACGCCACCTGCTGATTGGCCAGATCGCTTTTCTGCTTGTTCAGGCTGGCGGTGCGCTGATCAAGAATGCCATTGGTCTGCAAGTAAGGCTTGATCGCCGCACCCATCCGGGCCAGCAGGCCATTGGTGCTGTTGGTACCGGTAAAGAGTGTTTGAACCTGGCTACTCAAGCCCTGGGTAGTCATCGCAGCGGTGAACTTGGTGGAGTCAAAGTTCAGCGTGCCGAGTTTCTGATCGGTCGTGATGCCCAATTGCGATAGCACCGCCAATTGCCCTCCCGGCCCAGGAGTCACCAACTGATTGCGAATATCGGCAATTATTGAACGAGGCACCGAGTCACCGGTCAGCGCAGCAGAGACGGTCAGCTTGCCATTGGCATCGGCCGAGGCCTGGGTCAGCGAGGTAACCGTTTTCACCAGCGTGTTATAGGCGTCGACAAACGACTGCACCGCCGTCTGCAAACCGGTGGTGTTGGTGGCCACGGTTACCGTCGAAGTACCCGGCGCAACCAACGTCATGCTCAAGCCACCCACCGCCTGATTGACGGTATTGGTTTTGCTGGTGACTGCCAGACCATCAATCGTCAGGCTCGCATCAGCGGCCAGCGCGCCGATAGTACCGGCACTGGCGGGATCAGGCAGCGTCCCCCCGGTGGTCGACGAAGGATCAGGGATAGTCCCCATCATCTTGGTGCCGTCGATTTCCAGACCGGCAATACCACTGACAGTAAGGTCCGAACCCTTGCCGGTAGTAGTCGACCCGAGCACCAGACGCGAACCACTGCTGTCGGTGACGATGTTGGCCGTGATGCCTTTAGCCGTCAGCGTGGTGTTGATCGCGTCGCGAGTGGACTGCAGCGTCGCACCGGACGGGATAGTGACGTTGTAGGCAGTGCCATTTTGACTGATATTCAAAGTACCACTCGGAATGGCACTGCTAGCACCGCCTGCAAATGAAGCACTGGCAACTTTGGAACCGGTAGCCAGATTCTTCACATTAATGCTGTAAGTACCGTTGACCGCAGTGTTATCAGAAGTCACGGTCAAGGTCGCCGGCGTCGACGAGGTAGCCGCAAACCCGCCAAACGCAGGACTTGTCGAGCTATTGAGCTTGTCCATGGCAGCCTGATAAGCGGCCAAGGCACTTTTGAGCGAACCCACACCGGAAATTTTCGAGGTGTTGAGCGTGCCTTGAGTGGTGATCTGAGTCTGCTTGGCCGACTTGTCGCTGTTGACCAAAGCTGTAACGATCGAACCGATATCCAGGCCGGAACCCAGCCCTGTACCCGGTAAAATTGGACTTGCCATGTGCTTCTCCCTTTCTGTCTGTCGCCAGTCTTTTGACCACTCAAGTCGTCAAATGAACGTGCAACCACTATTCATGCCAGTTGTCAGGCTTTTGCGTCGAACAGTACGTTGCTCGCCGTATTCAAACTGTCCGCCAGCTTCAACGCTTCTTCGGAAGGGATTTGTCGCACCACTTCACCTGATTCGGTGGCAATCACCTTCACGACCACCCTGCCGGAAGCCTCATCGATAGAGAACTCCAGGTTACGCTTGATCGACTGTACGAACTTCTCGATCTCTTGCACGGCCAGTTTCAACTTCTGCGCGTCCGCGTCCGCGCCCTTACTTCCAGCCACAGCCTGAACGCTGTCACTGCTGCTACGAGGTGCTGCAGCCGTTTTATCGACCGTCGTACTTGCCGGCTGAGCAGTCGGGTAAGACAAGTTCAGCTTCACGCTCATGTCCATATCCATCACCTCTTAACGTAAAAAGGCGAGAGAGCGCGACCAGCACACTCCCTCGCCAAAACTCATTCCGAAATTACTGAAGCAGCTTCAGTACAGCGGAAGGCAGTTGGTTGGCTTGAGCCAGAACCGAGGTGGAAGCTTGCTGCAGGGTTTGCTGCTTGGTCAGCTGAGCAGTTTCTGCTGCGAAGTCGGTGTCTTGTACGCGACCCAGTGCAGCGGTGGCGTTTTCGTTGACGTTCTGCAGGTTGGAGATGGTGCTGGTCAGACGGTTTTGCGAAGCACCCAGGTTTGCACGAACAGCACCAACAGAGGCGATTGCAGCATCGATTGCGGTGATTGCACCGTCGATGTTGGTAGCAGCAGTAGCACTGGTAGCACCGGTCAGAACAGTAGTACCGCTACCTACCGACAGGCTGACGGCGTCGAACTTGGTGCTCAGGGTCAGAGTGATCTGGTTGGCAGTACCGGTGTTGGAGCCCACTTGCAGGGTCATGCTGCCGGCGGAACCGTCCAGCAGGTTTTTGCCGTTCAGGTTGGTGGCCTGGGAAATACGGGTCAGCTCGTCGGACATCTGAGTGAATTCCGCGTTGGTCGCGGACTGGTCAGCAGTGCCGTTGGTGCCGTTACGTGCCTGGAGAGCCAGTTCACGCATACGTTGCAGAATGTTGGTGGTCTCTTGCAGAGCGCCTTCAGCAGTCTGAGCCATCGAGATGCCGTCGTTGGCGTTTTTGATAGCTACGGTCTGACCGCGGATCTGGCTGCTCATACGAGTAGCGATCTGCAGGCCAGCAGCGTCGTCTTTGGCGCTGTTGATTTTCAGGCCGGAAGACAGGCGAGTCATGGAGGTCTGCAGCGCGTTAGCGGCATTGTTCAGGTTCTTCTGAACAGACAGAGAAGCGACGTTAGTGTTTACGCCTAAAGACATGGTGAGTTCCTCGTTGGTTGGGTACTGCGGCTTCCGGCCCTGGCAACCGCCGGGTGTGGCCTAGAGAACCTTCGTAGTAGTTATCGTCGCGATTGCAGGTTGCTTGAGGGCTTTTTTGAAAAAAAATGCCATCACACTGCCACCCCCGCGAAAACAAAGGCCTGCACGAGACCCACGAGAGAAAAATGACGTCAGGGAAATGCCGGCGACAGAAGAGCGAGGAGATCGCCTGGCCGGCAAAAACGGTTCAGAGGTGAGCGTGAATCGCGTCCAGCAAGTCGATCAATTCATACTCCATGGTGTCGGCCAACCCCAGCCAGTCCTGCGCTTCCTGGGAGGCCAGCATCGACATGAGCAATTGCGCCCATTGCAACTGGATATCTTCAGGGGCCTGACAAAGCAGGTCCTGCACCTTATCGAACACATCGACCATGGTCAGCGCAGCCTCGACGTCGCGCCCGAGACGAAACAACCCGGCGCACTGCCGACAATCGATGACACATTGTGCAAGCTCGCTCATTGCACGAACTCCTGATTGAACGTCGTTCCCACGATCATCGCCCCTGCCCGGCTGCTGTTAAAAAAGCGCACCTGCGGATGCCCGGCGATGTAGCGCTCCAGTTCACACAGATAACTGCGAAAGTTCAACTGCGTCCTGACCCGCACCCCATACCCATCAAGCACCCAGTGCTTGGCCTGGTTCACCCCCGGCCCCAGATCACCATCGTTCCAGCCGGCATGGGTTTTGTTCATCGGGAACGCAAAGTCGGCACCGAACAGGGTAATCCGGTCCGCGCCCATCTTCACCGCCAGATCCACTGCCGGATGGATCACGCTGCCACCGACATACAGTTCAGCCTTGCTGATCTGTTGGCGAATAGCGGCATAGACCGGACTGGCGGAATACCCGACATAACGCGTGCCCTGCCAGGCCTTCAATACCTGCGGGTCGCTCATTGGCAGGTACACCAAAGGGATGTTGCCGGTGTCCTCGGGCGGCAAGTGCCTGAAGCTGATGCGTCGGTCGATACTGACCACCAGATCCGGCCGGATGCCGTGCTCGCGCAATGGGCGGTACGCCGTATCGACACTGATGAACAACGGCCGCTGATCACGCTCGCGTATCGCCCGGAGCTGATCGAAATGCTGCTCAAGGCTTGGCCCTGTGCCGATCACATAGACTTCCCGACCGGTACACGTCGCGAACAACTCGGCCACATCGCGATCGCTGCCGACGAGCTCACGACTCTCCTCCAGCCGCTCAATGATCGCTGGAGACTGCGGATCGAACTCACGGTTATTGAAGGTAAGGTGCACTTCGCTGATCAGCCGATCCCGAATCTTGGCATTGAAATCATCTGCCAGCAGCATCTCGGACGGTAATGCAAAAAACGGCAGGTGGATGTCCGACAAGTCGCCGGCATAGATCAACTCGACCCGAGGATCACTCAACCACTGCCGCTGATCGAGCAACTGCAACGTCAACGAGAAAATCGCGCCATTGAGGATATGCACGTACAAACGCTGAAGCTCGGCGTTTTCAAGCAGTACTGACTGCAAGTCACCCAGCCCTGTACCGTAGACATGCACCACCTCGCTTGCCGGCGGCAGACTGGCCGCTTGCAACCGCGCTTCACGCGTACGGTCATGGCGACTGGTGAGCTGGATACCGGCAATGCTCAGGGTCGACCCCAAACCTTCCACCAGCTCAACCTGAACCGCCGCACTGTCTTCAGTCATCAACCGTACATGCAGCGCCGGCCAGCGACGCTCTATCACCTGGAAATTGTCTTCAACGCTGTCGCTCATGCGGCCTCGATATTCATTCAGGCAAAAAAATAGCGTTCAAGGTTACACCTTGAACGCTATTTTTTATGCCACAGGATCTAGCTCATGGGCGATAAATAATCGCCGAACCCCACGAGAGCCCCACACCAAAACCGCTCAGCGCAACGCGCTTCCATTTGGCGTCAAGTACGTGTTTTTCCAGCAACAACGGAATGCTCGAAGACACGGTATTACCGGTCTCGACCATGTCCTTGATGAATTTCTCCGGATCACCTTCAAAACGCCGCGCCACGGCGTCAACAATCGCCGCACTGCCTTGGTGAATGCAGAACGCATCGATATCGTCGGCGTGCAGACCGGACTCGTCGAGCAGCTCGTGCAAATGCGCCGGGACTTTCAGCAATGCAAAGTTGAACACTTGACGACCGTTCATGAAGAACACTCCGTCAGTGACTTTCAGGTGCGGTGCACCAGAACCGTCGGTGCCGAACTTGGCCTTGCCCAACTGCCACGGAGCATCTTCGCCCATCCAGGTCGCGGTGGCGGCATCACCGAACAGCATGGTGGTGTTGCGGTCTTCGGGGTCGACGATTTTCGAGTAAGGGTCGGCGGTCACCAACAGGCCGTTCTTCAGGCCTGCGGCTTCCATGAAGCCCTTGATCGCGTAGATGCCGTACACGTAGCCGGAGCAGCCCAGGGAGATATCGAAAGCGGCAACGGTGGTGGGCAGGCCAAGTTTGTCCTGAACGATCGCAGCGGTGTGCGGCAGACCTTCTTCGTCGCCGTTCTGAGTGACGACGATCAGCACGTCAATCGATTCGCGCTTGAGCGCCGGGTTGTTGGCAAACAACGTATTGACCGCTTCGACACACAGGTCCGAAGTTTCCTGCCCGGCGTCTTTACGCGGCAGGAAAGCGGAACCGATCTTGCCCAGGATGAATTCCTCATCCTTTTCGAATTTTGCACCTTGTGCGTAATTGTCCACGCCGGCTACAGGTACGTAGCTCGCAATGCTCTTTATGCCAATCATTACGGCTTCCCAATAATAAACAGCTGAATACCCCCGTTCGCACGAATCGAGGGGCGCCGACACATAGATTTTGCGTTGCCCGCAACGGGCAACCACGGAAAGCCTAAAGGGCTATCACTGAGCCGATTACCGGCCAGGCGCCATCTTTCCGATCAATACAATACAGTGAAGATGCCCGTTATGACTCACAGGTCACGCTATTTTGCGCAATCAGCCGCACAAGCGCTCATTCGATCAGCGACCAGGCCAGCGCTGTGCCGCGCTTTAAAGGCCCGCGTGCACGTCGTCCGATAATGCTTTCAGCGTGTTTGGGTGCCAGTCCCAACCCCGGGCGAATGGCTCGCAGGTTCTGTGACGTGAACACCTCACCGGCGGCCATGTCCTGGGCAACGTACAGCGAACGACGGTACACCAGCGACTTTTGCTCGGCGTCGGTGACGCCATAATGCACCCGGCCCATGGCCTGCCAGGCGCGCTCGGTCTCGACCACCAGGCTGGCCAGCTCGGCCGGCTCCAGCGAGAAACTCGCGTCGACGCCTCCGGCAGCCCGGTCCAGGGTGAAGTGTTTTTCCACCACCGTTGCCCCAAGGGCCACCGCCGCCACCGAGACCCCGACGCCCATCGAATGATCGGACAGCCCCACTTCGCAACCAAACAGCTCGCGCAGGTGCGGGATGGTTCGCACATTGCTGTTGGCCGGCGTGGCCGGGTAGGTGCTGGTGCATTTGAGCAGCACCAGGTCCTTGCAGCCGGCCGCACGTGCCGCACGCACGGTTTCATCCAGCTCGGCAATGCTGGCCATGCCGGTGGAAATGATCAGTGGCTTGCCAGTGGCGGCGACTCGACGAATCAACGGCAGGTCAGTGTTCTCGAAACTGGCGATCTTGTAGGCCGGCACATCGAGACCTTCGAGAAAATCCACGGCGGTGTCATCGAACGGCGTCGAGAACGCCAGCATGCCCAACTCTTTGGCTCGGGCAAAGATCGGCGCGTGCCATTCCCACGGCGTATGCGCCTTCTCATACAGTGCATACAACGAAGTGCCGGCCCACAGGCTATTGGGGTCCTTGATGAAAAACTCACCTTGATCCAGGTCCAGGGTCATGGTCTCGGCGGTGTAGGTTTGTAATTTCAAGGCATGCGCGCCGGCCCTGGCCGCAGCCTCGACGATCTGCAACGCAACTTCCAGCGACTGATTATGGTTGCCGCTCATCTCGGCGATGATGAATGGCGGCGCATCGGCACCGATCATCCGGTCGCCAATCTTGAAGCTAGTCATGTCAGTGTTCCTTCAATACGCGCGTGAACACGCAAGCGCTCTGGGTAAATCCGGCTTCGCGAAACAGACTCAGCGACGGCCGGTTGGCAGGCAACACCTGCGCGGTGATGGTGCGTACTTGCGGCCAATGGGCCGTCACGAAGGCTTCGCCACGGGCCAGCAGCGCCCTGCCCCAGCCCAGGCCGAAACGACCTTCGAACAAATAAATCGAGACTTCGGCGCTCACCCCATCAAGGTCGTAGCGCAACACGCCAACCGGGCCATCACCGGCCTCGGCAATCAACAGCAAGCACTGCTCATTGCTCAAACTCGCGGCCAGCCAAACCTGGTGTGCTTGCCAGTCGATGCTGCAGTTGTCCTGCGACCAGCGCCGTACCGCCTCGGCATTACGGCCCTCGAACAACAGGCGCGCATCATTCTGCGTTGCCTTGCGCACCGGCAGCACCGCACCGACCAGCGCCGCCGCGACCCGTTGCGCACCACGGCCATCGACCAGTTGCCGGGAGCGTTCGGCCAGACTCTGGCGCAGGCCCTGATTACCTGTGACAAAACCGATGGCCTGGCGCAGTTGCTCGACGCTGACCTGCTCCCGCGCGCCCAGGAACACATGGGCGCCCGAAGTCGCCATGACCTCGCCATTGGCCTGCTGATTATTCGACACCGCAATGCAAATCGTCGGCAGCCCCATGGCCGCCCGCTCCCAACTGGTGCCGCCACCGGCACCGACAAACAGGTCGGCTTCGGTCATCAGCCGGTAAAAATCGCTGACAAAACGCTGCAAACGCCAGTTCGGGCGACTGGCCGCCAGCACCTGCATCTGCTCCCACGCCGGGTTGTCGGCACCGGCGACGAAGTCGACTTGCAGCTCAGGGAAATCGCTCAACGCGAGCATTGCATGGTGAGTCTGCTTCGCCGCATCGAAGCCCCCGAAGTTCACCAATACGCGTTTGGCCCGAGGTTTGATTTCAATCGCCGGACAGCAGAATTCATCGCGCAACATGGCGAAGCGCGGGCCAAGCAATGTCTGGCATCCGGGGGCAAGCAGCGAAGCATAGGCCTCTGGCGTGCCGGAAAGATTCTGGTTGAGCAACAGATCGACGCTATAGGTGCGCGTCGCCAGATCATCCACTGCGCCGATCCGTGGCGCCCAACGGCGGGCGGCGGTCTGCCAGTGGTGATCGAGGCCGTAATGGTCGGCAATGATCCAGTCGAAAGCCGCCTGCTGCTCTAGCACTTGTCCCAGCGCGGCGATGTCCGCCTGCCACGGCAGCAGGCTCTCGATGGCTTGCAGCGGGTCTTCGTCGGGATAGCGCTCCGGCAGCGCGAAGGTTTCAAAGCCTTCAGCGGCGAGACTGTCGAGCCGATGCCCAGGCAACCGTCGACAGGCGAACGCCACGTGCGCGCCCATCCGGCGCAAGGCTCTGGCCAGGGTCAGGCAGCGGGCGATGTGGCCGCTGCCAATGGTCGGCGAGGCGTCGGCACGGATCAGCACTCTCATTGCAATTCACCGCCAGCCTTCAGTGCAGCGTACAGGTACTCGGCGCGCTTCCAGTCTTCGAGGGTGTCGATGTCTTGCACCAGATAGCGCGGCAGGATCACCGGCAAACTCCGGGTTGAATACAACACATCGCCGCGCAACCAGGCACTGCTGCGGCCCCAATAGAACTGCCCGGCGTCCTGATAGGCCGGCGGCAAATCCTGGGAGCGCGTATTACGAAATTCCGGGTACAACGCGCTCAAGGCGCCCTGATCGTCAAGGGTCAGGGCACGCTGCACCGGAAAACCGAAGTCGCACACCGAGAACGCGAACGACTTGTCCGGGTGCAGTTCCAGCCGCTGCAAACCCTGTTGCAGAAACCGCGTTTGCAGCAGAGGCGCGGTGGCGTAAATGCAACAGGCGTAATCAAAGTCACTGCCCTGTCGATGCAGTTCTTCCAGTGCATGGACAATCACCGCCGCGGTGCCGGTGAAGTCATCAGCCAGCGCCGCCGGGCGCATAAACGGTACCTGCGCACCACTGGCGCGGGCCAGGTCGGCGATTTCATCATCGTCAGTGCTGACCAGCACCTGGGCGAACAACCCCGAATCGAGAGCGGTTTTGATCGAACGGACAATCATCGGCACGCCGTCGAACGGCTTGAGGTTCTTGCGCGGTATGCGTTTGCTGCCACCGCGGGCCGGGATGATGGCGACGTTGCTCAACGGCGTTTTTCCAGAAGAAACCAGGTGACATCGTCCACCGGAAATTGCGGGTCGCGGTGGTAACCAAACCCGTAATCCAGCAGTTGCAAGTCATCATAGCGATCAAGCATTTCACCGGCAAAATCGCGCTTGAACAGCTTGCCGCTGTTACCGCGATACGACACCTCGACCGGCGCCGGGTTGTAGTACTCGGCGATCAGGATGTAGCGCCGACTCAGTTCATACAGCTGCGCATAGGCCGCTGGCAGCAGCTGCGGTGCCAGGTGAATCAGCACGCCTTTGCTCAGGGTCAGGTCGAAGGTGCGTTCGAGGGGAAAATCGAACAACGAACCGTGCCAGATCTGCGCAATCCCCAGCGCCTGCGCCTGGGCGCACGCGCTGGCATTGATCTCCACGCCAAACAGCTCGCTCTGCGGCAACAACTGACGCAGCGCCTGCAGGTTATTGCCGGCATTGGTGCCAAGCTCCACCAGGCTTTCGATACGCCCGGCCCGGGTCAGAGCCTTGGCAAACAAGGCCAGGTTGGCCGCCACCAACGGCTGGCCGACGTTGCGGTCGATGTACTGGTTACCGAAATCGCCTTGCCAGAATTTTTCCTGCTCACTGAGTTCGCGCATCACACATTCCCATTCGCCGCCATGGCAGCAATTATTCGGTCAGCCGGCGCAATTGCTCGACCACGTAGTCCTGCTGTTCGTCGTTGAGTAACGGAAACAGCGGCAGGCTGATGGCCTCCGCGTAGTAACGCTCGGCCTGCGGGAAATCACCTTCGGCGAAACCCAGGTCCCGATAGTACGGCTGTAAATGCACCGGAATATAGTGCAGATTCACCCCTACCCCGGCCGCTCGCAGGCCTTCAAACACCTGTCGATGACTGAGGTTGATACGATCGAGTTGCAGACGCACCACATACAGATGCCATGCCGACTCGGCCTCAGGCTGAGCGCTGGGCAAGGTCAATGGCAGGTACGCCAGCAAACGGTCATAACGCGCCGCCAACTCACGCCGGCGCTCGATGAAGTCATCCAGCTTGTTCAACTGCGACAGCCCGAGGGCCGCTTGCAGGTCGGTGATGCGGTAGTTGAAGCCCAGTTCCACCTGCTGGTAGTACCAGGGACCGTGACTGGCTTCGGTCATTTGCTCGGGATCGCGAGTCATGCCGTGGCTGCGCAGGCGTTGCAGGCGCTCGGCCAGGTCCCGGCGATTGGTCAGGACCATGCCACCTTCGGCACTGGTAATGATTTTCACCGGATGGAAGCTGAACACCGTCATCGCCGCGAACTCACCACACCCCACCGGACGCCCGGCATAAGACGCACCCACCGCGTGGGACGCATCCTCAATCACTGTGAAGCCATAGCGCTCGGCCAGTTCGGCGATCATGCGCAGGTCGCAGCTCTGCCCGGAGAACGCCACCGCCACCAGCACTTTAGGCAGCGTGCCGTTGTCCTCTGCCGCTTCCAGCTTCGCTTTCAGGGCGTAGGCATCGAGGTTCCAGGTCAGCGGGTCGATGTCGACGAAGTCCACCTCGGCGCCGCAATAACGACCGCAATTGGCCGAGGCCAAAAAGGTATTCGGCGTGGTCCACAAGCGATCGCCTGGCCCGAGCCCCGCCGCCAGACAAGCAATGTGCAAGGCCGCCGTGGCATTGCACACCGCCACCGCGTAATCCGCCTGGCAACGCTGGGCCATGGCCTGTTCGAAACGCTCGATGGTCGGCCCTTGAGTCAGCCAGTCAGACTGCAACACGGCAACCACGGCGTCGATGTCCGCCTGATCCAGGCTTTGCCGACCGTAAGGAATCATGCCGATAACCCAGCGTGCAACTCGGCGATCTGTCCGACCGAGAGGAAATGCGAGTTGGTGTCGGAGCGGTACTCGAAGTCTTCGCTCACGCGCCGTCCCTGCTCACCCACGCCGTCCAGCGAAAAATCAATGTCGACGTGAGTAAAACGAATCGACGGTTCGATGGTGTAGTGGTCCTCGAATTCCAGGGTCATCCGTGCGTCATCCAGCGGCACCATCAATTCATGGAGCTTTTCACCCGGACGAATCCCGACGACTTTGTGCGGCAAATGCTCAGCCATGCCGCGTGCCAGGTCGACAATGCGGATCGACGGAATCTTCGGCACGAAAACCTCCCCGCCATGCATCCGCGCGAAGCTGTCGAGCACGAACTGCACACCGTGATCGAGAGTGATCCAGAAGCGGGTCATGCGCTCGTCGGTAATCGGCAGTTCTTTCGCGTCCTCGGCAATCAGTTTGCTGAAGAACGGCACCACCGAGCCGCGTGACCCGGCCACATTGCCGTAGCGCACCACCGCAAACCGGGTTTGCTGATCACCGGCGATGTTGTTCGCCGCCACGAACAACTTGTCCGAGAGCAGCTTGGTCGCACCGTACAGGTTGATCGGGCTGGCCGCCTTGTCGGTGGACAGCGCAACCACTTTCTTCACACCGTTATCAATGGCGGCGGCGATGATATTTTCCGCGCCATTGACGTTGGTGCGAATGCATTCAGTGGGATTGTATTCCGCCGCAGGCACCTGTTTCAGGGCAGCGGCATGCACCACGTAATCGATCCCACGCATCGCCTGACGCAAACGCTCGGCATCGCGCACATCGCCCAAAAAGTAACGCATGCACGGTGCATTGAAGGTTTGCTGCATCTCGTACTGCTTGAGTTCGTCGCGCGAGAACACCACCACCCGTTTGGGCTGGTACTGCTCGAGCAAACGCCGGATGAACATGCGCCCGAACGAACCGGTGCCGCCGGAGATGAAAATCGATTTACCGTTGAACATGCCGCGATCCTTTTACCTGTGCGCCAGACTTAAACCAGCAACCGCGCCCAATCCACGCTGGTCGGATTGCCAAGAGTGAAACCCTTGCCGGTCAGGGCGAGGTTCTTGTTGTACGCCAGATCGTGCTGGAACGGCCCGGCCCATTTTTCACGCAAGGCCGCAAGCGCCTGCGGTGCATCGGGCAAGGTGCCAGGATGGATAACCTGCACTTGCGGTGTCCATACCACCAGATAGCCGGCCTGACCTGCCTTGAGGCACAGGTCGACATCGCCGTAGGCATTGGCAAACGCCTGTTCGTCCAGCCCGCCAACCTCGTCGAACAGCGCTTTGCGGATCATCAGGCATACAGCCGAAACGGCCGAATAGTTCTGCTCCAGCACCAGACGGTTCATATAGCCTTTGGCATCCTTGGACTCGCCAACGAAAGCCGAACCGACGCCATCGTTCATGCCCAGAATCAGCCCGGCCTGAGTCACCTTGCCGTCGTGATCCAGCAGCTTGGTGCCAACCACCCCGACTTCCGGGCGCTGGGCCTGGTTGAGCAGGGATTCGAGCCAGTTCGGGTTGACCACTTCACTGTCCGCCGCCAGTAGCACCAGGTATTCACCCTGGACCTGCTGACTGGCCTCGTTGTACAACGCCGACAGGCTGAGACGCTCGTGCGCCCGCAGGACTTGAATCTTGTCGCCCGGCTGCCCGAGGCCGTCCAGCCATCGAAGGATGTCCGGTGACTGGCTCGCGTTATCGGCGATCAGCACTTCGTAACGGGTGTAGCGGGTTCGTTGCACAATGCCGGTCAGGCAACGTTGCAGCTGCGCCAGGTTGTCCTGGCTGGCCACGATGATCGACACCAGCGGACGCTCGGCATGACGGTAATCGATTTGATAAGTACCAGGCTCGGCGGAGCTGATTTGCGCCTTGTAGCCACGGGTCGCAAGGTGACGGATCAACGCCTGGCGCTCGTGGGCGTTGTCTTCCAGCACCGGCGCCCGGGCGATCAGCAACGGTTCGTCCAGATGAGCCAGCCAGGCCAGGCCGCCCTGCTCGATGATGCGCAGTAGCAGGTCGAACTCCAGTGCCTTGCTGAAGTCGGCCTGGTAACCGCCTGCTTCCAACAACACATCCTTGCGGATCAGCCAATGCCGCGCCATCAGCGCTGGCAGGCTTTGCAGCAAATCGAGGTTGAAGCCTGGGCGGAACACATCGATCAGCGCGCCATTGGTGTCACGCTGAATCTCGTCCGCCGCCACTGCTCGACAGTCAGGCGCGGCGTGCAGTTCCAGACCTGCGCGCAACAAACCACCAGCAGTGAACTCGTCCCCCGCCTCGGTCAGCAGCAGCCAGTCGCACGGCGATTGACGCGCGATCTGATTGAGCTTGTCGACATGGTTGGCCGGGGTTACGCGAACGAAATGCAGCGTGTTGTGCACCGTCGTTGCCGCCAGCGGCTCACCGGTGGTGAACACCACGATCTTGAAGGCATGGTTGTGGCCTTCCAGCAAACTGTCGAGGGTGATCTGCAGCTTGGCCGCGTCGTTGTCGAGGTCCAGCACCAGAATGCCAAACTGTGGACCGCCGTTGTGGGCGGCCAGATAACGTGACGTCGCAGCGACTTCGTCAGCGTCCGGGGCGCGCGCCGCCAGCCACTTGAGCAGGCGACCGGAGCGCATGGCACCGAACACCTCGTCGTTGCCCTGGGTCGTCACCGCGTCCAGGCGCTCGGCCCAGGCAAACATGTCCCGCGCGTCGTCCGCTTCGCCCAGAAGCTCCAACTGCTGCGCCAGGCGCTTGACCACCTGACGGTTGAACGGGTTGCTGCCGTACGCGTGCCCCAGTCGCTCGATAACGCTTTCAGGGGTGTCGTTGTTGCGGGGCCGCATCATGTCAGCCTGCATCGTCCAGATACCTTCGAGCCCCTGAAGCTGAACGCGGCCGGCCGGCATGGCGTGAAGCAGAAATTCGAACTGGCTCAACAGGTCGAAGAACTTTTGATTGTAGAAAGGCATTTCGACATATTGCAAAAGCCCGAATTGGCGATCTGGCCCCTTCTGCACATTGTTCCAGCGCGATTCGAAAATCGGCTCGGCAGTCAACGCCCGACGGTTGCGCAAGCTGTCGGCCAGCGCCTCGAAACTGTCCAGTGCCAGTTGCCTGGCCTGCTCCGCGTCAAGACCGGTGCGGCTACTCGGCAACGTCGCCAGCAATTGGGCGAACGCTTCACGGTCCGCTACCGACTTGGCATCGGCAAGGGTCAGGGTGCTGTAGATCTCGGTGTTGTGCTCCGACTCAATGTAATTGACCTCTCGCACCACATACGGGATCGGCAGAATTCGCGCCTTGGCCATTGCCAGCATGTAGTACGCATGGCCGATTTCCTGCCATTCGAAGATGGTGTTCTCTGGCATGAGCGCGTACCAGTCACGCAACAGCTCGGTGCGGTGAACCGCATAGAACGGCGGGATGTACTGGTGCATGAAATCGATGACCCGGTCCTGCGCACGTTCGGACGAGTAGTCTTCACAGACCTTCTTGTCCCGGCGGTAGTAGCTCACGCTGTTGGCCAGGGTCAGGTACATCAGGCAATAGCCATGGCACATGCCGTAATCCGGATTTTCTTCCAGGAACGATACCGAAGCGTCGAGGGCATCATGCACGATGAAGTCATCGTCGGCGGCAAACACCATGTACGGCGTGGTGACTTGCTGCACGCCGTAGTCGAGCTTGGCCCGAATGCCCCAGTAACCGTACTGCGGCAGGTGCTGATAGTCGACCGTGGGGTACACGCCGTCGATGCCATCGGTGGCTTGGGTCGAAGAGTCCAGCACCAGAATCCTGCAAGGCAAGGTGCTGTAGAACTTCACCGCCCGGCGCGCAAAGGCCGGTCGGTTATGGGTGATGAGTACCACCGTCAACAACTCGTTCAATGGTAATCCGCTTTCAGAACCGCACTTGCCTTGCATAATTTCTCCCCACAACCGGCGTATCGCCCGATGAACTCAACAATGATGTCGTTGCTTAACGAACCCGACGCAGATAGCCGTCCGGCGCCACGGTGATCAGCAGCTTGCTGTGAATCCGCGCATCGATTTCAAAATCGCGGTTTTCTTCCAGGTAGGCCCAGACCGCAGTTTTCGGGTTATCACCCTTGCCCCACGGACGATCCGGGAAGGCATCTTCCGGCATGTCTTCGACCACGGTGTCCATCACCACGCAGTAGCTGCCGACCGACACCAACGGTGCGTACAGGCGCAACTCTTCAAGCACGTGTTCGTGGGTATGGTTGGAGTCCAGAACCACCAGCACTTTCTTGCCAGCCACCCGTGCACGCACTTCTTCAACGATGGCCGGATCGATGCTCGAACCCTGGATCATGCTGATCCGGCGCGCCATCGGGTGGGCTTCAATGGCATCGCGGTTGTGTTGACGAATGTCGATGTCCACACCTAGCACTTCGCCGTGGCCGATCAGTTCCAGCATCGAGGCGTAAAACACCAGGGAGCCGCCGTGGGCGATGCCCGTTTCGACGATCACATCCGGGCGCAGGTCCCAGATGATTTCCTGCATGGCAACCATGTCCTGGGGAAACTGAATGATCGGCCGGCCCATCCAGCTGAAGTTGTAGGTGTATTTGTGTTTGGCCGTGACACCGACCCAGTCCAGCGACTCGGACTGAAGTTTTTTGTCTTGCTGCAAGCCTTCGATGTTCTGGCTTACTTCTTCGCGAAACTGCTCATGAGGATTCATGCAAACGCTCCGATACGGGGTGTTGTTAGTTGAAAACCCGACCGTCCTGATAAGGGACGGCCTGAGTCTTGATAATTCGTGCGGGATTGCCGACGACAACGGCATAGTCGGGAACGTTCCGGGTGACCACGGCGCCGGCGCCGACCGTTGCCCAGCGACCAATGCGCAAACGCGGAAGAATGGTGGCGTTAGTGCCGATGAAAGCCCCGTCCCCCACTTCGACACAGCCGGCGATGGCTACTCCGGGCGCCATGAATACGCTGTGCCCGATGCGGCCTTCGTGCCCGATCAGGCTGCCGTAGCTGATGCTGCTGTTATCGCCCAGGGACACTTCGGCCTGAATGATCACGCCTTCCTGGAGATAGTTGCCGGTGCCCATGCGCGTCATGCTCAGATCGATGCCGGGGTGCAGGAAGTTGCCCAGTGTTCCGCCGGCCTCGATGATCTGCCGCGTCGTCTCATAACGGGTTCTGGTGTCGCGGGTGATCAGGTTCACGAAGTGCGTGTCCGGGCCTTTCAAGTCGGCCACACGCTCTACCCCACCGATCACCGGCACGCCATGAAACAGCGTGCCGTGCTTGGCTGCATCGTTGTCGAGAAAGGCAAACTCCATGGCAGGGTTGGCTCGTTTGACGGAACCAATCATCCGCACGGCTTCAGGGTTTGCCGCCCCCAACAGGTAGACCTTCACAGCACATTCCTTTGCTGGCAGACCGTGCGAATCACCTCGATCACCCGCTGTTGATCAGCGTCGGTCATGTCGTGGTAGCTCGGCAGATTGATCGCCCGTTCCGACAGCGAGACAGCCATCGGCGTGTGCACCGGCTTATCGGCAAACATCGGCAGCGCCGACAATGGCCAGAAAAATACCCGGGCATCGATATCCGCTGCTTGAAAGGCTTCGATCAACAACTCTCGGGTAATACCGGTGCTTTCATGGAACACCACGGTGGGCATCCAGTAACCGTTCCTGGAATGCTCAGGTTGCGGGTTCATGGACAGCAACGGGATATCCAGCAGCCCCTGGGCATACCGATCGAAGATCGCGCGTTTGCGGGCAATCAGCTCATCGACACGTTCGATCTGGGCACAACCGATGGCGGCCTGCAGATTGCTCATCTTGTATTTGAAACCAATGAAATCCGGCCAGAACTGCCGCGTGCTGCCACTGACCCGACCGTGGTTGGAGAGTGTCAGCACTCGGTCATACAGCGCCTTGTCCGAGGTCACGAAAATCCCGCCTTCCCCGGTGGTCATGGTCTTGGTGCCATGAAAGGAGAAGGCGCCGAAAGCCCCCAACGAACCCGCGGCTTTACCACGCCATTGCGAGCCGATGGCTTCGGCGGCGTCTTCGATGACCGCAATCCCGTGCTCGCGGCCGATCGCAAGCAGCGTGTCCAGATCGCACAGGTTGCCGTACAAATGCACCGCCACGATGGCTTTGGTCCGTGGCGTAATGGCTTGCCGAACCTGCTCCGGGTCCAGGCACCAGCTGTCCGGCAACACGTCGACAAAAACCGGCGTCGCGCCCAGGTAATCGATAGGGGCCGCCGAGGCGATCCAGTTGGTGTTGGCCAGAATCACTTCATCGCCCGGACCGATTCCCAATGCGGCCATGCCCATGTGCAAGGCGCCGGTACAGCTGGAGGTCGCGATGGCATAGGGCACGCCCATGTGCTGCGCGAAGGACTTCTCGAAACGTGTGATGTATTCGTAGCAACGCTCGCCCCAGCCATGCTGCACAGCATCCAGCACGTACTTGGCTTCCAGCTCGCCCACACTGGGCTTGGTGTAGTGAATTCGGCTCATCTGAAGCTCAACTCCGGAATGGCAACGACAAAACGCCCGCCCCAACTGCGGACAACTGCGTATTGCTGGGTGATCTCGTCCAGCAGGTTCCATGGCAGCACCAGGACATAGTCCGGTTTCTCGATTTCAATCCGCTCGGGAGACACCACCGGAATGCGACTGCCCGGCAAGAACTTTCCTTGCTTGTGCGGACTCGCATCCGCGACCCAGGCCAGCAGGTCTGGCTTGACCCCGGCATAGTTGAGCAAGGTATTGCCTTTGGCGGCGGCGCCATAACCGACTACGCGTTTGCCCTCGGCCTTGGCCTGTAAGAGGAAACGCAGCAGTGCGTGTTTGATCTGTTCCGCGGCCGGGGCCAGGGTCGTGTAGTAAGCAGCGGTTTTGACTCCGGCCGCCTGCTCGACCTGCAACTGTTGTTGCACGGCAGGCGTTACTTCACGGCGCACACCCTCGGCACGCTGCACGAACACCCGCAGTGAGCCGCCATGGGTCGGCAACTCACTGACATCGAAAACTTCCAGGCCATTGCGCTCGCACAAACGTTGCACGGCGGTCAGCGACAGATAGGAATAGTGCTCGTGGTAAAGGGTGTCGAACTGCTGCCCGGCCATCAGCGTCAGCAACTGCGGAAACTCGAACGTCGCCACGCCCGTGGGCTTGAGCAGCGTCGCGAAACCGCCGAGAAAATCATTGATGTCCGGCACATGCGCCAGCACATTGTTGGCGGCCATCAGGTCCGCGCCCCAGCCTTCGCTCAGCAACTGCGAGGCGCTGTCGCGACCGAAGAACAGCTCGCGTATGTCCAGGCCTTTTTCCCGCGCGGCCTGTGCTGTGCTGCGGGTCGGCTCGACGCCGAGGCAACGGATACCGCGTTGTGCAACGTACTGCAGCAAGTAGCCATCGTTGGCGGCAATTTCCACCACACGGCTGTCGGCGGTCAGCCCGAAACGCTCGACCATCTCGGCCACATACCGATCGGCATGGGCCAGCCAGGTGCTGGAAAACGAACTGAAATACGCATAGTCGGCATCGAACAGACTGTCAGCGCGGGTGTAGTCCTCGGTCTGCACCAGCCAGCACTCCTGGCAGACCGCGACCTTCAACGGGATCCATTGCTCGGCCTGCTCCAACTGCTCCGCCCGCAGGTACGCGTTGGACGGCGGCGAGGTGCCCAGATCGATCAATGGCAACGCCAACGGGGTGCCGCAACCTCGGCAATTCATAGACGCACTCCAGGGAATTGGTCATCCAGCCAGGGATGGGCGGCATCCCGGGTCGACAGATTTTTGACAGGCTCGGGCCAGGCAATCGCCAGACGCGGATCGAGCACCGACAGGCCGCCCTCGTGATCCGGCGCATAATCGGCGCTGTGCAAATAGAGCAGCTCGGCATCGTCGCTCAAGGTCTGAAAGCCATGGGCGAAACCTGCTGGAATCAACAGGCTGCGACCATCACCGGCGCGCAGGTGCTCGGCGTGCCATTGCAAAAAGGTCGCCGAGTCCGGTCGCAGGTCGACCGCAACATCCCAGACTTCACCGCGCAGGCAGGTGATCAGCTTGGCTTCCGGGGCCTGG
Organism: Pseudomonas sp. GW822-FHT04C11; assembly: GCF_058800905.1. Classification (NCBI taxonomy): domain Bacteria; kingdom Pseudomonadati; phylum Pseudomonadota; class Gammaproteobacteria; order Pseudomonadales; family Pseudomonadaceae; genus Pseudomonas; species Pseudomonas sp. GW822-FHT04C11. The sequence continues at coordinate 54,907 of NZ_JBXAMS010000012.1, read as the reverse complement.
GCATTCTGATAATGCAAACCGCGCACGCTGCCGCGCTCACGGGTGCAGGACTGGTTGATCTGACGAATATGGAACGGCTCGCCAAAGGCGTTCAGGCTGCTCTCGCAGAACAACCGGGCGAAGTGCCCGCGCTGATCTTCATGACGTTTGTGCTGAACACTGAACAAGCCCTGGAGAGGTAACGCACTGATGCAAAACTCACTCACAGCGGCCCCCGATACAGGTTCAGCTGGTGCAGCGTGATGGCACGCATGTCATCGCCATTTTCCCAGGCCAGGTGCCAATCCAGAGTGTGCGTCAGACAGTCTTGCAGCGACCAGCGCGGCTGCCATGCCAACAACTGACGGGCGCGACTGCTGTCCAGGCGTAACAGGCCGGCCTCATGCAACTCGCTCGGTTCGACACGCAAACCTCGCGCGTGCGGCCAACGCCTGGAGAGCAGTTCGACCACCTCACCGACGCTGCACATATCGCTTTCACTCGGCCCGAAGTTCCACGCACCGGCGAATTTCGGACCCTGCTCATACAGACCCGCCGCCAGTTGCAGGTAACCGGCCAGCGGTTCCAGCGCGTGCTGCCAAGGGCGAACGGCCTGTGGATAACGCAGGGTCACCGGTTCATTCGCCGACCACGCCTTGAGCACATCGGGGATCAGACGTTCCGGGGCGAAATCGCCGCCACCGAGCACATTCCCGGCACGCGCAGTGGCCAGTGCCAGACCGTGCTCGGCATGCCGCTCGGCAGGGAAAAACGAAGCTGCGTAAGACTGCGCCAACAACTCGCAACAGGCCTTGCTGCTGCTGTAAGGATCATGGCCGCCAAGGGCTTCGTTCTCGCGATAGGGCCACAGCCATTCCTGATTGGCGTAGACCTTGTCTGTGGTCACCAGCACGCACGCGCGCACCCCGCCGATCTGACGAATCGCTTCCAGCAGATTGAGCGTTCCCATGACGTTGCTTGAGTAAGTCCCGAGCGGGTCACGGTAGCCTTCGCGCACCAATGGTTGCGCTGCCAGATGCAGGACGATTTCTGGCTGAGCCTCGGCGATCAGTTCCAGTAAGGCCGCCAGGTCACGCAAGTCACCGCGCTGATCGTTGATGCCTTCAGCAACGCGCGCCAGTTCGAACAGACTCGGTTCGGTGGACGGGTCCAGGGCAAAACCTGTGACCTCAGCCCCCAGGCTTTGCAGCCAAAGCGTCAACCAACTGCCTTTGAAACCGGTGTGACCGGTGACCAGTACCCGCTTGCCGCGCCAGAATTGCGAACTCAGTCCCACTGCTTCCATGGGGCCTCCCCGCTCTGCCACAGGTGCTCCAGATGATTCTTGTCACGCAGGGTGTCCATCGGGTGCCAGAAACCATCGTGCTGGAAAGCGTTCAGTTGCCCCTCGGCCGCCAAGGTCATCAGCGGTTCGGATTCCCAGACCGTCTCGTCGGCTTTGATCAGCGACAGCACTTTGGGCGACAAGACAAAGAAGCCACCGTTGATCCAGCCGCCATCACCGCGAGGCTTCTCGGTGAAACCGCGCACCAGATCACCGTCGCGCTCCAGCGCGCCGTAACGTCCTGGTGGCTGTACCGCCGTAACCGTCGCCAGCTTGCCGCTGCTCAAGTGAAAATCCACCAGGGCACCAATATTGAGGTCCGAAACACCGTCGCCATAGGTGAAGCAGAACGCTTCCTGATCTTCCAGATAGCGGCTGGCACGACGCAAACGGCCACCGGTCATGGTTTCTTCGCCGGTGTCGATCAAGGTGACACGCCAAGGCTCGCTGTAGTTCTGGTGAACGTCCATGCGGTTGTTCGACATGTCGAAGGTGACGTCAGAGGTGTGCAGGAAGTAGTTGGCGAAGAAGTCCTTGATCGCGTAGCCCTTGTAGCCCAGGCAAATCACGAAGTCGTGAATTCCGTGTGCGGAATACTGCTTCATGATGTGCCAGAGAATTGGCTTGCCGCCGATCTCGATCATCGGCTTGGGCTTGAGGTGCGACTCTTCGCTGATCCGCGTGCCCAGGCCACCCGCCAGAATAACTGCCTTCATCTTGTCCCCTCTTGTTCGTCACAGCGCCAGCCCAAGCCCTGCAAGGCTTTGCGACCGTCTGGATAAATCGTATGAGGCTGCACCCATCACTCTCTGGCTGCACCGCACATGCTCGATTTATGGCGATTTTGAGGGGGACTTGCAGGAAACGCGCCAGCTAGCGCTGACACAGGAACTGTCGCAGGCGGCGATCTTTTGATTGCGCCTTGAAAAGATCGCCCGAACGCGGCCCGAGCCTGCATCAGCTACGGACATCAACCACCCGCGATGAAACGGCTTGCCTTCACCACTCAACAGGCCGAGCGTTAGCTCGCCTGCAGCTCTTGATCTTGATCCACCCGCCCCTTCGGGAGGCCGAGTGGAGGCGTTCATCAGGGGGTGGGCGCGCAGCGCCGTTCGACGCAGTCGAACACATCGAGAGGAGGTCGTCGCGCAGCAGACCGTAGGCGATGCCCCCTGATGGACACCGGAGTGAGGGGACGCCGAGCCTAGGCGAGGTGCCGTACGCTTGGGGCGAAGACCTTTGCTTCCTTTGGGGCGTCTGCCAAAGGGAGTCGCTGTAAGAGCGAAACCGTAAGTGGCCGTTACCGCAGGAATGGATATGTACACCTGCAAGAGATTGGTCGGCTGCCAGGCCGCCATCGCGGGCAAGCCCGGCTCCCACAGCTGGACTGTGTACATCTGCGAGAGATGGGTCGGCTGCCAAGGTCAAAAGATCGCAGCCTTCGGCAGCTCCGAAGGCAGGGCGTATCAGTCGGCCAACCAGCCATTTTCCCAGTACCGCACGTTATCCCCGCGCAGCATGTAGTCGCGCAGCACCGCTTCGCGCAGTTCATCGCCCATTCGGTAGCTGGCATCCGGGTCCGCCAGGTGCATGCGAATGGCCTGCAACCATTCCTCGGTGCTGTTGCTGACAACCCGAGTGCACGGCAGATAACCCCGATAGGCCTCGGTATCCGTACACACCACCGGGTAGCCGCAAGCACCGTACTCCAACAGGCGCAGGTTGCTCTTGCAGTCGTTGAAAATATGAAACTCCAGCGGCGCCAGCGCCAGGTCGAGGTTCAGGCTAGCCAGTTTCGCCGGGTAGACACTGAGGTCGATCACGCCATGGAACTCATGCATGTAAGGCAGCAATTCTTCGGGACACATGCCGAAGAACACCCAATCCACCTCGTTGGCCAGCTCGCGAACGACGTCAGCGATGATCGCCAGGTCGCCCGAGTGACTGGTACCGCCCCCCCAGCCTACCCGTGGCTTTTTCGAGGTGCGGCGCTGGCTGCGCAGGCCATCCCAAAGATGAGTGGCGAGCATGTTCGGCACAACCCGAATGTCGTGATGCATCGACGACAACGCATCGGCCAGTGGCTGGGTCGACACCACCACCCGATCGCACAGGCCGATACCACGACGGACCAGACGCTCCATCTCGACGTGGTCCGGCATATTGCGAATGTGTGCGTTCTTCTTCGGCGCCTTGATGACATAGTCATCCAGCTCGAAAATCAGTCGGGCGTTGGTGTAGGGCTTGAAGGCGGCGATCTCGTTGACCGGCCCTTCACTGTAGCGCCCTTGCAGGATGATGACGTCCGGCGCCTCACGCTCGATCTCGATGATCGACGGCAGATCGTAGTAGATCCGCCCGGTCGCCCGACCCGCCTTCTGCAGTTCAACCAGCGGCTGGATCGCCCGATAGTGACCGACTGCCGAGGAGTTGACCGGCAGCGCCATGATGTTCGGTAACTGGCGAACGGAAAACGGGCTCCAGCCGGTGCGCAAGCCTGGCTCCAGGCTGTAACTGGAACCCCCTGGCGTATTGAGCATCAGGTTCGGGTTGTACGCCGGGTCGCGAGCAACAATGGGCAACCAGCGCCGGTAGAAGGTTTCCTGCTCTTGCGTGCGTTGCGCCAACTCGGCTTTGTCCGGGACGACAGCAGGCTGTGTCCCGAGGGCCAACTGGGCGTACGGCGTCCACACCACCAGATAGCCGTTCTGACGGACCCGCAAACACAGGTCCACCTCGTTGAGGGTCAAGGCAAAATCCTGCGCCTGCAGCCCACCGACACTCTCGAATATTGCCTTGCGCACCATCAGGCAATCAGCACCGACAGCGCTTAGGTCCTGAACCACCTGCAAGCGGTGCATGTAGCCCGCCGCGTTAAGCGAGTCGGCGTAAAACGGTGAAGCGGCCGGCCCTTGCAGCCCGAGAATCAGCCCGGCATGCAGCACGCAACCGTCAGGATTGAACAGCTTGGCCCCGACGACACCGACTTCTGGACGCTGCGCATGATTGAGCAACTCACCCAGCCAGTCCGCACGAGTGACCACCACATACGGGTCGAGCATCAGCAGGTATTCACCGCGAGCCTGCTGCGCCGCAAAGTTGCGCGTCGCCGCGAGATTCCCCTGCGGCGGATACGTCAGCACCCTCAACCGGTCGCTGCCCAACTGGGCCATGGCACTCAGCCACTCAAGCGTCTGCGCAGACTCACTGCCGTTGTCGACCAGCAGCAACTCGTACTCGCTGTAGGCGGTTTTCTCCAACAGGCTTTCGACACACCGTTGCAGCACTGACAACTGGTCCTTGCAGACAATGATGATCGACACCAGCGGCCGCTCGGCGTGCAGGTAATCGACACGATTGAGCAAGGTAAAACTGCCCTGGCGAATCTCATGGGCAATATTCAATCGCTGAAGATGTGCCTCCAACACTTGCGGATTGAGTTCAATGACGTCGGGCAGCGCCAGCCACTGTGCCAGGCCGAGTGTCGACTCCAGCATCACCTCGGCAATATGTTCGACGACCTCCACGCCACTGTCCTCGACCATGCGCCACAGCACATCGTGAGGCGCCAGCTCGCCATAGCTTGAATTGAATCCACCCAGCGCCAGGAATCGCTCACGCTGGAACGCCAGGGATCGCCCGACATAGGGATAACTGCGCATCAGGTCCAGGTTGAAATCCGGCTTGAAGACCGGGTCTGCCGACTCACCGTCGCGCAATCCGCCTTCGTCGCCATACACACACAATGCGCTCGGTGACGCACTGACGCGCTCGGCCAGCAGCAACAGCGCCGGCTCCACCAGACGATCGCCGGCACGCAGCACATAGAACCAGTCAACCCCGTCGAGCTGCGCCAGCAATGCGTTGAGCTGCGCGCACCAATCCTCCTGCAACGGCAGGTTGAACACCCGCTCTTCGAGCTGCGCTTCGGTACAGGCGCTGGACAACACCAGGATCAGCTCTGGCGCATAGAGCTGTCCGGCAAGGCTTTTAAGGGTGAGATCCAGGTTGGCACGACTGGACTGATCATCGATGATGATCGGGACGATTTTCGGTTGCCGCGACCAACCGGCGACGGTTTCCGGCAACAGATGTCGCTGAGTCTCACTGAGTGTGCGACACGCCAGCCATTGCGTGTACAGCTGGGAAAAACTCTCGCTGGCGATACCCACCCGATATTCCTGGCTGGCCTGGCGATTCCCCAGCGTCCGACTCAGGGGCAACTCCTCCCAGATTCGCGGCGCCTCTTCGGCACGACTCAGTGGCAGGAAACGAACCCAGCCTCCCGCCGGTGCATCCTCGCCACCACGAACCTTGAGCATTTGCACCAGCCAGTGCTTTTCCAGCTCCGCCGCATCTTTCATCGGCTGCTGACGAATCAAACGCTCCGGATGCAAGCGCTCGACGCTCAACACGTAGTTGAGCTGAGCCATGTTGCCCCGGCGCATCAGGCAGATGTACAAGGCCAGATCGAGCGACGCGACAAAGCAATGGCCAGGTTGAGTCAAGGCCGGCATCAGTTCCTGCACATCCTTGCGGCGGAACAGCGCACTGCTGAAACCACCGAGGAAGTTGACCGGGAAGCTCTCGAAAATCGCCAGCAGGTCATCGCCCTTGAATATCCCGCACTCCGGCGACAGCGTGCTGTTCTCCAGACGTGATGGCAGCGGGTGATCGTCCGCATCCCAGAACACGCGCTGGGCCAGCACCAGATTGATGTCCGCCTGCTCGGTCAGGACGTGCGCCTGGCGCTCGATACACGCAGGCGACAGCTGATCGTCATCACAGAGAAACTTGATGTACTCGCCCTTTGCCTCACCCAGGCACGCCAGCAGATTGCCGACAAACCCCAGCGTCTGCGGGTTTCGCACATACCGCACGCGCTCTGCTGCATCGCCCGTCAGCGACTCGACAACCTGCCGGATCTCATCGCCGCGACTGTCGTCGCACACAATGATTTCGAGGTTGGCGTAATGCTGGACCAGGGCACTGCGCAGAGCCTGAGCAAAGAAGCGTGGATTGAAGGCGGGAATGACGAGGCTGACTAACGGGACTGGATTCACGGCGGGGCTCTCAAGCGGCGGACGCTCACCCGGTCGGGTGAGCCCCTGAAACCGCTGAAAAAAGGCGATTGGTATTCGGCGGTTTACGACCGGGCGCTTTCGCGCCAGGCCCCCTTAGATCTTGTTGAACAGACCCAGCTGACTGATTTTGCTGAACGCCAGTTGCGCGGCCTGCAACATGGTTTGCTGCAACGTCAGACGGGTCATGACTTCGGCAGGATCAGAGTCGCGGATAGCCGACTGGCTGGTGGTGTTGGCCAGGACGAGACTCTGGTTGGTTGTCGTCTGATCATCCAGGGCCTGACCGCGCACGCCCACCGCAGTGATTGCCGAGCCCACCTGCGCCGAAGCGGTGTCCAGGTTGCCCAAGCCCGACGCGACGGCCGCCTGCATTTTTTGCAAGGCGACCGGATTGTTATCCGCCGGGGTATTCAACGCAGCCTGCAACTGCCCCAAAGTGTCCAGAACGTTCTGGGTCTGGTGGTTGTTAGACTGAACAACAAACTGATCGCCGGCTGCCGGAGTACCGCCGAGCGTAAACGTAACCCCTGCAGCTGTCGCCGTAGAACCGGCCATGGTGCCCGAAGACACGGGCTTGCTGGTCGCCGTGATCGGCGATGCATAAAGATCGTAAGCCGTGGCACTGGTGAACTTGAGAATCGCGCCGCCAGTCGGGAAGGTGCTGTTATAGGCAGTCGGGTTGCTCGTGGTCGCACCGGAGATCACTGCCGTGGACGGGTTGCCCGGGCTACGCGACGCGCTGATGGTGTCGGGCTTGACCGCCAACTGGAAGCTATGGCCGGCGATCACTGCGTCTGGAACGGTATCGCCAGACTTCAGATTGATGTTCAGCGTCAGGTCCACACCGCGGAAACTGACCGTCTGGTTAGAGGCGTCCTTATTGCTGATCACACCGTTCTGGCTGGCCTCGGCAGTGACATCGTTACCCAGCGCATCAGTGATCTGCAGCTGGGTACTGCTGACAAAATTCACGGTGTAAGGTTGACCGGCGGTGAACTTGGAATCGAACGTTCCGGTGTTGCTGATCTGGCCGCTGGACAGCGTCACCCGACCGTCATCCACCGCAGGCGCGGTCATGGTGGTCAGAGAGCGGCTGGTGTTGCTCGCCTTCTGGAAGGCATCCCAACCAGTGATGTTGCTGGCAACCGACATGGAGTCGCCGATGGCCAGGTTCACGTCGGACTGGTCACCGTTGTAGCTGTAGGTGCCATCGGAGTTTGCCGTGTACGGAGGCGTACTGGTTTTGGAGCCGGCGAACAGGTAGTTACCGTTGGCATCCTGACTGTTCATGAGGCCCAACACCTGACTCTGGATCTGCCCCAGCTCCTGGGCCGCAGCCTTACGGTCCGCATCGGTCTGCGTGCCGTTGCTGGCGCCGAGCGCGAGTTCCTTGGCCCGCTGCAAGGCGGTGCCAATCGCGCTCAACGCGGTTTCGGACTGACTGTATGCGCCCTTGAGACTGCTGATGTTGCCGGCGTACTGATCGAGCATTGCGCTCTGCTGGCCGAGCTGAAGCAAGCGCGCAGCACCAATCGGATCATCGGCGGCGGTATTGACCTTGGTCAGGCTGCTCGCTTCGGCACTGGTCTTGATTGCATTGTTGTAATTACGCTGATAGTTGGCAGCGGTCGTTTCGTAATACTGGGCGGTAGAAATGCGCATGAATTACGACTCCTTAAATACTGTTGATCAGCGTGCTGAAAGTTTCCTGCGCAGCCTTGATGATCTGCGATGAGGCTGTGTAGTACTGCTGGTATTTCACCAGGTTGCCGGACTCTTCATCGAGGTTGACACCCGACAGGGCATCGCGGGCATTCTTGGCACCGGTCAGAATCACCGTGGCGGCATCGCCGTCAGACTTGGCCTGAGCCGCCTGGGCGCCAACGTTGGACACCAGTTTGCCGTAGGCGTCCGAGAGGCTGAGCCCCTTGCTCACCGAGCCGGTATCCACCGTTTGCTTGGTCTGTAAACCGACCAGAGCGGTGCCGTTACGGTTGTCCGAAGAGTTGGCGCCGGTCAACGAAATACTGAAGCTCTCACCGTCAGCGGGCGAACCATTGACCGTTGTTTGAACCGAGAAGGTCTTCTGCACTGGCGGCACGACCGAGTTGTCCATGATCGCAGCACCCGTGCTATCGACCATGTTCACTTGCAGGTTCAGGGTATTGCTTTGACCGGGAACGATGGTGCCCGAGCCCATGAGCCCGCCCTTGGCGTCGAAAAGCTTGTAACCCTGGGTCCCGGCACCGGCAGGATCGAACACCACTTTGACCGGCGTCGAATACTTGAGCCCGGTTTGCAGGTCGGCATTGGCCGCTGGATTGTAGATATCCAGGGTGCTGGTCAAAGTCGGCTGGGTATAGGTGCCTTTGTTGTTGGCACTGGCGACACCGCTCAGAGGCGCAGCCGCGGCGAGCTTCTTCGGATCGGTGATCACCGTCTGGATATCACTGGCACCGCTGCGGGTCGGCGTCACCTTGAAAGTGTCGCCGGCGCTCATGGCACCGCCGCCATTGAGCGTCATGCTGAAGCCGTCGATCACCGGAGCCGGTGTGGTGGTGGTGCTGAAGGCGCCCATGTTGGTGCCGTCGGAGCGCGTAACGCTGTAGTTCGTGGCGCTGGTGAAGGTCACCTTATAATCGCTGGTGGTCAGCTTGCCCGTGTCGTTGATAGTGACATTGAGGTTGCCGGAACCGGCGCTGTTACCCGCCTGGGCAATGCTGCGCTGCGAGATCAGCGTGGCACTGTTTATGTTGTTGAAGATCGCCGAACCAAAGTCGCCGTTCTGGTCGATGCCCTGAGCCTGCTGCTGGTTCATCTGATCGGCGACAACCAGTGCCACTCGCCCCAGCTCGTTAATTGCCGGGTTGAGCACTTCGCTGCGATAACTCAGCAAGCCACCCACCTGACCGGTCGTCACCACCGACGTAATATCGATGACGCTCGAGCCACGATTCAACTGGAGTGTCGACTGAGTCGGATCAGTCTTGCCCGGTACGGTTTCCAGGGTATTAGTGGTGCCGCCCATCACCAACGGCTGACCGCTGCCGATGTAGACGTCGTAGTTGGTGCCGCGCTCGACAACCTGGGCACCGACCAGGTCGGAAAGCTGGCGGACCGCCTCGTTACGCTTGTCGAGCAGGTCGCTCGGGCCACTGCTGTTGCTGGTGTTGCTACCCGCTGTTTGAGAAATCTGCTGGTTGTACTGGGCGATCGTGGTCGCCAGTTTATTGACCTGGGACGCCATGTCCGCGAGGTTGGAGTTGATGCCGGTGTTCTGGTCGGTCAACTGCTTGGAAATCGAGTTGAAGCGATCGCTCAGGGCCTTGGCATTGGTCATCACCGATTGGCGGGACGCATCATCGGTAGGCTTGGTCGCGACCGCTTGCAGGGACGTGAAGAACTTCTGCAGTGAGCCACTGAGGCCGGTGTTGCTGTCGGACAGCATCGTGTCGACCGGCGTAACCTGCCCCAGATAGGACGATGCCTGGCCGTTAAGCGAAGTGCTGGTCTGCAACTGGGTGTCGAGGTAGGCGCTATACACACGACGCACGTCAGCCAGGGTCGTGCCCGTGCCGATGAATACGTTATTGCCGTACTGAATCGAGGCCTTGCTGCTCTGTACGGTTTGCTGACGCGAATAGCCGGCCGTATCAACGTTGGCAATGTTGTTGCCGGTCACCGCCAAAGACGATGAGGCCGCATTCAACCCCGACATCCCGATATTGAGCAAACTCATGATTCAGACCTTATACCTTATGCCTATAAAGGCGTCGTGGAAGAGCCCGCCGCAGCGTAGTTCTGGTAACTCTTCATCTGCTTGGCTATCTGCGAAATCTTGCGGGCGTAGCCCGGGTCGGTTGCATACCCGGCCTTTTGCAACTCGCGTACAAACTGTTCTGGGTTATCGGCCGACTTCACAACATCTTGATAGCGATTATTGGTTTGCAGCAATGTCACAAGGTCATGGAAGCTGTCCTTGTAAGAGGCATAGGAACGGAACTCGGCCGTCTCCTTGACCATCTCGCCATTCCTGAATTCGCTGGTGATCGCCCGCGCCGAATCGCCCGTCCAACTGCTGCCAGCCTTGATGCCGAACAGGTTATGACTGCTGCTGCCATCCTGGGCACGCATGACCGATTTACCCCAACCGGTTTCCAGGGCCGCCTGGGCCACCAGATAACGCGGATCGACGCCAATGCGGTCGGCGGCTTCCTTGGCCATCGGCATCATCGTATTGACGAATTCGTCGGCAGAGCTGAAGGCTTTCTTCGCCGGCGCCAACGGAATTTGAGCCATGGCACGACCATAAATCTGCATCCGCCCGCTCGATCCCGAATCCGTTTGCGAGGCCAGCCAATCGCCATTGAACAGCGGACCGGAGCCGATCTTCATACCTTGAGGCGGCTGGATGTTGTTGAGCGCCGTTGCGCTGGTCGCAGCGGTCGTCGATGCCGACGGCACCAGGCCGGCGAGCAAGCGATCCGCGAGTTTCGGCGGCAGCGCCAGACGACGCTGATTGAGCATCGCCACGTCATTGCGGTGCCCATCGAGCGATTGTTGCGGCGGGTTGATCGCGCGCGACGCCCACAACGGCCGCTGGCCATTGAGCCGCGACAACGGCCCGTCGGTGCCCACCGTACCGGCAGCCACCGGCGTTGATACTGCCGCTTTCGCCGCTTCCTGCTTGGCCGCAGACATTGCCGCCGCCTCACCCGGTGCCAGCGGTTTGTTCTTCGACATCTGGCGCATCAGCACGTCGGCCAGACCGATACCATGACCCTGACGAGACATGGAAACCGCCAACTGCTGGTCGTACATTTCCTGGTACTGCTTGGCCGCAGGCGTGTTGAGCGGATTGTCCTTGCCCAGGGTCTCGGTGGCCGAGCGCATGGACTTGAGCATCTCGCCGAGGAACAGCGACTCGAACTCCTGCGCAACCTTGCGCATGTTCGCATCGCTGTTCTTGTCACCGACCTTGAGCTGGTTAAGCCGGTTCAGGTCCGAGTACGACCCCGAATCGCCGCTGCTGACCAACCCGCTCTTGTGAAGATCCATGTTCGCCATATCAGATCACGATCAGGTCGGCTTGCAGGGCGCCAGCCTGCTTCAATGCTTCAAGGATCGCCATCAAGTCACCCGGCGCCGCGCCGACCTGATTCACCGCACGGACAATCTCGTCCAGCGTGGTGCCAGGGCCAAACTTGAACATCGGCTTGGCTTCTTGTTGAGCGTTGACCCGGGAACGCGGCACGACGGCGGTCTGACCATTGGACAAAGGCCCAGGCTGGCTGACAATCGGGTCTTCGGTGATGGTTACGGTCAGGCTGCCATGAGTCACGGCGGCGGGTGAAACCTTGACGTTCTGGCCGATCACGATAGTGCCGGTCCGCGAGTTGATGATGACCTTGGCCACCGCCTGACCCGGATCGACTTCGAGGTTTTCCAGGATCGACAAGTAGTCGACGCGCTGGCTCGGATCGAGCGGCGCGGTGACGCGGATCGAACCGCCATCAATCGCCTGTGCAACACCAGGGCCGAGCATGTTGTTGATCTTGTCGACCACGCGCTTGGCGGTGGTGAAGTCGGAGCGATTGAGGTTCAGGGTCAGGCTGTTGCCCTGATTGAAACCGCTCGGCACCGAACGCTCGACCGAAGCACCACCTGGGATGCGACCGGCCGACGGAACGTTGACGGTAATCTTCGAACCGTCGCGACCTTCAGCATCAAAACCACCGACCACCAGGTTGCCCTGGGCGATCGCATAGACGTTACCGTCGATACCCTTGAGCGGCGTCAGCAGCAAGGTGCCGCCACGCAGGCTCTTGGAGTTGCCGATCGAGGATACGGTGATGTCGACCTGCTGACCCGGCTTGGCAAACGCCGGCAAATCGGCACTGACCGACACTGCCGCGACGTTCTTCAACTGCACGTTGCCAGAGCCGGCCGGCACCTTGATGCCGAACTGCGAGAGCATGTTGTTGAAGGTCTGCAGGGTGAACGGGGTTTGCGTGGTCTGGTCACCCGTGCCATTAAGCCCGACGACCAGACCGTAGCCGATCAATTGGTTGGAACGCACGCCCGAAATACTGGCGATGTCCTTCAACCGCTCAGCCTGAACGCCGAGGGAGGTGGACAGCAACAACACGGCCGCCATCAGGTGCTTGAAATTAAACATGAGTCGTTTCATCACCTAGAAAGGGAACAGCGGGCTTAGGAAGAAACGGTCGAACCAGCCTGGCTGACTCGCGTCGGCAAACGAACCGGTGCCCGAATAGGTGATCCGTGCATCAGCGATACGCGTCGACGGCACCGTGTTATCGGTAGCGATATCGTCTGCCCGGACCAGACCGGCAATGCGCACCAGCTCATCACCGGTGTTGAGGGTCATCCACTTCTCGCCACGCACGGCAATGATGCCGTTGGGCAGCACGTCGGCAACGGTGACGGTGATCGAACCGACCAGGCTGTTGCCCTGCCCTGCCTTGCTGTCGCCCTTGGTGGCGCGGTCACCGTTGTAATTGGCACCCAGACTCAGCGGACTGTTGGCGGCCGGGGTGCCACCGAACAACGAGGTCAGACCGATTCCGGCCTTGCTGGTCTTGTCCACCTGGGAGTTGGCATTTTTACTGGCCTGGGTCTTCTCGTTCAGGGTGATGGTGATGATGTCACCGACCCGGAACGCCTTGCGGTCGCTGTACAGGTTCTGCTCGAAACCGGCCTGATAGATCGAGCCGTTGTTCGCCGCTGCAGGCAGCGGTGTACGAGGCAACACGGGCGCGTAGTAGGGGTCATTGGGCTTCGGCGTCGGACCGACGCAGCCCGCGAGCACGGCGATCCCACTCAATGCGAGAACAGATACAAAGCGATTCATGACCCTACCTCACGGTGTTGCAGGCGGCTGCATGCCGCCTCATAGACTTGATTACAGATTCTGCGTTACGAACGAGAGCATCTGGTCGGCGGTAGAAATCACCTTGGAGTTCATCTCGTAAGCGCGTTGAGTGGTGATCATGTTGACCATCTCTTCAACGGTGCTGACGTTGGAGGTTTCCAGGGTGTTCTGCAGCGTGGTACCAAAACCGTTCAGGCCCGGCGTACCGATTTGCGGCGCGCCACTGGCGGCGGTTTCCTGGAACAGGTTGTTGCCCATCGCCTGCAGACCGGCCGGGTTGATGAAGTCGGCGGTTTGCAGGTTGCCGATCACTTGCGCGGCAGCAGCGCCTGGAACGGTGATCGACACGGTGCCGTCACGACCGACGGTGAAGGTCTGTGCATTGTTCGGAATGACGATGGCGGGTTCCAGGGCAAAGCCGCTGGCGTTGACGATCTGGCCATTGGAGTCCAGGTGGAACGTACCGTCACGGGTGTAGGCGGTGGTGCCATCCGGCTGCAGGATCTGGAAGAAACCGCGACCGTCGACCGCCATGTCCAGCGGTTGGTCGGTGGTTTGCAGGCTACCGGCGGTGAAGTTTTTCTGAGTGCCGACAATGCGCACACCGGTACCCAATTGCAGACCCGACGGCAGTGCGCTGTCCTGGGTCGACTGGGCGCCTGGCTGACGCTTGATCTGGTACAACAAGTCCTGGAACTCGGCACGGTCACGCTTGAAACCCGTGGTCGATACGTTTGCCAGGTTGTTGGAAATAGTCGTCAGGTTGGTGTCCTGGGCGGACAGACCTGTTTTGGCAACCCATAGAGCCGGAAGCATTCAATTCTCCTCGTGCGCCTGTTTTACGGCGCGACGTTCTGATAATTAGCTGATCTGCAAGACCCGAGCCATGGCCTGGTCGTCGTCTTTGGCGGTGTTCATCATCTTGATGTGCAGCTCGAATTGCTTGGACAAGGCCAACACCGAGGTCATCTCTTCAACGGCATTGACGTTGCTCGACTCAAGGAAGCCCGACACCAGTTGCACATTGGCATCGACCGGTGCCGGCTTGCCGTCTGCGGTGTTGATCGAACCGTCCAGCCCCTTGGTCATGTTCTTGATGTCCGGGTTGACCAGCTTGATGCGGTCGATTTCTGCGATGACGCGCGGACCTTCACCCATTGACCGAATGCTGATGGTGCCGTCCTGGCCGACTTCGATTTTCTGCTCGGGCGGCACGGCAATCGGGCCACCGTTGCCCATGACCGGCATGCCGTTGCCGGCGCGCAACACGCCCAAGGCGTCGACATTCAGGCTGCCGGTGCGCACATAGCTTTCGCCACCGCTCGGATTCTGTACGGCAATCCAGCCGCTGCCCTGAACCGCTACATCGAGGTCGCGACCGGTTTCAATCATCGCGCCTGGAGAGAAGTCGGTGGCCGGACGTTCGGACAGGGCAAACGCTCGCGCCGGAAAGCTGTCGCCAAACACCGGCATCGACCGCGCCTGCTCCAGGTCTTTCTGAAAACCGTTGGTGGAGATGTTCGCCAGGTTGTTGGCATGAGCCTTTTGCGCCAGTGCGTTCTGGCTGGCGCCGGTCATTGCCACATAAAGGTACTTGTCCACAGTCTTTCCTCTGCATGTCGGACGTTTGCCGCCCACCGCTGTACTGTTGAGCCTCAAGCAATTTGCAGACCAACTTTCACGCAGGGGTTCGAAGCCCTATAAACAAAGGACTTGAGAGGAATTGGAGGAGAATGGGCAATGGCATCAAAGACGAAAAACCGGCGCGGTTATGCCGCTTACGGCAAGTGTCGGCCTTTTACACGCGACACATTCACCGTGGCGAGGGAGCTTGCTCCCGCTGGGCTGCAAAGCAGCCCCAAAAACAACAATGAAGTTCCAGCAGGCATTACCCGCCGACGGAAGTTGCGGCCGCTTCGCGCCCGAGCGGGAGCAAGCTCCCTCGCCACAAAGAGCCCGTCCATCACAGGCTATGCGCCCGGTTCTTTACCGACTTCGTATTCACGCAGTTTGTTGGCGATGGTGGTATGAGAAACCCCGAGGCGCTTGCCCAACAGGCGACTGCTCGGGTACTCGGAATACAACCGCTCCAGCACCGCCTTTTCGAAACGCCCGACAATCTCGTCCAGCCCGCCTTCCAGCGAGAAATCCCCCAGAGGCTGGCGCACGCCGTAATCCGGCAGGCGAATATGCTCCGCCTTGACCGTGCCGCCGTCACACAGCGAAACCGCCTGAAACAGCACGTTCTCCAACTGCCGGACATTGCCCGGCCAGTGGTAATGACTGAGCCGCTCCATCGCCGCCGGTGCCAGCTTCGGTAGTGGACAACCAATCTGCCGACTGGCCTGATCGAGAAAGTGCTCGACCAGCGGCGTCAGACCGTCGAGGCATTCACGCAGCGGCGGGATGTGCAGCGAAAGCACATTCAATCGATGGTAAAGATCCTGACGGAATTCACCGCTGGCACACAGTTCAGACAAATCGACCTGGGTGGCGCAGATCACCCGCACATCCAGGTAAACCTCTTCATCGCTGCCGACCCGGCGGAAGCAACCGTCCTGCAAGAACCGCAGCAATTTCACCTGCAAGCGCGGGCTCATTTCCCCGACACCATCGAGAAACAACGTACCGCCCGCCGTCAGTTCCAGCAGCCCGAGCTTGCCTTCGGCGCGCGCCCCTTCGAACGCCCCTGGGCCATAACCGAACAGCTCGGTCTCAGCCATCGATTCTGGTAACCCGGCACAGTTGAGCGCCATCAACGGCGACTGTCCACGCGGGCTGGCCAGATGGCAGGCGCGCGCCAACAGTTCTTTACCGGTGCCGGTCTCGCCCTCGATCAGCAGCGGCGCATCCAGTGGCGCCATGCGTCGCGCTTCACGCACCACCGCGGCCATGACCTTCGAACTCTGGAAAATGCTGTCGAAACCGCGCAACTCCTGCTTGCGCACGTTATAGATGCGTTCGCCGACCCGGTCCGCCCGGTGCAACGTCAGCACCGCACCAGCCATGGCCTCGCTGTCGTCATGCTCCGATTGCAACGGCGCGATATCGGCCAGGAACACGTCGCCCTTGACCTTGACCCGCAAGCCATTGATCCGCGATTTATTGGCGCGAACCAGCTCCGGCAGATCGAAGTCCTCGGCATACCGCGACAAGGGAATGCCCGGCACCTCGTCCACCCGCACCCCGAGCAATTGCGCGGCGGCACGGTTGGCCGCGACGATCGAGCCGCCCATGTCGATCGACAGCACCGGAAACTCCAGCGCGCCGAGCAAGGCGTTCAGCTCCATGTGCCGACGCTCGCTGGGCATCAGCCCTACGCGCTTGACGCCAAATACACCGGTGATGGCCTCGAACTTCGGACGCAGTGCCTGGAACTGAAGGTTGATCAGGTTCGGGCAATGCAGATAGATCGCGTTGCCATGCTCGCCGCCGACCTCACCCCGGGCGACGTTGATCCCGTACTCCACCAGCAGGTTGAGAATGTCGCGCAGGATACCGATGCGGTTCTGGCAGTGGACTTTGATACGCATATAAAGGCCCGAACGGTGGTAAATGAGGCGCATGGCGAGGATTTTTCTGCCGAGGCGCGAAGTTTGTTGTCAAGATTATGTGACAGCCCAGAGCCTTTTAAAACCCGAAAATCTCAATACCTACGCCACAGCCGCCCATCCGTAACGAATACTTTACGAAAATCAGGGAATTCTCCTACGCACAACGCTCCAAACCTGCTGCAAGGTCGCACACTTCGGGTTATCTCTAGGTCCATAGGCAACAGACATAACAAGAACGTATCCCTTTGCAGGAGAGCAGCATGAAGCAGACGCAATACGTGGCCCGCGAGCCCGATGCGCAAGGTTTTATCCACTACACCGCAGAAGAACACGCGGTGTGGAACACGCTGATCACTCGCCAGCTGAAAGTGCTCGAGGGTCGTGCGTGCCAGGAATACATGGACGGCATCGAAAAACTCGGCCTGCCCCATGACCGCATTCCGCAACTCGACGAAATCAACAAAGTCCTCGGCGAGACCACTGGCTGGCAAGTTGCCCGGGTACCGGCGCTGATTCCATTCCAGACCTTCTTTGAATTACTGGCCAGCAAGCAGTTTCCCGTCGCGACCTTTATTCGTACTCGCGAAGAACTGGATTACCTGCAAGAGCCGGACATTTTCCACGAGATCTTTGGGCACTGCCCGCTGCTGACCAACCCTTGGTTCGCCGAATTCACCCACACCTACGGCAAACTCGGCCTACAGGCTTCCAAGGAAGAACGCGTTTATCTGGCGCGCCTGTACTGGATGACCATCGAGTTTGGCCTGGTCGACACCCCGCAAGGCAAACGCATCTACGGCGGCGGCATCCTCTCCTCGCCGAAAGAAACCGTGTACAGCCTGTCCGGCGAACCGGAGCATCAAGCCTTTGATCCGCTGGAAGCGATGCGCACGCCGTATCGCATCGACATCCTGCAACCGCTGTACTTCGTCCTGCCCAACCTCAAGCGCCTGTTCGATCTGGCCCACGAGGACATCATGGGCATGGTCCATCAAGGCATGCAGCTGGGTCTGCACGCACCCAAGTTTCCGCCTAAACCCAAGGCGGCCTGAGAGCGCCGCAGTCGCGGCAACCTTGCAAATGCCCGTAAAAAGTAACAACGTCTAACAAGAACCGAATTCAGGAATAAACCATGAACGCTCTGAACCAAGCCCATTGCGAAGCCTGCCGTGCCGATGCCCCACAAGTCAGCGACGAAGAACTGCCGGTACTGATCAAGCAGATCCCTGACTGGAACATCGAAGTCCGCGATGGCGTGATGCAGCTGGAAAAAGTCTTCCTGTTCAAGAATTTCAAATTCGCCCTGGCCTTTACCAATGCCGTGGGTGAAATCTCCGAGGCCGAAGGCCACCACCCAGGCCTGCTCACCGAATGGGGCAAAGTCACCGTGACCTGGTGGAGCCACTCGATCAAAGGCCTGCACCGCAACGACTTCATCATGGCCGCGCGCACTGACGAAGTGGCGAAAGACGCCGAGGGCCGCAAATAATGCATTTCGACGCCATCGGCCGAGTACCCGGCGACCCGATTCTCGGCCTGATGGAGGCCTATGCGCAGGACAGCAATCCGTGCAAGTTCGACCTTGGCGTGGGCGTCTACAAGGACGCCCAGGGCCTGACCCCGATTCCGCAGTCGGTGAAACTCGCCGAACTGCGCCTGGTGGATCGTCAGACCACCAAGACCTACATCGGCGGTCACGGTGACCCGGCTTTCGGCAAAGTGATCAATGAGCTGGTGCTCGGCGCCGATTCCACGCTGATCGCCGAGCAGCGAGCCGGCGCGACCCAAACCCCGGGCGGCACCGGCGCCTTGCGCCTGAGCGCCGACTTCATTGCGCACTGCCTGCCGGGGCGTGGCATCTGGCTGAGCAACCCGACCTGGCCGATTCACGAAACCATCTACGCCACTGCCGGCCTCAAGGTCAGCCACTATCCGTACGTGGGCAGCGACAATCGCCTCGATGTCGAAGCGATGCTGGCGACCCTGAACCTGATTCCCAAGGGCGATGTGGTGCTGCTGCACGCCTGCTGCCACAACCCGACCGGTTTCGACCTGTCCCACGATGACTGGCGCCGAGTGCTGGAGGTGGTTCGCAGCCGCGAACTGCTGCCACTGATCGACTTCGCTTATCAGGGTTTTGGCGATGGTCTGGAGCAGGACGCCTGGGCGGTGCGGTTGTTTGCCGCTGAGCTGCCCGAGCTGCTGATCACCAGTTCCTGCTCGAAAAACTTCGGTCTGTACCGCGACCGCACCGGTGCACTGATCGTCTGCGCGAAGGATGCCGAAAAGCTGGTGGATATCCGCAGCCAATTGGCCAACATCGCCCGCAACCTGTGGTCGACACCACCGGATCACGGCGCCGCCGTGGTGGCAACCATCCTCGGCGACCCGGAGCTGAAACAGCTGTGGGCCGATGAAGTGGAAGCCATGCGTTTGCGCATCGCGCAGTTGCGCTCGGGCCTGGTGGAAGCGCTGGAGCCACACGGTTTGGGTGAACGCTTCGCGCATATCGGCGTGCAACGCGGGATGTTTTCCTACACCGGTTTGACGCCGGCGCAGGTGAAAAACCTGCGCGACCACCACAGCGTGTACATGGTCAGCTCCGGTCGTGCCAACGTCGCCGGGATTGATGCGACACGTCTGGATTTGCTGGCGCAAGCTATCGCTGACGTCTGCAAGTAAATCCCTGGCAGGCTCCTTGTGGCGAGGGAGCTTGCTCCCGCTCGAGCACGCAGTGGTCGAAAAGCCTGCATTCGAGCTTTAACTGAACAAACTCATTACCTTACTTTTGGGGCTGCTCCGCAGCCCAGCGGGAGCAAGCTCCCTCGCCACAAATGCTTCAAAGCACGGGTACCGCATGCGGCCATCCGTCGCAACAAAGGGAGATAAAAGTCTTTCTGTCATCTCCCCTGCTGTATCCTGCCCAGGCTTTTTAAAAGCGCGGATCTACACAGCGATTTAAAAACAGACCTTGCGAGGAGCAACCAACATGCACGAGATTCCTAATCTCCCCTTCCCAAGCCTGCACGAAACTGCGCAGACAACCCCGCAACAAGCCGGTGCCCATAAGCCCGAGCCGAAAGAAGCCACTGGCAGCCGCAAGGCCGACAGCGAAGACTGAAAAAAGCACTACCCAGACCGTGTGGAAAGCGCTAACTCATGCGCTTTCCACACAGCCTGAACCAAGGACCCGCACATGAGCGACACCTTCACCGAAAGCCAGGCCAGCGTACTGATCGGCACTGCCGAAAAGATGATCGATGTCTGGAACCGCCTGACACCCGAGAAGCAAGCCCTGCTCCTGACCCGCTTCGGCAGCCAGGAAAACGCCCTCGCCGCACTGGTAACCACGCAACTGGTCGCACCTGCCAAATCCTGATTCCGGCCAGGCAACACAACGATCGACACCCGGCACCAATTTCTCCCCCTCTGCGCATCCAACCACCGGTATCATAAGCAGCCTATCTATCCCGCTGTCCCGTGGACCCATTCCCATGCCAGATCCTCAGCGCCCCATGGCGGTCACGCTGCAAGTCGTTTCCATCGTCCTGTTTACCTTCATCGGCTATCTGAATATCGGCATCCCCTTAGCCGTGTTGCCGGGTTACGTGCACAGCGACCTGGGCTTTGGCGCGGTGATCGCGGGCCTGGTGATCAGTGTGCAATACCTCGCCACCCTGCTCAGCCGCCCGTACGCAGGACGGATCATCGACAACCAGGGAAGCAAACGCGCGGTAATGATCGGCCTGGCGGGCTGCGGCTTGAGCGGCGTGTTTATGCTGCTGTCGGCCTGGACGCAAAACCTGCCGACCTTGAGCCTGATCAGCCTGCTGATCGGCCGACTGGTACTGGGCAGTGCCGAAAGCCTGGTCGGTTCGGGATCGATTGGTTGGGGCATCGGTCGGGTCGGCGCAGCGAATACCGCCAAGGTTATCTCCTGGAACGGCATCGCCAGTTACGGTGCGCTGGCGGTCGGCGCACCGCTCGGCGTGCTGCTGGTGCATCACTTGGGGCTGTGGAGCATGGGCGTGAGCATTCTGTTGTTGGCAGCGTTGGGGCTGCTGCTGGCCTGGCCAAAAACCGCGGCGCCGATCGTTGCCGGCGAACGCCTGCCGTTCATGCATGTGCTGGGGCGGGTGCTGCCCCACGGCTGTGGACTGGCGCTGGGCTCGATCGGCTTCGGCACCATCGCCACCTTCATCACCCTGTATTACGCCACCCGACACTGGGACAACGCCGTGCTCTGCCTGAGCCTGTTCGGCGCCTGCTTCATTGGCGCGCGCCTGTTGTTCGGTAACCTGATCAATCGCCTCGGCGGTTTTCGCGTGGCCATTGCCTGCCTGTCGGTCGAAACCCTTGGCCTGTTGCTGTTGTGGCTGGCCCCGGACGCACACTGGGCACTGGCAGGCGCGGCGTTGAGCGGGTTCGGCTTCTCGCTGGTGTTCCCGGCGCTGGGCGTGGAAGCGGTGAATCTGGTGCCCGCCTCCAGCCGTGGCGCGGCAGTCGGCGCTTACTCGCTGTTCATCGACTTGTCATTGGGGATCACCGGGCCGTTGGCGGGCGCCATCGCGGCCGGATTCGGCTTTGCCTCGATCTTCCTGTTCGCCGCCCTCGCCGCGCTGAGCGGTTTGATGCTCAGCTTCTACCTGTACCGGCAATCACCAAAGTATCGCGAAGAGCGCGAAGTGCCCTAGAAGTCGACTTTGCCGCGCCCGGCCTTGATCGAGCCGCGCTTGGTTTTTGACTCCAGCCGACGCTTCTTCGAACCCAGGGTCGGCTTGGTCGGACGACGCTTCTTTTCAACCTTGGTGGCGCTGAGGATCAACTCGGTCAGTCGCGCCAGCGCATCGGCGCGGTTGGCCTCCTGCGTGCGGTACTGCTGGGCCTTGATGATGATCACGCCGTCGCTGGTGATCCGACTGTCACGCAGCGCCAGCAAGCGCTCCTTGTAGAACTCCGGCAAGGATGACGCCGGAATATCGAAGCGCAGGTGCACCGCGCTGGAGACCTTGTTGACGTTCTGCCCACCCGCGCCTTGCGCACGAATGGCGGTCAATTCGATCTCGGCATCCGGCAGATGCACGTTGTTGGAAATCACCAGCATGGAAAAGCGTATCCGCGTTAGGAGTGCATCAGGATACCCGAATAGCCTGAAGGAGATTACAGGCTCGTCCCCACGGAGTTTTGTATGAACCCTGAAAACAACAAACCCGGCACATGGCCGGGTTTGTCGTTTCTGCTTTCTGCGTTACTTCACTGCAGAAGCCGCAGCATTCAACGCGTGCTGAGCGCTGCGTTTGTTCTTGATGTTGTAGCAGACCCACATGAACAGGACCCACACCGGAATCGCGTAGACCGAGATCTGGATGCCCGGGATCATCAGCATGATGCACAGGATAAAGGCCACGAACGCCAGGCAGATGTAGTTGCCGTACGGGTACCACAGCGCCTTGAACAAGGGCGTTTGTTTGGTGCGGTTCATGTGCTGGCGGAACTTGAAGTGCGAGTAGCTGATCATCGCCCAGTTGATCACCAGCGTTGCAACCACCAGCGACATCAGCAGTTCCAGCGCGTGCTGCGGGATCAGGTAGTTCATCACCACCGCAACGAACGTTACCGCGGCCGAGGCCAGGATCGAACGCACCGGCACGCCGCGCTTGTCGATCTTCGCCAGGCCTTTCGGGGCGTCGCCCTGTTCAGCCATGCCCAGCAACATGCGGCTGTTGCAGTAGGTGCCGCTGTTGTACACCGACAGCGCAGCAGTCAGCACCACGAAGTTGAGGATGTGCGCCGCGGTCTTGCTGCCCAGCATCGAGAACACCTGAACGAACGGGCTGCCACTATAGGCATCGCCGGACGCATTCAGGCTCACCAGCAAGCTGTCCCACGGAGTCAGCGACAGCAGAACCACCAGGGCGCCGATGTAGAAAATCAGGATCCGGTAGATCACCTGATTGATGGCTTTCGGGATCACGGTTTTCGGCTTGTCGGCTTCTGCTGCGGTGAAACCGAGCATTTCCAGGCCGCCGAAGGAGAACATGATGATCGCCATGGCCATCACCAGACCACTGACGCCATTCGGGAAGAACCCACCGTGTTCCCACAGGTTGCTCACCGAGGCTTGCGGGCCGCCATGGCCGCTGACCAGCAGGTAGCTGCCCAGGGCAATCATGCCGACGATCGCCACGACCTTGATGATCGCAAACCAGAACTCCGCTTCGCCAAAGACTTTGACGTTAGCCAGGTTGATCGCATTGATCATCACGAAGAACACTGCAGCCGAAGCCCAAGTCGGGACATCCGGCCACCAGTAGTGCACGTATTTGCCGACCGCAGTCAGTTCCGACATGCCCACCAGGATGTACAGGATCCAGCAGTTCCAGCCCGACAGGAAGCCGGCGAAACCGCCCCAGTACTTGTGCGCAAAGTGGCTGAACGAGCCGGCCACCGGCTCTTCAACGATCATTTCGCCCAGTTGGCGCATGATCATGAAAGCGATGAAGCCACAGATTGCGTAACCGAGAATCATCGACGGGCCGGCCGATTTCAGCACACCGGCAGAGCCCAGGAACAATCCGGTACCGATCGCGCCACCGAGGGCGATCAGTTGAATATGGCGATTTTTCAGGCCGCGTTGAAGCGTACCTGAATGCGAGTTTTGTCCACTCATGAAAAGGGTCTCACGCAAGGTTTGATAATGTTCGTTAAGACGTTGCCGCTCGGATCAGGATCAAGCAGCGCGGATCAAACCCCAGCGCAGGCACCAGGAGTTCAGCGTTTTTTTACCGGTCATGCGTCACCTGTTTGTTTTTATCTGTGACGAAATCGAACCCGACACGCTTGTGGCGCGGCGGAGTTAACAAAGCGGATAGCCTTGAGTTTGCGCAGTTACGCAGGGTGGTCACAGTTAAAACGCGGCGCATTGTACACCTGTAACCCCCTGCTGCCAGACACCGCTGAATCAGCGGGTCGTTTGCCGGGATTGCCTGTGTCCGCCTCGGGGAGCCCGGACGGCTGCAAAAAAAGGCTCAGACCTTTGCGGGTCGTTGACGGGGACGATGGAAAAATCGTCCCTCGAAGAGAGATGGAGATGACTCACGGCGTTCATTGCGCCTCCTTCTTGTTATGCACCTGCACGACAGGCATGGGCGCATCTCACCGCTGAAACCGTCTTGAAACAAGCGGACCAGAGCCCTGCAAACCGTATGACAGAGCGCCAACCGGAAGTTTTTCCTTACAGTCCTCACTGCAACCCGAATCCATGGCGCAGAACGCGGCTTTTCGTAAAGCCTCCGTTACGAGGCGTAACGTATTTTTTCCACAACAGATCTTTCTGGAGGCCGACTGCAAATTGACAGCAGCCCCATTCCTGCCGATGAGACCGAGTTAGCGTTTTGTTTTTAATTGAAAAAACAGACAACCAAAAACGGAATATAAATTTCACCAAAGATGAATTTAAATTTTAAATTGTATTTTAAAAAGTACTGGACTAGGTTTCCAACCACTTGCCAGACCGTGAAGGCGCGCAAGTAAGCGGCAACTTTTTCAGTCGCAATGATTTATTCCCGCACTGAAAACAGCACCGCCATTCAACCTTAAAGCTATCAGGGAGATTCACTATGCAAGCAATGAATAAAGACCTGGAAACCGAACTGCAACTGGACGAGTGGTTTGAAGCGCCGACCCATGACGCAGCTGTTGAAATGATGCAAGCCGACGCGGTCGTTCCGTTCGGCACGGCGATGTGGCCTTTGTAAGAAATCCAGGCAGGTACGCGCCGGCCGGTCGTACCTGCCATTATTCGCTGACTGTCAGGGAGGATTCATGGAAAGACTCCGCGCCATTTCGCATTTCCTTTACTACCTCGAACACCACCCTGCCCTCGTTGGCGTACGTCCGGCCAAGGTCTTGCTTGGGCATACGCAACCTTACGAGGCGTTGACCGGCGCGATCATCGAGCAAGCGGCCAACGAGCCATTCCACTTCAGTGCCATGCGCCTGGACCTCGAATCGACCCAAACCCTGGCGCAGGCGATTGCCGACTGCGATCTGTACATTTTCTTCTATGACTCGTCGACCCTGCCCAACCCGCGCCCGGACGGCCCCGACTTTGTTCGCGCCCTGCAAAGCGTCATGGCCGACCACTGGAAGAAGTCGCTGCTGTTCAAGGATTACGGCGATTACTTCTACGACACCTTCAGTGTCACGCCGCAACGTATCGCCGGGCTCAACAGCCATCTGATCCAGCGCATGTCCCAGGCCACCACCCTGAGCTTCAGTGATCGACATGGCTCTTACTTTGAAACACCGCTGAGCAGCATCAAGAAGTGGACCAATATCAACGGCGTCGGCAACTTCGATCTGGCGCCCGGCGAGATCGCCACCCACAGCGAAGCCATCAATGGCCAGGTAAAGTTCGTCGGTACCTTCCTCGGCACCATTCCTTTCGCCCGCAAATATGGTGTGCTCGAATCGCCGCTGGAATTGTGGATCGAGAACTCGACCATCAGCCGAATCGCCACGCAAGTGCCGGGGCTGGAACATGACTTCAACAAATACCTGGATGCCAATCCTTCCAACCGACGCATCGAGGAGTTGGGGATCGGCACCAACGAGGGCGTCAAGGACCTGTATGCGCGCAACGCCGGCTTCGAAGAGCGCCATTGCGGCCTCCACCTGGGGTTGGGCGGTGGCGCCAAGGGCAGCCATCACCTGGACCTGATCTTCGCCAGCGGCGTGTTGGCGCTGGATGACAAGCCGGTGTTTGATGGGCGGTTTGTGTTCTAAGCGAGTTCAGTGGTGACGCGGCTGACGTCATCGCGGGCAAGCCATGCTCCTACAGGTTTTGCGGTGATCTTGAAAATGGAGGTAAATCTGTAGGAGCAAGGCTTGCCCGCGATGCTCCATAGAGGCAAAAAAAAACGCCAACCCGAGGGTTGGCGTTTTTTATGGAGCGCTTACCGATTATTCCGGCTTGCGACGACCAAAGCCTGGGCGTTGACCAGAACCGGCCGGTGCGCCACGACGCTTGCCCGATGGCGCATCACGGTCGACCAGGACGATGCCCGGACGCTTTTTCGGCGCAGGCTTGGCCGGGCGCTTGGTGTCGGACGGACGGTCTGCCACTGGCGTACCGCGACCGGACTCACCACGACCTGCCGGCGCACCGCGATCGCTGCGACCACCGGACGGAGCACCGCGGCCTTCGCCACGTTCAGTGCGACCGTTGGCCGGACGCGGAGTGCGTGGACCGCGCTCGCCGTCCTGACGTGGTGCCGGCTTGCGAGCCGGACGCTCGCCTTCAATCTGCGGCTCGCGCGCTGGACGCGGACCAGCAGCCGCTGGAGCACCAGTCGCTGGACGCAGGGTCCGCACGCGCTCGCTCTTGCCGACCGGGCGCGACGACTTGCGCTGCATACGCTCAAGCTTGTCTTTGCTCTTGGCGTTCATTTGCGGCATAGCCACCGGGGTCAAACCGACTTCAGCACTCAGTACGTCGACTTCGTACTGGCTCATTTCGCGCCAGCGGCCCATCGGCAGGTCAGAGTTGAGGAACACCGGACCGAAACGCACGCGCTTCAGACGGCTGACCACCAGCCCCTGGGATTCCCACAGACGTCGAACTTCACGGTTACGACCTTCCATCACCACGCAGTGGTACCAGTGGTTGAAACCTTCGCCACCTGGAGCCTGCTTGATGTCGGTGAACTTCGCCGGGCCGTCTTCGAGAACGACGCCAGCCTTCAGGCGCTCGATCATTTCGTCGTCGACTTCACCACGAACACGTACCGCGTACTCGCGGTCCATTTCGTAGGATGGGTGCATCAGGCGGTTGGCCAGTTCACCGTCGGTGGTGAACATCAGCAAACCGGTGGTGTTGATGTCCAGACGACCGATGTTGATCCAGCGGCCTTCTTTGGGTTTCGGCATTTTGTCGAACACGGTCGGACGGCCTTCCGGGTCGTCACGGGTGCAGATTTCGCCGTCGGGTTTGTTGTACATGATCACGCGGCGGACCGATTCGGCCGCTTCTTCACGCTTGATCACCTTGCCATCGATGGTGATGGCGTCGTGCAGGTCGACTCGCAGGCCAAGGGTGGCATCTTTGCCGTTGACCTTGATCCGGCCATGACTGATCCAGGCTTCTACGTCGCGGCGCGAGCCGACACCGATACGGGCGAGGACTTTCTGCAGTTTTTCGCCTGCTGGGCCGATTTCCTGGTCGTCTTTCTGGTCGTTGATACTCATCTGGGCACCTCCCGGTGTGGTCTGTTCAGGCCTGGCCTGAAGAGTTGAAATCTGGTCTTTGGGCGAAAGGATCGCCGAAGGGTCGCGAATCATACGCGCATGACGCCGCTCGCGCATCAGAGACTAGCGGATAAACGGTCGGTTAATTGTTTTTCCGCCGACCGGTGGTGCGCAAGGATCTTTTGGCGCCCCTCAATCCTCAAACTGGCGGCGTTCGTTCTCGATCGCTTCGGCGAGGGCCTGGGCTTCGGCTTCTTCGTCGCTCAGCTCGGGTTCGGGTTCGGACTGCTCCAACGCGGCGACGGCGGCGAGCAGTTTCTCCCGAGCTTCGGCAACGCCGAGGACGTCGTCTTCAGCCTCCTCCTCAACTTCTTCAGTTTCGGCCTCGGCTTCAACCTGGTGCTCGGTCTCTACCGCCACTTCGACGGGCGCATCAACGGGCGATTGCGGCTCGCTGTCGCTGACCGCGCCGTCACGCAGCAAGTCGTCGAAGTCGGTCTTGATCCCCTCTTCCATCGAGTCCAGTTCGAGCAGCAAGGTATGGAAACTGGTCTCGTCTTTCGGTTCTTCCGGCTCGGCGCTGGCATCGGCCAGTTCTTGCAGGCCCTGCGGCACCGGTGCGTCGTCGAACTCGAGCATCGGCTCGGGTTCCAGCTCGCGCAGTTCGGCCAGCGGTGGCAGGTCGTCGAGGTTCTTCAGGTTGAAATGATCGAGGAACGCCTTGGTGGTGGCGAACATCGCCGGCTTGCCCGGTACGTCGCGATAACCGACGATCCTGATCCACTCACGCTCCAGCAGGGTCTTGACGATGTGGCTGTTGACCGCCACGCCGCGCACATCCTCGATCTCGCCACGGGTGATCGGCTGACGATAGGCGATCAACGCCATGGTCTCCAGCATCGCCCGGGAATAGCGCTGCGGGCGCTCTTCCCACAGACGTCCGACCCAGGGCGCGAACTTCTCGCGAATTTGCAGACGGTAGCCCGAGGCGACTTCCTTCAGCTCAAAAGCCCGACCGTCGCAGGATTTCGCGAGAATCGCCAAGGCCTTCTTGAAGACCGGCGGCTCCGGGCGCTCGCCCTCCTCGAAGAGTTCGTACAGACGCTCCATCGACTGCGGCTTTCCCGAGGCCAACAGAAAGGCTTCAAGCAGTGGCGCCAGCTCGCGGGGTTCACTCAGATTCATTGATTTTGCTCGTTATTCGGCTCGCGCCCGCACATGGATAGCCGCAAACGGCTCATTCTGCACCAGCTCGACCAAGGATTCCTTGACCAGTTCGAGGATCGCCATAAAGGTCACGACCACACCCAAGCGTCCTTCTTCGGCGGTGAACAGCTCGACAAAAGGCACAAAACCGCCGCCCTTGAGCCGTTCCAGCACATCGCTCATGCGCTCGCGCGTTGACAACGCCTCGCGGCTGACCTGATGGCTTTCGAACATATCGCCACGGCGCAGCACCTCGGCCATGGACATCAGCAACTCTTCCAGACTCACGTCCGGCAGCAATTTGCGCGCCATCGCCTGCGGGGCATCGAGCTTGGGCACCACCACATCGCGGCCGACCCGGCTCAGGCCGTCGATGCCTTCAGCCGCGGCCTTGAAGCGTTCGTACTCCTGCAAGCGCCGGATCAGCTCGGCACGCGGATCGTCCTCTTCCTCTTCGATCTCGGCCGAGCGCGGCAGCAGCATCCGCGACTTGATCTCGGCGAGCATCGCCGCCATCACCAGATACTCGGCAGCCAGTTCCAGGCGCACCGACTGCATCAACTCGACATAGCCCATGTACTGCCGGGTAATTTCCGCCACCGGAATGTCGAGGATATTGATGTTCTGCTTGCGGATCAGGTACAGCAGCAAGTCGAGCGGGCCTTCGAAGGCTTCAAGGAAGACTTCCAGCGCGTCCGGCGGAATGTACAGGTCCAGCGGCATTTCCATGACCGCCTGGCCATAGACCATGGCGAACGGCAGCTCTTGCTGTGCCCCGGCCTGGCTATCGACGGGCTCTACTGCGGACATCTAGGCCTCAACCGTAAACGGTGCAGGGTCACCGCAACCGACGCGAATCACTTCTGGCTCGCCATCGGCCAGGTTGATCACCGTGGAGGCTTTGATACCGCCAAAACCGCCGTCGATGATCAGGTCGACCTGATGCTCAAGCAACTGGCGCATTTCATACGGATCGCTCAACGGGTCGGTGTCGCCGGGCATGATCAGGGTCACGCTCATCAGCGGCTCACCCAGCTCTGCGAGCAGCGCCAGGGCAATCGGATGGCTCGGCACCCGCAGTCCGATGGTGCGCTTCTTCGGATGCAGCAGCAGACGCGGCACTTCGCGAGTGGCGTTGAGAATAAACGTGTACGGCCCCGGCAAGTGGGCCTTGAGCAAGCGGAAGGTGCCGGTGTCGATCTTGGCGAACAGCCCCAGCTGTGACAGGTCGCT
The DNA here is from genome assembly GCF_058800905.1 of Pseudomonas sp. GW822-FHT04C11. NCBI lineage: Bacteria > Pseudomonadati > Pseudomonadota > Gammaproteobacteria > Pseudomonadales > Pseudomonadaceae > Pseudomonas > Pseudomonas sp. GW822-FHT04C11. The sequence goes on along the minus strand of NZ_JBXAMS010000012.1, from coordinate 25,363 downwards.
GCAAATCAGCGCGAAATTGTGCTTTTCATCCAGCTGACGTAGCCGACGCACGCGCTCCACAGCATTCTTGTCACCGATCTGGCAACCAATGGCGTAGGACGAGTCAGTAGGATAAATCACTACCCCGCCATTGCGGATGATCTCGACAGCCTGTTTGATCAGGCGCGCTTGCGGGTTTTCCGGATGAATCTGGAAAAATTGACTCACATTGTCTACCTGTTCAGACGGCAATAACGGCTGGGTCATGTTTGAACCGACACCAAAGTGGTGGCAGGTCCTCCGGGAGTGGGCGGTACTCGCCGATCTCGGACCAGCCTCCGGGTCCATGGAAATCACTGCCAGCACTGACCAGCAGACCGAACTCACGCGCAAGAATAGCCAGGCTGCCGACCTGCTCGGCCGGCTGATGGCCATTGACCACCTCGATTGCGTGGCCGCCTGCTTGAATATAGTCGGCAATCAGGCGACGGCGTTTGCTGCGGGTAAAATCATAGTGCCAAGGATGCGCCAGACTGACCCAGGCCCCGGCAGCGCGCAGGGTTTCGACGGTTTCTTCCAGGGTCGGCCAGTGCTGCTTGACGTCCCCCAGCTTGCCGGCGCCCAGCCACTTGCGGAAGGCTTCGGCACGGTCCTTGACGAAGCCTGCACGGACTAAATAGTCGGCAAAGTGCGGTCGGGCCGGCGCATTGCCGCTGTCACCGAGCTCCTGCTGGATAGCTCGCGCGCCTTCCAGCGCGCCCGGCATGCCCTTGAGTTCGAGCTTGCGGCTGATTTCTTCGGACCTCAGCCAGCGCCCGTCACGCAATTTGGCAATCGCCTCGACCAGCGCCGGGGCATTGACGTCGAACCCGTAACCGAGCACATGAATGGTCGCGCCCCCCCAGGTGCAGGACAATTCGACGCCGTTGATCAGTTGCATCCCCAGCGCAACCGCAGCGCTGCGGGCCTCGTCGAGGCCTTCAAGGGTGTCGTGATCGGTCAAGGCCAGGACTCGCACGCCTTTCTCGAACGCACGCGCAACCAGTACCGCAGGCGCCAGGGCGCCATCGGAGGCCGTGCTATGGCAGTGCAAATCAACATTCACAGGACTGTGTAACCTCAAATCAGCTGGCGCTTTCGCGACTCAATATGTTTGTTATTATGCCGCCACATCCTGCTTCTGGCTGCCACTGTGAAACAATTCATCGACTTCATCCCGCTTCTGCTGTTTTTCATCGTCTTCAAAATCGATCCACGGGTCGTCGACATCGCCGGTCATCCACTGACGGTAGGCGGCATTTACAGCGCCACTGCGATGCTGATCGTCAGCTCTCTGGTGGTCTACGGCACGCTGTTCATCAAGCAGCGCAAGCTGGAAAAGAGCCAGTGGCTGACCCTGATCGCCTGCCTGGTCTTCGGTAGCCTGACCCTGGCGTTCCACAGCGAAACCTTCCTTAAATGGAAAGCGCCGGTGGTCAACTGGCTGTTCGCCCTGGCCTTTATCGGCAGCCACTTCATCGGCGAGCAGTTGCTGATCAAACGCATCATGGGCCATGCGCTGACCCTGCCGGACCTGGTCTGGAGCCGTTTGAACATCGCCTGGATCGGCTTTTTCCTGTTTTGTGGCGCGGCCAACCTGTTCGTTGCGTTCACCTTCCAGGACTATTGGGTCGACTTCAAAGTCTTCGGCAGCCTGGGCATGACCCTGCTGTTCCTGGTCGGCCAGGGCATTTACCTGTCCCGCCACCTGCACGACGCCGACACTTCTACGCCAAAAACCGAGGACTGACATGCTTTACGCAATCATTGCTACAGACGTCGCCAACTCCCTGGAAAACCGCCTGGCTGCGCGCCCTGCCCACATCGAGCGGCTGCAACAGCTCAAGGCCGAGGGCCGCGTGGTTCTGGCAGGCCCGCACCCTGCCATCGACAGCAATGATCCGGGCGCAGCAGGTTTCACCGGCAGCCTGATCGTCGCCGAGTTCGCCTCCCTCGAAGCCGCCAAGGCCTGGGCCGACGCCGATCCGTATATCGCCGCAGGCGTCTACGCCAACGTTCTGGTCAAACCGTTCAAGCAAGTCCTGCCATAACCCGGCCTCTGCGCGATGAACCTTCGGTTCATCGCGTGTTCAATTGCTCATTATTCTCGTTCCACGGCCGACAACCTGCCCAACACTCGATTGGAATCAGGAGTTTCGATGCGCCAAGGTCCGCTGTGTCTGCTGTTGGTCACGTTATCGATCGGGGCCTTCGCCCATGCCGAAGAGCATTCGGACTCAGGCTATTCAACGCCTCTGTCGTTAAGCGCCGGAAGCCAGATCACCGAATTGCAGCAGCGCTTGAAAGAGAGCGAGCGGCAACGAGAAGAGCTGAACAAACAACTGCAAAATGCCGATAACGAACGCGAAAGCGCCTTGCTGGGCCGGTTACGCCAAGAGAATCAGCGCCTCAAGCTGCAACTCAAGGAAGCCCAGGCAAACCCGCTGCCGCGCCTGCTGACCGATCAACAGCAGTGGTTCGTCACTGGCGCCGGAGTAGCGCTATTGGCCCTGCTCTGCGGTATCTTCGCCAGTGGTGGACGTAGAACACGTCGGCAATGGCTAAATTGAGTGAGTCATGAGCGAGCTGTTACTAATTGATGATGACCAGGAGCTGTGTGAGCTCCTGAGCAGTTGGCTGAGCCAGGAAGGTTTTGTCGTGCGCGCTTGCCACGACGGTCTGAGTGCGCGCCGCGCCTTGGCCGAGTCTGCGCCAGCAGCAGTGGTGCTGGATGTGATGCTGCCCGACGGCAGCGGTCTGGAGCTGCTCAAGCAGTTGCGCAACGACCACCCGGACCTGCCGGTGCTGATGCTCTCGGCCCGTGGCGAGCCGCTGGACCGGATCCTCGGGCTGGAACTGGGCGCCGACGATTACCTGGCCAAGCCTTGTGATCCCCGAGAACTGACCGCGCGCCTGCGTGCGGTGCTGCGACGCAGCCATCCGGCAGCGGTGTCCAGCCAGATGGAACTCGGCGACCTGTGCTTCAGCCCGGTCCGCGGCGTGGTCAGCATCGACGACCAGGAATTCACCCTGACCGTCTCTGAAAGTCGCCTGCTCGAAGCCCTGCTCAAGCAACCCGGCGAACCGCTGGACAAGCAGGAACTGGCGCAGATCGCCCTGGGGCGCAAGCTGACCCTGTACGACCGTAGCCTGGACATGCACGTCAGCAACCTGCGCAAAAAGATCGGCCCACACCCCGACGGTCGCCCGCGCATCGTTGCCCTGCGCAGCCGTGGTTATTACTACAGCCTCTGAACACCACACGGTCCTTGTAGCAGCTGGCGCAGCCTGCGTTCGGCCGCGAAGCGGTCGTAAACCCTATCGCCTCGGTCTACCTGAAACACTGCGGTGCCGGATTTCACGACTGCTTCGCAGCCGAACGCAGGCTCGCGGGCTCGCCAGCTGCTACGGGACTGTGTTTTGTCAGGTCAGCACAAAACCGTCTTTACCCAAGCTTTACGCTCTGCTGACCGCCGCTGACCTTGATCTCCGTATTCTGTACTCATCCGGAACACACCGGGAACGAGACAAGGAGACACACCATGCGCAAGACCCTTATCGCTTTGATGTTCGCCGCTGCACTGCCAACCATTGCCATGGCTGCACCAGAAGGCCCAGGCCCGATGGGCCCAATGGAAGGCCACGGCTACAGCGAGCACATGCATGGCGGCAAAGGCATGTACAGAGAGTTGAACCTCAGCCACGAACAACGCGAGCAGATTCGCAAATTGATCGGCGAGCAGATGCATGCACGTAAAGAGTTGGTCGAGCAGTACCTGCAAAAACTCTCGCCAGCCGATCAGCAGGCCATGAAAGACCAAATGGCGGCCGGCCGCCAGAAAACCGAGAAGGACATTCGTGCCCTTCTCAAGCCGGACCAACAGCAGAAGTTCGATGCGATCCAAAAGAAGCAGGCCGAACGCAAAGCCGAATGGGAGCAGTTCCAGGCCTGGAAAGCCCAACAACCGCAAAAAACGCAATAATGCTCTAGCGTTTCTCCCCAGCCCAATGGTCAATCGCCATTGGGCTTTCTTTGTTTGAGGACTTACCGTGCGTTCATTGTTCTGGCGCATCCTTGCCAGTTTCTGGCTGGCCATCGCTCTGGTTGCAGGGTTGTCGATCCTGCTCGGGCACATGTTGAACCAGGACGCCTGGATTCTCAGTCGCCACCCGGGCCTCAATACCCTGGCGCAAGAGTGGACGCAGCTCTACGAAGAAAAAGGCGAGGACGCGGCACAAGCCTTGCTCGAACAACGCAAACGGCGTTACCACATCGATGTTCAGGTACTGAACGAAGGTGGTGACCCGGTGGTGCGCGGGACCTTTCCTCGCCGCGCGGCAGCCCTGGAAGCACGGCAAAACGACAACCCCGACGACAGCGGCCGTCACCTGCCCTGGCGGCGTCTGACCGTCGAGTACACCAGCCCGAAAAGCGCCGAAACCTACTTGCTGATCTACCGTATTCCGCATCCAGAGCTCAACGCCTGGCACCGCAACAGCCTGCTTTGGCCCTTCAGTGCGCTGGCGATTGCCTTGGTGGTGCTGACACTGTTCAGCCTGCTGGTGACGCTGTCCATCACCCGCCCGCTGAGCCGTTTGCGCGGCGCGGTGCACGATCTCGGTCAGACGACCTATCAGCAAAACAGCCTGGCGCGGCTGGCCAACCGGCGTGACGAGTTTGGCGTGCTGGCCAACGACTTCAACCGCATGGGCGCACGCCTGCAAAGCCTGATCGGCAGCCAGCGGCAACTGCTGCGCGACGTGTCTCACGAACTGCGCTCACCCTTGGCCCGGTTGCGCATCGCCCTGGCGCTTGCGGAACGGGCCGGTCCCGAAGAACGCGGAAAACTCTGGCCACGATTGACCCGCGAATGTGATCGTCTGGAAGCACTGATCAGTGAAATCCTGGTGCTGGCACGGGTCGACGCCGACAACGCAAGTGCCGAAGCGGTCGACCTCAACGCGCTACTCAATACTGTGCAAAAAGACGCTCAGCTTGGCGCGCCAGAGCAAAGCATCCGTATCGAAGCCGAACGGCAATTAAGCCTCAAGGGCTGGCCGACCATGATCGAGCGGGCGCTGGACAACCTGTTGCGCAACGCCCAGCGCTTCAATCCGGCAGGACAACCGATTGAAGTGCTGGCATTGCGTCAGGGAGATCGGATTGTGATCAGCGTGCGCGACCACGGCCCCGGTGTAGAAGCCGAGCATTTGAAGCAATTGGGCGAGCCGTTTTTTCGGGCACCCGGCCAGACCGCCCCCGGACATGGCCTGGGATTGGCCATCGCCCGTCGCGCGGCAGAGCGCCACGGCGGCAGCCTGATTCTGGCCAATCACCCGGAAGGTGGATTCATTGCCAGCCTGGAGCTGCCATTAGAGCCCGGTATCGCACCGTAACGATCATCCCCACGCTCCCGCGTGGGGACGATCATGTTCAGGGCTTGGCAGGCCAGGCGCTGACAAACTCGGCGAGATCGACTTTCCCAGCCACCCGCGGTTCGTTCTGCGGTGTGCCCAGGTAAAGGAACGCAATCACTTCTTCACCTTCGGCCAGGCCCAACCCCTGGGCCACATGCGCCGAATAGACCAGCTCGCCGGTACGCCACACCGCGCCGATACCCTGAGCGTAAGCCGCCAGCAAGATAGCGTGGGCCGCACAACCTGCCGCCAGCAACTGCTCGGACTTTGGCACTTTGACGTGGTCTTGAACGCGCGCCACCACAACAACGACCAACGGCGCACGCAGCGGGCCATTGCGCGCCTTGTCCACCAGGGCCTGAGGTACATCGGCGTCTTGCAGGCGTGCAGCCTCAGCCAGTATCTCGCCCAATTGCTCGCGCGCCGCGCCTTCGACCGTCAGAAAACGCCACGGCTGCAAATGCCCGTGATCCGGTGCGCGCATGGCCGCGCAAAACAACACTTCCCGTTGTGCTGCGGTGGGCGCCGGGTCGAGCAAACGCGGAACGGATACACGGTTGAGCAAAGCGTCGAGAGCCTGCATCGGCCACCTCCTGAAAAAAATGTCTGGCTATTCTAGCGGCAACTGCCGCCGGGATGCCGGTTTACATGCCCTGCCTCGCAGGTAGAATGGCGCCCTTCCCTATCAGCCCGAGCGGACTTCATGGCGTTGCCGACCTTACGGATCATTGGTTTCATCATCGGCATCTTCCTGATCACCCTGGCCATCAGCATGGTTGTGCCGATGGCAACCCTGCTGATTTACGACCGCACCAGCGACCTGCCGTCGTTCCTCTGGGCCAGCATGATTACCTTTCTCGCCGGCCTGGCGCTGGTTATCCCCGGGCGACCAGAGCATATACACCTGCGCCCGCGGGACATGTACCTGCTCACGGTGTCGAGCTGGGTGGTGGTCTGCATATTCGCCGCCTTGCCATTTCTGCTAACCCAGCACATCAGCTACACCGACTCGTTTTTCGAAAGCATGTCAGGCATCACCGCCACCGGTTCTACTGTGCTCAGCGGCCTGGACAGCATGTCTCCGGGAATCCTGATGTGGCGTTCGTTGCTGCACTGGCTGGGCGGTATCGGCTTTATCGGCATGGCGGTCGCGATTCTGCCACTGCTACGCATCGGCGGCATGCGGCTGTTTCAGACCGAGTCGTCGGACCGTTCCGAAAAGGTCATGCCGCGTTCGCACATGGTGGCCCGGCTGATCGTCGCCGCCTACGTCGGCATCACCATCCTCGGCAGCCTGGCGTTCTGGTGGGCGGGCATGAGCCCGTTCGATGCCGTCAACCATGCGATGTCGGCAATATCCACTGGCGGCTTCTCCACCTCCGACCAGTCCCTGGCCAAGTGGACGCAACCGGCTGTGCACTGGGTCGCGGTGGTGATCATGATTCTCGGCAGCCTGCCATTTACCTTGTACGTGGCGACCTTGCGCGGCAATCGACGGGCGCTGATCAAGGATCAGCAAGTGCAGGGGTTACTCGGCATGCTGCTGGTGACCTGGCTGGTACTCGGCACCTGGTACTGGTGGACCACCGACCTGCATTGGCTGGACGCCCTGCGCCACGTTGCGCTGAACGTCACCTCGGTGGTCACCACCACCGGTTTCGCGCTGGGGGACTACAGCTTGTGGGGTACCTTCTCATTGATGCTGTTTTTCTATCTGGGCTTTGTCGGTGGTTGCTCTGGGTCGACCGCTGGCGGGATCAAGATCTTCCGTTTCCAGGTGGCCTTTATCCTGCTCAAGGCTAACCTCAACCAACTGATCCACCCCCGTGCGGTGATCAAGCAGAAGTACAACGGTCATCGTCTCGACGAAGAAATTGTGCGCTCGATCCTGACGTTTTCGTTCTTCTTTGCAATCACCATTTGCGCCATAGCCCTGGCGCTGTCGCTGCTGGGCGTGGACTGGATGACCGCCTTGACCGGTGCCGCCAGTACGGTTTCCGGAGTGGGTCCGGGACTGGGTGAAACCATCGGACCGTCCGGTAACTTCGCCAGCCTGCCCGACGCCGCCAAGTGGATTCTGTCCCTCGGCATGCTGCTCGGGCGACTGGAGATCATTACCGTGTTTGTGCTGTGTATCCCGGCGTTCTGGCGTCACTGAGTTCTTTGGGCGCGTCCATCAACCGCGTCCGGTATTCGCCGGGCGTGGTATCGAACCAGCGCCGAAAAGCCCGAAAGAAATTGCTCGGATCGGCGAACCCCAACAGGTAGGCAGTTTCCAGCAGGGTCATGTTCGGTTGCGCCAGGTACTGCTCGGCCAACTCACGGCGCGTGTCGTCGAGCAGCGTCTGAAAACTCGTGCCCTCTTCCTGCAAGCGTCGCTGCAAGGTGCGCTGGGACAAGTGCAGGGTTTGCGCCACTGTATCGCGCTTGGGCTCGCCTTGCGGCAGTAGGCGACAGAGCACTTGCCGGGCCTTGTGGGTAACCTGGCTTTCAGAAAACCGAGCCAGGTATTCGCCGGCAAACCGGTCATGCAACAACGCCATCGCCTCGTTGGCAGTCGGCAACGGGGCTTCCATGTCTGCCCGTTCGAAAATCAGCGCGTCATAAGGCGCGCTGAACTCCAGCGGCGCATGAAAGGCAAATTTGTAGGGTTCGAGGTCTTGGGGTTGATCGCCCTGCATCAGCACTTTGCGTGGCTGCAAGGTGCGCCCGGTCAGCCAGCCACACAAGCCCAGCGCGCAGGCGAGTGACGCTTCGGCACTTTGTCGGGTGGGCGGCAGGTGGTCGCCATGCACCGTCAAAATCAGTGCATACCCTTCGGGTAACAGGCGAAAACTCAGGTCGGCGCTTTCGGCGATGATCCGCTGATAACGCACCAGGCGTTGAAAACCTTCCGCCAGGGTCTGGCTCGACATCAAGGCATAACCGACCACATGAAACGATGCCGGGCGGACCAACTTGCCCATGTTCAGACCGATTGCCGGGTTGCCGGACAGCTCTACCGCACGCTGCCAGAGTCGCGTCATCGAATCTTGAGGAAAGCGCGCATCCGGATCATTCAGCGCCGCGTAGTCGAGCCCCAGCTGTTTGAACAAGACCCGGCAATCCAGGCCGTCCATCTCCAGTGCCTTGACAATCCCCATCGCCCAGCTTGCAGAAGTCGTTCGTTCGCTCATGGCGTTTTCTTACTTGATGTGCCGCGCATCACGGCCAATTTCAGAAGGATACTAAAGTGGCGCCCAAGGTCACTGGCTGTTGCCACTGATGACTCTAGACTTAAATAAGCTGCCCGCAGAACATCCGCTCGGCAGAACAATAACCACAGAGAATGCAGTCGTGGAAAACATCAAGCGTTTCAGCAGCTTCGCCGAGTTTTACCCGTATTACCTCAGCGAACACAGCAACAGTGTCTGCCGACGCCTGCACTTTGTCGGCACCAGCCTGGTGCTTTTCATCCTGGCCTTCGCTATCGGCAAAGGTGCCTGGCTGTTGTTGCTGGCCCTGCCTCTGGCCGGCTACAGCTTCGCCTGGGTCGGACACTTTTTCTTTGAAAAAAACCGGCCGGCGACATTCCAGCATCCGTTTTACAGCCTGCTCGGCGACTTCATCATGTATCGCGACATGATCCTCGGCAAAGTGCCTTTCTAGGCTCGCCGGGCCATCAAGCCGTCCCACTTGGCCAGCGCAGCATTGGATCCAAGCTCTACACTGCACGACGTCCCTTCGAAAACAATAAGAGGATAGCTGATGAATGCGCACGCCCGTTTCACCCACATGAAGGAGGGTACGCAGGAAGACTGGGCGATCATCGCCGCGGACTTCAGTGCCTACGCCAAACAATTGCCGACACGGATTGTGGCGCACCTGAAACTGCTGGAGGGTGATTTTGGCGGTTTCCCGGTCGATCGGCTGACCCACTCACTGCAAACCGCCACCCGCGCCTGGCGCGATGGCCGGGATGAGGAATACGTGGTGTGTGCGCTGCTCCACGACATTGGCGATACCCTTGGCTCCTACAACCACCCGGACATTGCGGCAGCGATCCTCAAGCCATTCGTCAGCCCTGAAAACCTGTGGATGGTCGAAAAGCACGGAATTTTCCAGGGCTACTATTTTTTCCATCACCTGGGCATGGACCGGCACCTGCGCGAGCAGTTTCGCGAACACCCGCAGTACCGGCAAACCCTCGATTTCTGCGCCAGGTATGACGCGGCAGCCTTTGATCCAGACTACGAGACCCTGCCGCTGAGTTTCTTCGAACCGATGATGGAACGCCTGTTTGCCCGGCCGAAAAACTCGATCTACATGGCAGCGATGGAAGAATACGCACCGGTCTGAAATATCCGCGGACCTGTGGCGAGGGAGCTTGCTCCCGCGGGTCGGTCCGCGCTCGGGCGAAGCGACCCTGATGTCAGCCGCCGCGAGTATTCGGATGGATCGCGATTGCCGGATTACGACCGCTTCGCGGTCGAGCGGGAGCAAGCTCCCTCGCCACAAAAGCTAAACCTGTCGGATCAAGCCGGTTCAGCAACCTTAACGGCCTTGAGTTGTGCCTCGCGCGCCTGCGCATCCGCCAACCGGTACAACTCGATCGTGCCGTCCCAATGCTCGATCAAGGCCGTGCACGACTCCACCCAGTCTCCGCAATTGAGGTAGTCCACCTCGCCGACCTTGCGGATTTCCGCATGATGGATATGCCCGCAAACCACCCCGTGCAGCTCGCGTTTGACGCACTCGTGGGCGATGGCCTCTTCGAAATCGCTGATGAAGCTGACCGCGGTTTTGACTTTGTGCTTGAGGTACGCCGACAACGACCAGTAACCGTAGCCGTACCGTGCACGCCAGTGGTTGAGCCAGCGGTTGAGGGTCAGAGTGAGCTCATAGGCCGAGTCGCCGAGAAACGCCAGCCAGCGGTGATAACGGGTGATCACATCGAACTGATCGCCATGAATCACCAACAGGTGCCGGCCATCCGCAGTAACGTGGACCGCCTCGTCCACCAGTTGAATGTTGCCCAGGATCAGCTTCGAATAGCGCCGCAGAAATTCATCGTGGTTGCCGGTGACATAAATCACCTCGGTGCCGCGCTTGCTCATGGTCAGCAAACGGCGAATGACGTTGGTGTGAGCCTGCGGCCAGTACATGCCGCTGCGCAGCTTCCAGCCATCGATGATGTCGCCGACCAGATAGATCTTGTCAGCCTGATAGCCCTTGAGAAACTGCGACAAATGCTCGGCCTGACAATCCCGGGTGCCGAGGTGCACATCGGAGATCCACAAGGTGCGCACGCGTTGTTTACGGCTGGGTTTTGCACGTTCGGCGCTGGTCATGGGCAACCTCTGCGAGATTTTTCGCAAGCTTGCACCGCAGCGATTAATAGCCCATGACACAAATACGGCAGTCTGATGACAACCCGGACCCAGGCGCGGCCGGTGTAGACTGCGAGTCTGCCCAGGAGACTGCGATGAGACCGATCCTCACGCTACGCCAGTACACCCACGACCTGATCGTCCACAGCCATGACCACGCGCAACTGGTGTTCGGCCTGTCGGGCGCGCTCGACTTCGAGGTCGGCGGTCATGGCAGCCAGGTGGTGCAGCAGAGTTTTGTGGTCGTACCGGCAGGTGCTCATCACGCTTGCGGCAGCCCGAATGGCAGCCGCTGCCTGGTGCTCGATGTGCCGAGCGACCAATGGGTTTCGCAATCATTGGGCGAGCATGCCGAGGCCAGTCGGCGCTTGCTCGACAACCCCGGACGCTTGCCGCTGGATGCCGGGCAAAGCCAGCTGGTGAGCTGGCTGGCGAGCAGCCCGGTCGCAGACCCGCTGATCGCCCAGCAAGGCGCCGTATTGTTGCTCGCCAGCCTCAACAACGCCGCGCCAAGCAGCATCGCCGGGCGCCGCTTGCCTTACGCCGCGCTCAACGCGCACATCGACCAATACGCCGCCTATCCGCTGCAAGTCGCCGATCTGGCGCGCGTCGCCGGGCTGTCCAGCGCACGTCTGCACGCACGCTTTGTCGCTGAATGCGGACAGACGCCGATGGATTACATCCGCAGTCGCCGCCTGCATATCGCGGTGAAGTTGCTCCGTGAATCCGCGCTGCCCATCGGCGAAGTCGCCTGCCGTGTCGGTTATGGCTCCCAGAGCGCCTTCGCCGCAGCGGTGATGCGCGAGTTCGGCGCCTCGCCGGGCGCACTGCGTCGTACGGCGGGCAAGCGCTAGGCTGACGATAAAAAACGCGAGTTTGACGACAGACAGATCAGGCCGTCACGCGGTTCAATGTCGTCATTGCCTCTATGGATTAAGGATTGAAATGACTCCGCGTACCGCCCTTGGCGCCCTGCATATCGGCGCATTGATGTTTGGCCTGACGGGTGTGTTCGGCAAACTCGCCGCGGCCTCCCCTGCCATCATTGTCTTTGGCCGTGCGGCATTCGCGGTGATCGCTCTGGCATTCTTTGCCCGTTTCGCCAGCAGCACTGGCTGGCAGAAACTCGAAGCCGTGGACTGGCGTCGCCTGCTCCTCAGCGGCCTGTTGCTGGCCGGGCATTGGGTGAGTTTTTTCATTGCGGTGAAAGTCGCCGGCGTGGCGATTGCGACCCTGGGCTTTGCCAGTTTCCCGGCGTTCACAGTGATCCTCGAAGGCCTGATCTTCCGCGAGCGAATCCGCGCCAATGAAATACTTCTGGTGACGCTGGTGAGCGTCGGCCTGGTGTTGGTTACCCCGGATTTCGACCTCGCCAGTGAAGCCACCAGCGGTCTGCTCTGGGCGGTGGGCTCGGGCCTGCTGTTCGCCTTGCTGTCGCTGACCAACCGTGCCAGCTCCGGGCGTATACCCGCCGTGCAGGCAGCGCTGTGTCAGAACGTAGTGGTCGCCCTCTGCCTGTTGCCGGTGGCAGCACCGGGCTTGAGTGAGGTGCGCGCCATCGACTGGCTGTGGATCGGTCTGCTCGGAGTGTTCTGCACCGGCGTCGCCCACAGCCTGTTCGTGGCCAGCCTGGCGGTGATCAAGGCTCGCACCGCCGCGGTGGTGTTTGCCCTGGAGCCGGTTTACGGCATCACCGTCGCCTGGCTGCTGTTCGGTGAGAATCCGACACTGCGGATGTTGATTGGCGGTGCGCTGATCATCATCGCGATCGTGGTGTCCAGCAGTCTGTCTGGCAGCTTAAGCAAGAAAAGCGTGACGGCCGAAGCCGCCTCTCACTGAGTTCTATCGTTGTGTCCGAGATCGCGGTCGGGATCGATCTGATCCCGGACCCGCTGCTTGAGCACCTTGGCTTCCGGGAAACCGCCATCGGCCTTGCGTTCCCAGATCTGCACCCCGTCGCAGGTAATGAAAAACACCCCGCCGGTTCCCGGCACCAGAGAAACTTTGCCCAGGTCGTCACCGAAGGTACTGAGCAGCTCCTGGGCCAGCCAGGCGGCGCGCAACAGCCACTGGCATTGCGTGCAGTAAGTGATGACAACTTCCGGTTTGTGTGTGGTCATGGCGTGCTGGACTCCTGAGCTCGATGGCGCCGCTATGATAGCCGCCTTTGCCGCTCGATTTACCTGAGCCTTGGGCAGACGTACTGATCACAGGTATTGCGAAAATTGATGGCTGCGCGACACCTGTAGGAGCACAGCTTGCTGGCGATAGCGATCTCACGGACGCCATCGCTGGCAAGCCATGCTCCTACAGGAGCTCAGCGTATGCTGGCCAACAGGCTGCGGGCGGTTTGCTTCAAGGATTCGTCACTGTCCTTGAGTAACTCGTTCAATAGCGCAATGGCGCTGTCCAGATCACCGTCGTCGATGCAGTTCTGCGCCTCTTCCAGTTTGCCGGGGTGGATCTCTTCGTGCTCAGGCACTGCGAGCCCGCCCGACAACGGCTCAAGTTCCAGAGGCGGCGATGCATCGGCGAAATGGTCGAGAAAGCCATCGTCCAACGGTTCCAGCTGATCCACGGGTTCAGCCATTGCCGCTGTTGTGTCGGACGGACAGGCCAGATCCCAGCTCGAATCCATCGACAAGTCATCCAGATTCAACTGGAACTCATCCTCTACCGAGGCAGCAGGTTCAGCCGTCGTTTCAGCCGTCGACTCAAGAGTCGCCAACGATTGTGCACTGGCCAGTTTCGGCGAACGTGCGCGAATCTGCTCCAGCACCTCGGCACTGTAACCCGCTTCATGCAAACTGTTTTCATGCTCCGAATAAGCTGCGCTGTCGCCCTGCAGCCCCAGTACCTCCAACAACTTCAGGTTCAAATCGCTGCGCTGCGGCTCTTTAAGCAAGGCTTCGCGCAATAGACTGACCGCCTCGGCGTAGCGGTCATAGGTCAGGTAGATACCGACACCCTCAAGCACTTCCGCCCCATGAGCGGTTTCGCGGTTCGCAGGGGGAGACTGCATCGCAGAAAGCTCAATCGATGGTTTCTGTGCACTATCGGGCGCTCCCCGACTGACCACCGGCTCATGTCGCGGCGCGGATGCTGATACAGGCTGTACCCGCCGCCGACGGAGCGCAAACAGGCCCAGTAGCAATAGCACGCCAAGCACCAACAGGCCGCCGATCAGCCACAACGCCCAACCACTGCTCGTCTCATCCACAGCGGCTGTGGGCACCGGAATTGGCACGACGGGAATGACGGGGGCGGGTAAAGGTTTTTTGGCTTCGGCCAACTCGGTTTGCAGATCGCTGACTTGCTTGCGCTGGCTGGCGATCTGTTCATCCTGGGCTTGTAGCCGGCTGTTCAACTGATCGATCGTTTGTTTCAGTTGCTGGTTTTCCAGGACACTGGCTGCCAGCAATTCGGAAGTCGGATCGGTAGCCGCAGGCGCCGTGCTCGCTGGAGCAACAGCTGGCGTTTTGGCGGGTGCGGCAGCAGTGGGTTGCTGGGTGATCGCCGGGGCCGGCTCGACCTCACTCACCGGTACGATCCCCGGTGAACCCGGTGGATCGATCAGCACCGTGTATTCGCGCAGCAGATGCCCATTGGGCTGGTTCGCCTGCACCAGAAAATTCAGGAACGGTTCATTGACCGGCTTGCTGGACACCACCCGAATCACGCTGCGATTGCCACGCAGAACGGTGGTAAAACGCAGGTCGTTGAGAAAAAACACTCGCTCGACACCGGCGCGGGCGAACTCATCCGCCGTCGCCAGGCTGACCGAGAGTTCACCGTCACTCAGGGCACCGGGATCGACCAAGGCGATTTCGGCATTCAACGGCTGGTTCAAGGCTGAGTGCAACGTGATGTCGCCCAACCCCAACGCGGGTGCCAATGCGGAGTAACTCAAGGCACCGGCGACCGACAACAGGCTGACGGAGCGCCGTAACACAGACTGCAAACTCTCGAGCATGAGCATTCCTTAGCTAACCAGAATCAACCTGTGCGCATTCGCACGTCCAGTGTGAACACGTAATTGCCTGGTAGTTCTTATAGTCTGCTCTGCGCCAGTTCTCAAAAGTCTGCGGTGTGGTTATGCCTCAAGATTTTTCCAGATTGGCCAAAATGTGCCCATGGACCCGCATACACACCCGCATATCTTCCTCGTTGACACCCTCGAACAGCTCATGGCGCAACTCGGCGGCAATGGTTTCAATTTGTTCGATCAAGGGACGGGCGGGCGCGCACAGCACGATCTTTTTCGCCCGGCGGTCTTCCGCCACCGCCTGACGCTGCACCAGGCCTTGGGTTTCCAGGCTATCGAGCAGACGCGCCAGTGTCGGTCCTTCAACACCGACGCTTTGTGCCAACTCACGCTGAGTGGGGGCTTCTTCGAAACGCGCCAGGTGCAACAGCACCAGCCAGCGGGCCTGGGACAGGCCAAGGCCGGCAAGACGGCGATCCAGTTCGGCGCGCCAGCCGCGAGACATCTGCGCCAACTGCATGCCAAAACGGTGTTGATCGGTTAACGGCATAAAAAACTCATGGTTAGACTGAAATAGGCTGAAACTAATTATTAGTCAGCTAAGCATGGCCCTCGACTCTAGGCAAGGCTCGGTCTGTACTGAATCGTTACATCTTGATCTTCGACACTTAAATTTCAAACTCCGACTGCAATGCCGCTCTCACACAGTACAAAACGCCCTCGGGAACACGACCGGCAAACAACGCGGAAATCTCCGACACCGGCGGCAACTCGCCCTCGCCGTCCAGGAAGGCGTCCTGGACTTCACCCATCAGGTCTTCCGGAAGGTCCAGTGCCTGCTCCAGCGACAGTTGCTGCTTGCCGATGGCCTCGGCGAGCATCGTGTACACGTTCTTTTCCGAACACTGCAACTGACCGGCAATCTGCATCGGCGTCATGCCGGCGCGCGCCAGTGTGATCAATTCGTGACGCAGGTCGGCAACCACTTTCGGCGCCTCGGCCTGGCCGCCCAGCACTTCGAGGAAGGCCTCGCCATAGCGCTCCAGCTTGCGTGCACCGACACCGCTGACCTTGGCCATCTCCGGCAACGAGCTTGGCTGGCTGCGAAGCATTTCGAGCAAGGTCGAATCGGGGAAGATGACGTACGGCGGCACGCCATGCTCTCCAGCGAGCTTGCGGCGCAGGGCGCGCAAGGCTTCCCACTGCTCGCGTTCTTCGCCTCGCACCAACTGGCTGGCCTGGCTGGTGCTGCTGCTTTTCGCGGTGGTTTGCGGTTTGAGGTCGCGGCGCAGCTCCAGGGTCACTTCGCCCTTGAGCAACGGCCGACAGCTGTCGCTTAAACGCAGGCCGCCGTAGCCTTCCAGGTCAATGTCCGCCAGACCGCGCGCCACCAACTGTCGGAAAAGGGAACGCCATTCACCTTCGGCCCGCGCCTTGCCGACACCAAATACCGACAGATGCTGATGGCCGAAGCTGCGGACTTTTTCGTTGTCCTTGCCCAGCAACACGTCCACCAAATGCCCGACGCCATAACGCTGGCCGGTGCGGTAGATCGCCGACAGTGCCTGACGGGCGGGTTCGGTGGCGTCCCAGGTCTGCACACCGTCGACACAGTTGTCGCAATGCCCGCAGGGCTGCGGCATGTCTTCGTCGAAATAGGCCAGCAGCGTCTGACGGCGGCAGCGGGTTTCTTCACACAGCGAGAGCATGGCGTCGAGCTTGTGCTGCTCCAGACGCTTGTGGCGCTCATCGCCTTCGGAGTTCTGCAGCATCTGCTTGAGCATCACCACGTCTTGCAGGCCGTAAGCCATCCAGGCATCTGCCGGCAGACCGTCACGGCCACCCCGACCGGTTTCCTGGTAATAGGCCTCAAGGGACTTTGGCAAGTCCAGATGCGCGACAAAGCGCACGTTGGGTTTGTCGATGCCCATGCCGAATGCCACGGTGGCGACCATGATCAGGCCTTCCTCGTTGAGGAAGCGCTTCTGGTGGTGAGCCCGCGTGTCGTTGGGCAGGCCGGCGTGGTACGGCAGCGCCGGGAAACCCTGCTCGCTGAGGAACACCGCTACTTCATCGACCTTCTTGCGCGACAGACAATAGACGATGCCGGCATCGCTGCGTCGTTCAGCCAAAAACGCCAGCAACTGCTTGCGCGGCTGCTCCTTGGGCACGATGCGGTAAAAAATGTTCGGCCGATCGAAACTCGACAGAAAGCGCTCGGCGTTCTGCAGATGCAGGCGCTCGACGATTTCTTCCCGGGTGCGCTTGTCGGCCGTGGCGGTCAGGGCAATGCGCGGGACGTTGGGGAACAGTTCCGCCAACTGGCCCAGTTGCAGGTATTCCCGGCGGAAATCGTGCCCCCATTGGGACACGCAGTGAGCTTCGTCGATGGCAAACAGCGCGATTTCAAGACTTTGCAGGAATGCCAGCATCCGTGGCTGGACCAGGCGCTCAGGTGCCAGGTACAGCATCTTCACTTCGCCGCGCTTGATCCGCGCCGCCAGATCGCGCTGTTGCTCGGCGCTCAAGGTCGAATTGAGCGCCGCCGCGGCCACACCGAGTTCTTCGAGGGTCGCAACCTGATCGTCCATCAAGGCAATCAGCGGTGAAACCACCACCGCCAAGCCATCGCGCAACAGTGCCGGGACCTGGAAGCACAGCGATTTGCCGCCGCCGGTCGGCATCAGCACCAGAGCGTCACCGCCGCTGGCCACGCGCTCAATGATGGCACCCTGACGGCCACGAAAACTATCGTAGCCGAAGATGTCCTTGAGGACGCGCTGAGCCTGTTCGAGCATGAAAAACTCCAAATGGTGCTGAATATCCCTGTGTGCAGGCTGGATCAAAAAACCACGTTGTCACGGACAGATCCGTAAGCGGATTTGTCCGGGACCGTCGCGACACCTGCAGGGCTTTGCAAAACGCGCGAGTATACCCGAGCGATACCGGGCAATGGGGGTCACTGACGAATAGCCTCCCCGCCCAGATCAACAATTCCCTACGGATCGGGATTAGACTGGTCTGGAATGCGGGCAAATCTGCCGTGCGGCTGGCCGGACCGCTCAAGAACGCCTAGAATTGGGCATCGTATATTCCCAAGGTAGCCCTTCAATGTCCTTCGCTGAGCAACTAACCCGCCTGCAAGCCTTCCTCGACGCCGACGAGCTGCATGACGAGGCGCTGGACTATGTGGCCGCCCACGGCTATCTGACAGCCCTGTCGATCTGTTCCGAGACGGTGCCTGATCGTGAGTGGATCGACGCGCTGTTCGCCGAAGAGCCGCATTATCGCGATGACGCCGAGCGTCAGGAAATCGAATCGACCCTGTTGGCCCTCAAGGCTCATATCGCTCGCCAACTGGCGTCCGATGAAGAGTTCGAGCTGCCATGCGACCTGGACCTGGGCGAAGAGCCGGATGATTCCGACCTGCGCGGCTGGTGCATCGGTTTCATGGAAGGCGTATTCCTGCGTGAAGAAGCCTGGTTCGAAACCGCCGAAGACGAAGTCAGCGAAATGCTGCTGCCGATCATGGTCGGTTCCGGCCTGTTCGACGAACAGCCAGAGTTCTCCGACATCGCGGCCGACGCCAACCTGATGGACGACATGATCGTGCAGATCCCGGAAGCCCTGACCGCGCTGTACCTGCTGTGCAACGCGCCAGACGAAAAACCGGCGATCCTCAAGCCTCGTCACCACTAAGTCGTTGCCTGTGGCTGAACCCATAGGCAAACGCCCCCTGATCCTGCGCTACGTGCTGCTGGCCATCGGCTGGCTGAGCGTAGCGTTGGGGGTGATCGGGATCTTCCTGCCTGTACTGCCCACCACCCCTTTCCTGCTGTTGGCGGCCGCCTGTTTCGCCCGCAGTTCGCCGCGCTTTTATCAATGGCTGGTCGAGCATCCACGACTCGGCCCCTGGATTCGCGACTATCTGGACGGCAACGGCATTCCGCTCAAGGGCAAGGTCTACGCCATTGGCCTGATGTGGCTGAGCATAAGCCTGTCCTGCATCCTCGTCCCACTGCCCTGGGCACGCGGTTTCATGCTGACCAGCGCAGTGCTGGTGACGGTTTATATCCTGCGGCAGAAAACCCTGATCAAACCCTGAATACGCTTCGCCACCTAAGCTCATCTATCCCCCCGCCCCCGACAATCTGCCCTGCTTCCCGCAAAACAGCGCCTAAACTCCAGGCATCTGCACGTCTGCGGCCAGACATATCCCGTCGTCCAGGAAGGTCAACGCTCCGGAGCGTCTCATGTCGCTACTCAAACAGTTGTTTTTGGCCATCTGCCTGTTCTTGCTGGTCGCCTTCAGCGGCAGTTTCTTTGTCGGCCTGGAAAGCTCGCGTGCGCAGATACTCAGCCAATTGCGCTCCCATGCCCAGGACACTGCCACCGCACTGGGGCTGTCGTTGACCACACAGATCGACGATCTGGCGATGATTGAATTGATGGTCAGCTCGGTCTTCGACAGTGGCTACTTTTCCAGTATCCGGGTCATCAATATCGAGGACGAGCGCGTCCTGGTCGAGCGCAATGCGGTCGTCACCACCGAACGCGTACCGGGTTGGTTCGTCGATCTGGTGAACCTGCATCCGCAAGGCGGGGATGCGTTGGTGATGCGCGGTTGGGAGCAAGCCGCGCGGGTTGAAGTGGTGAGCAACCCACAGTTCGTCCTGAGCAAACTGTGGGACAGTACCCTCGGCAGTCTGGTCTGGTTACTGCTGTGCGGGTTGCTCAGCGCGATGTTCGGCGGCTGGTTGCTCCGTCGGCAACTGCGCCCGCTCGACGCCATGGTCAAACAGGCCGAAGCCATCAACAAACGCGAGTTTCTCAGCCTGCCGAAGGTGCCCAGAACCCCGGAACTCAAACGCGTGGTGCTGGCGATGAACCAAATGGTCGAAAAGCTCAAAGGGCTGTTTGCCGAAGAAGCTGCACGAAGCGAACAACTGCGCGCCGAGTCGTTTCAGGACAGTCTCACGGGGCTGGCCAACCGCCGTTTGCTCAACGAACAACTCACCGATCAGTTGCTGGTGACTGAGCAGAGCAGCGCCGGACACCTGCTGATGTTGCGGATCAATGACCTGACCGGGCTCAACCAGCGACTGGGTGGCCAGCGCACCGACGCGCTGATCAGCGCCGTGGCTCAGTTACTCAAGCGCCTGACTCAACAGCCGGATCGCCATACCTGGCTGGCCGCACGCAATCGGGGCGGTGAGTTCAGCCTGCTGACCCCAGGCCTGGACAGCAAGGACGCAGCGCGCCTGGCCGCAGAGATCAGCGCCACTCTGGAAAACCTGCGCCTGACCGGCGCCAGCGACTGCATGCCAGTGGCGCATCTGGGAATCGTCGCCTACACACCCGGCGAAGCCTCCACCGACATTCTGCTGCGCCTCGATCAGGCACTGACTCAGGCCCAGCAGCATCCAGAACGGCCGTGGGTGCATCTGCAGCAGTCCGATAACCCACCGAACCAGACGCAGCACGACTGGCGTACCTGGATCGATGACGCTCTGACCCATGGCAAGATGCAGTTGTACTTCCAACCCGTGGTGCAATGCGCCGACACCAGCCAGGTGCTGCACCACAAGGTGCTGGCGCGCCTGCTCGATCCGCAGGGCAAAGCCATTTGTGCCGGACACTTTCTCCCCTGGATAGAGCGTCTCGGCTGGTCGGCGCGGTTCGACCTGGCAATGCTCGAACACACCCTCGACTACCTTGCCGAACACCCTTGGCCGCTGGCCCTGAGCTTGTCCGGCAGTACCCTGCGCGATGCCGCGCAACGGCGCCTGATCCTCGATATGCTCGACGGCCTGCCCAGCCTCGGCCCCTTGCTGACCCTTGAACTCGACGAACGCCAACTGCCGCCCCCCGAAGAGTTGCGTCAACTGTGCCTGAGCCTGCACGGCACCGCCTACGGGATCGGCCTGCAGCACTTCGGTGGCAGCTTCAGCCAGATCGGCAACCTCACCCAACTCGGTTTGGCCTACCTGAAAATCGACGGCAGCTACATTCGCGCCATCGACCAGCAAAGCGACAAACGCCTGTTCATCGAAGCCATTTTCCGCGCGACCAACAGCATCGATTTACCGTTGATTGCCGAGCAGATAGAAACGCAGGGGGAACTGGAGGCAATCAGGTCGCTGGGACTGTTCGGCGTCATGGGCCGGCTGATCGGACCGCCAGCGCCGATGTAGGCGATGCTTTGGCTTTGCCTGGCAGCCCGGGAGGCAAATGTTTGCCCCCCCGGGTAGCTCCAGTCTGTCAGGTCTTCAGCGTATGGTCAGCATCCCCGAACCAGGCACGCACAAGATCGGTGCCGGCCGTGCCAGCGTTGGCAAGGACCGCCACATCAGTGAAATGCGCACCATTGGCTGCACCATCGGTATCCACCTTCACGGTGATGTCGCTGCCGGACTTCGCCAGTTGGACGAAGTCTGACACCTGGCTGCTGCCGCTAACGAAGTTGGCCTTGAGCAGCGCGGAGAGGTCGAGCGTGTCACCTTCCGCGAAGTTGTAGTCGAGGATGGTGTCGCCGCCGTCGTTCGGGCTGAGGTAGGCAAACACATCGGCTCCCGCGCCACCGCTGAGTATGTCCTCCCCGCCACGTCCCGCGAGAATGTCGTTGCCGTCGCCGCCACTGACCACGTCCGCGAGCATGCTGCCCACCAGTGTACCGCTGGATACGCCGTGGTAATCGACCAGGGTGCCGGCTGCGCCGCCGTCGGTGACATGGAAGTCGGCCGCCGAGTAGTGCCCCAGCAGGTTCATTTCGGCCCGATGCACGCCGTCGTCCACCGTCAGCAGGCCGCCGGAGCCAAGGGCATTGGCGCTGTAGCCGAGCTGGGTGTTGGCGCCGAAGGCAATATCGCCGAACATCAGCGAGTCATTGCTTTCGAGTCCGAGAATGCCGACCAGCGAGCCGGCATCCGCGGCGTGCTCCACGATCAGCGTACCCGCACCTTCTCCGTGGAAGGCGACTGACGCGTGGGCGCCGCCGCCGAAGATCAAGCTGGCGTCGCCATCGATTGTGGCACTGCCGTTGCCGGTTACGTCTGCCAGCAGGCGCAGGTCGCCGCCATTGGCCCACAGGTGACCGGAGTTATCGACTGCGCTGGTCACCGTCATGCCCCCCGTGCCCGTGGATTCCAGCACGCCGCTGTTGACTATGGTGTGGGAGCCGGTGTCGAGCACCAGGCTGTTCAGCCCGTCGGCCTGGATCAGCCCCTCATTGACCAGCACCATTTGCCCTGCGCCGAGTTGGCCGGCACCGGAGATGTGGTTGTCGACGTTGGTCAGCACGGTGTCGGCGCTGCCACCGAAAATCACGTTGTGCGCGCTGTCGGATAGCAGCACATGTCCGCCGCCGGTCAAGGTCGCGCCACGGAAGAGGATTTCCAGGTCGGTTTCAGTGCCGGTGGAGCCGAGCTCGATGGTGCCGCTGTTATGGATGCTGCCACCAAACGGCATGATCGCCCCGTTGGCAATGCTGATGGTGCCGGTATTGGTGGTGAGCGGATCCACATCGAACTGGAAGTTCGCTTCGCTCAAGCCCGCCGCATCGACACCTTTCAGGGTTACCGTCTGGCCGGACCCCATGCTGATCAACGCATTGCCGTTTGCGTCATGAGCGATGCTCAAGTCAGCAAAGCCGGTAACGCCCGTGAAGCCGATCAAGTCGATTTTGTCCGCTGCCGTATCGAAGCTGTGGATGACGTTGTTGCCAACCGGCTGAGCGAACACGAACAGGTCAGCACCGCTGGAGGCAGTGAGGTTGTCGTCCGCTGACAAGGCGAAGATCGGCGAGCCGGGGGCGTAGGCTTCGACGTTGTCGGAAACGATATGAGTGCTTGTACTGCCGTCCGCATTGGTCCATCCGTAAGTTACTGTGAGTTCCATCGCACCGGCATAGGTGGATGGCGTCATGACCGTCAGTGCGGAGGGGTCGCTGGTCTGTATCGTCCAACTACCGTCACCGTTTCTGGTTCCGGCACTCAGTACCCAATTTATCGGAACCCCGCTCACCTTGTAGGTAATGACCTCAGAGGTGTCGGGCGTGGGATCGGTCAGTGCCAGATTGATAGCCTCGCCGGCTACGCCAGCCGGAGCTGCCACATGGATTGTGACTGTGTGCAAGAGACTATTTGCAGCTCCATCGTTGGTCACCACGTTCACGATTCGGTCGGTAACGTTGTGGCTTCCGGTCTTGGTGTCGGTGTACTGAACGCCTTTGAGGATAGTCTGGTAGGTGGCCTGGCTAGCCGAGCCAGTGATCGTCAGTGTATAGATCCCATTGTTTGCGCCACTGGCAACACCGGTCACCGTCAACCCCGTAGCGGCGGTCGATGCTGACGCGTTCAGAGAGAGCATTTCCCTGACGTTCGAATTGTTGCTGTCCATAGCGTTCGTCAACGTGACAGTCATTGACGACAGGTTCGGCGAGTCGACGTCGGTGACCGTCGCCAACGGCGCAATCAATAACTGCGAGGTGCCTGTTGGATAGTTCGCCGTTGCGTCATTGCCCGCGCTGCCACCATTCAAGTCCACTATCGGCGCGTCATTGGTTGCCGCCACAGTGACGGTCGTCGTTGCGACGTTGCTCGCGTGGTTAGCAGCAGAGCCGTCATCCACTTGGAAGCTAATCGTGCGCGGTGCCGTCGACGGGTTGTCGCTGGTGTCGGAGTAGGTCACCGAACGTAGCGCGGCTTGATAGTTCGCCACCGACGACGTCCCGCTTAGTGTCAGCACGCCAGTGCTTGCGTTGTAGCTGCCGCTGATGCCGTTCTGGTTGGTGAACCCGAGTACGTCCTGACCCGAGGCAAAGTTGCTGGTGATCGATACCGTAGCGCCCGTTAGGTTGCTACTGTCGACATCGGTGACCGTCAGCACCGAGTTGATCGCCGTCGCTGCCTGGTTCTCTGTGTACGACAGAGAACCACCTGCCGTCATTACCGGAGCATCGTTGGTACCGGTGATGGTCACGTCCACCGTGGAACTCGAGAGTGCCCCGTACTGGTCCTGCATCTGGTAACTGAGTGTCACGTGTTCGACCACCCCTTGCGCCAGGTGGTCGAAGTCAGTTCCGGGGTTGAACAGCAGCTGGTTGCCGACCACGCTGGCCGTACCCTTGTTTGCCGGCGCACTGGCCGAGTTCAGCGTGAAGAGGTGGCCGTCATCGACATCGGTGTCGTTGGCCAGTACGTTGATGGTCAGGGTCTGGTTTTCCGTACCGGCGGCCGTATCGGCCACTGCCACCGGCGCGTCGTTGGTGCCGGTGATGGTCACGTCCACCGTGGAACTCGAGAGCGCGCCGTGTTCATCCTGCATCTGGTAATTGAGCGTCACGTGCTCGACCGCACCCTGCGCCAGATGGTCGAAATCACTTCCCGGGGTGAACACCAGCTGGTTGCCGACCACGCTGGCACTGCCTTTGTTTGCCGGCGCGCTGGCCGAGTTCAGCGTGAACAGGTGGCCGTCGTCAGCGTCGGTGTCGTTGGCCAGCACGTTGATGGTCAGGGTCTGGTTTTCCGTACCGGCGGCCGTATCGGCCACCGCCACCGGCGCGTCGTTGGTGCCGGTGATGGTCACGTCCACCGTGGAACTCGAGAGCGCGCCGTGTTCATCCTGCATCTGGTAATTGAGCGTCACGTGCTCGACCGCACCCTGCGCCAGATGGTCGAAATCACTTCCCGGGGTGAACACCAGCTGGTTGCCGACCACGCTGGCACTGCCTTTGTTTGCCGGCGCGCTGGCCGAGTTCAGCGTGAACAGGTGGCCGTCGTCAGCGTCGGTGTCGTTGGCCAGCACGTTGATGGTCAGGGTCTGGTTTTCCGTACCGGCGGCCGTATCGGCCACCGCCACCGGCGCGTCGTTGGTGCCGGTGATGGTCACGTCCACCGTGGAACTCGAGAGCGCGCCGTGTTCATCCTGCATCTGGTAATTGAGCGTCACGTGCTCGACCACGCCCTGTGCCAGATGATCGAAGTCGCTCCCCGGATTGAACAGCAGCTGGTTGCCGACCACGCTGGCACTGCCTTTGTTTGCCGGCGCGCTGGCCGAGTTCAGCGTGAGCAGGTGGCCGTCATCGACATCGGTGTCGTTGGCCAGCACGTTGATGGTCAGGGTCTGGTTTTCCGTGCCGGCGGCCGTATCGGCCACCGCTACCGGCGCGTCGTTGGTGCCGGTGATCGTCACGTCCACCGTGGAGCTTGAGAGCGCTCCGTACTGGTCCTGCATCTGGTAACTGAGCGTCACGTGCTCGACCACGCCTTGCGCCAGGTGATCGAAGTCGCTTCCCGGATTGAACTGCAACTGGTTGCCGACCACGCTGGCACTGCCCTGGCCGATTGGCGCACTGGCGCTGACCAAGGTGAACGCGTGACCGTCGTCGACATCGGTGTCGTTGGCCAACACGTCGATGCTCAGGGTCTGGTTTTCCGTACCGGCGGCGACATCGGCCACCGCTACCGGCGCGTCGTTGGTGCCGGTGATGGTCACACCTACGCTGCTGGTCGAGATCGCGCCATGCTCGTCGGTCATGGTGTAGCTGAGTGTGACACTGGCCGTGGCGCCTTGC
>NZ_JBXAMS010000011.1:46772-192765 GCF_058800905.1 Pseudomonas sp. GW822-FHT04C11 | reverse complement strand
TGCTCGGTGACGGATTGACGGGGCAGCGAAGGAAAATGGCCTTCAGCCCGAGGATTGAGGTGAATGACGTGGGTGCGAGAGATCCACTCTCCGTTGGCGCTCAAGGTTTGCACGCACACCCCCAGCTCCAGTGTCTCAGCCACCGGCGTCAGAGGGGCGTCACGATTCAGCGGATATTGAAGGCATAGAATCAATGGGTCTGCTTGCACAACCTGCAGGCTGTCCGTTACTTCATCGCTGATGACATCCTTGCGCTCACGCGCGGTACCGCGGCTGTCGAGGGGGCGGAAAAGACGATGGGCGCCAATGCCCAAGCGGTGAGACGGTTTACCGCTCAAGGGGGGCTGGAAGTTACTGAGCTTGAGCTCCGGCAGCGTCAGATGAATGTCGCTGGGTTTGGCGCGCAAAAACAGGTTCTTCAGCAATGAATCATGCTTGTTCGGGCCAAGTTGTGCAGAAGGGGCGTGAAGTAAATCACCTAGGTAACGTTGGTACTCATCCAGGCTGTAGTTGCCGCGTTCATCGGAGTCCAGGCTCCATGGCGTGGTTTTTAGCCACTTGTCGTGAGCGCTGATGTTGTAGCGGTTGTAAAGCCAGGTGCCGCCCAGTTCGAGTACCGTAAATAAGGCACCGGCCAGGTTGACCCGGAAAAACACTGTTGAAAGGCGTGTACCGGCAGCAGCCCAGGCGGCTGTTCTTGCGGCTGTGCTTTTTGCGATTAGTACGGTGCCCCCCGCGTGTAAGGTGTGACCAAAGCCATAGGCATTGACGGCTGTCATGCCAGAAGCACCCACGGTGGCAAGAGCAGCGCTACTCTGCGCCGCGCGGTTGCCGCTTCGCGTTGCCTGTTGCCAATTCTGGTGTTGGGTATTGAGGCTGGACAATGAAGAAGCCAAACCTGAAACGTAAGTAAAAATGCCTAGTCCAACATGCAGCTTCCCCATCTGCACATGCACATTCTCCAAGGCGAGATGTTGAAGCGCCTCTACTAGCTTATCGCTGCGTGCCTTCAGAGCGGTATCTGCCAGGCTTTGAGCGGCGGTGAATCCGGCAGCTCCCGTGGCAAAACTCGCACTAATCAACGGCCCCAACTTACGTTTATCTCGTGATTGGCTAAACGTTTCCCTCACAACCCCCACCAAATTCACCGCCTGCACCAAAAACACCAACAACCCGACCCCTTCGCTTTTAATCAGATCCGCATTCGGCACCCCCTGAATCCCCAGCCGAACGTTCTTCAACAAACTCCTCACCTCCTGCTGCTGCGCCGGTGGAAACACCACGGTCACTCCCGCCCGAGCCGGCGTGGCGCCATAGGTGCGCACCGAATGATCCGGCAGTTCGGCAATCGGGCTCAGTGCACCCGCCAGACGGCCTTCGAGTTGCGTCAACTCCGCACGCACCCGAACGATCTCGGTCTGCAACTCGATCGCCCGTGGCTGCTTGTGGCCGGCCTGGTTTTTGTTGTGGGTGAGCTGCTTGCGTTTGACGGTCAGGTCCTTGAGGTAACCGCGTTCCCTAAGCACGTCCTTGATGTCGGTTTGCAGCGCCGCGTGTTCCCCCGGGGTGGCGATGGTGAAGGTCACGCCAGTGGTTTTCGCCGCATCGAGGATCCGCGCCGGCAGCGCTTTGGGCAGGTGGCGGAACAATTCGTCGAGGTCTGGGACTTTCCCTCCTGCCAGATCGAAACCTTCCAATGCGCGGCTCAGGCCCAGGTTCAGCGCGGGGCTCAGGCTGTGCTGGGTCGCGTCGGCGACGGCACGGGTGTGGTCGGGTAAATCGTCGAGGGCGGGCAGGTGCGGTTGTTCGATTTTCTGCAGGGCTTCCAGCCAGTGCGGCAGGTTGTTGAACAGGCCCATGCCGGCGTTGGACAACACGCTGTATTGCACCAGCAGCTCGGGCCGAATGTGCAGCGGCAAGGTATAGAACAGCCGTCGCGTCAGCTCCGGGTGTTTTTCCAGGTAGCCAAGCATCTCTTCACTGGCGTGGTCGCTGCGGCAAATGTCTTTGAGGCAGGCGTACTCGGCGTTAAAGGCTTCGCCCAGTTGCTGCGGATCCTGCGCGTCGTAGTACCAGGCCGAGCGATGGTAGCGACCGGCACACACCAGTTGCGTGCGGTCAGCGGTGATGCGCTCGAGCAAGCGGTTCCAGCGGCCAAGGTCGGCACGCTGCTGAAACAGCGAGTTGTCCATGGCCGGGCGGTCGATGAAATCGTTGATCCCGCGTGTGCCTGAGAACCAGGAGCCCTCGAGCACGTCTTCGATGCGTGTGTTTTGCTCCCTGCCGAGCTTGACCAAGGCTCTGAGGTGACGTTCAACGAAGTCCGCAGGGGCAACCTTGAAATGTTGGCGAGTGTAATAATTGCGGTCTGCATCCTCAATCGCAGCGCTGTGGACGGCGGTGCCTTGGTGCTTACCCATCACGAAGATTGTGGCAAGGGCTTCCTTGCGCAATTGCTCCAGCTCCGGGGGCGCCGGTACGTCTATCTGCTCGACCTTACCGCCCTTGTTCAGGTACTCCAGCAAGGCTTTTCGGGTGCGTTCCTGGGTCGGCTCCGGCAACTGTTGCAGATCGGCAAACAAGGCCTCGACTGCGGGGTCGTCGCTGGCGTTGGCCAGACCGCCGGCATCATCGGGGCTGAGTTGGCTCAAGGATTCGATGTAGCAGGCCAGCAAGTAATCGCGTTCGTTGTGGTCGGCATTGCTCCAGTCGTCGACCCAGCCGACGACAGTGTCCTGATACTCGGCCAGGTCGCGCAGCACGCCGAGGTCGTCATTCACCACCAGGAACAGTGTGTCGTCCTGATAAGGCCCGCGAACCTGCCCCAGAAACTCGCCGATATGCGCCTCGCGAAAGCGTCGGGGTTTCTCCCATAAATAGGGCTCGCGTTCGTGTTCGGGAGCGTCACTGACCAGCACCGACGGTAATAGAACGGCCTCCGGCAGCGGGTTGGCCGCGAGCTCGGCTTCCAGCTCGGCGCGATCCTTGACGGCTTGCGCCTGCTGGGCCGGCACCATAGCAATCTCCGCCAACCAGCGTTGGCCTTGCTTGACCGTCAGCAAGTGCGTGCCACCGGTTTGGCAATCCACCGGGCCGAGATCGACGACCTGCATGAAGTGCTCGCGTTCGTCCCTGCTGTCGAGTACTTGCGCGCATTTGGCCACTGTCCATTGCACTTCAGCAAAGGTCACGTGCAGGGTGCTGCGCCTTGAAAACACCAGGGCTGGAAACTCTTCGATGGGCGTGTGCCGATCACCGGTAACCTTGGCGCCCTTGTGTAACAGGGCGCTGACCATTCCGTTGAGTACCTGATGTTCGTGGAGATAGCCGGTAACGCTGTCGATGACATACAACCAACCGTCGCGCAGCATGCGAATGCCCAGCGGGCGGGTAGTCAGGGCGTAGGGCAGTTTCAGTTCGGCGCTGGGGTCGAGGAGCTTTTCCACCAGTCCATAACGCAAGGGCAACAGCTGAACGTGGGTTTGCCGCAAGGGGCAGGCAGCGGGAGAACCGATGGCGGTTTTGGACGCTGCCGCGGCAGCGAGGTTGGCAGCAGCGGTCATGAGCGTTCTCCTTCAGTGGCCCAGCGGTGGGCCAGATCAGCGGCCAGCGCAACGCGCTCGCCGGGTAATTGCAACGATGGCGTATGGAGCAATTGGGCGATGTGCGGATGTTGTTCGAGCGTCGAGCCGTTCAGCCAGGCCATGACGTTGGCGTAATAGAAAAGCTCGGATTGGCTGCATAAACCCAAGGCACTGGCCTCGGACTCCAGCTGTTCGAGCATTGGCCAGCGCTCACCCACGGTTTTGCCGACCGGATACTGGGGGAAAAAACTGAGCAAATGCGTGTCGAGTTCGAGCAGTGCGCGGCGTCGGTCAACACGGTCCAGCGCTGCATTCTGTTCAGGGTTCAGGCGATAGGGCGTCGACAACTCAGGGCATTCAGTCAATCGGGATTGATGACGATGCCAATGACCATCGACGCTATCGGCCATTACTGCGCAAGAAAGGGGGCCGAACAAACGTTGATCGCCGCTGCCGAACAGTGCCTGCGCCACGGCCGCATCGGCCAGGCGCAAAACCACTGGCAGGCCTTCGGGCAACTCGATGGTCAGCAGTTTGCGTAAATGTTGAGCCACGTCATGCACGGGGGAGGTGCTGAACAACAGCACTCCCCACTCTTCATGCGCCTGTTGCAGATAGAACTGAAAAACCGCTTCGTCAGGATGTGGAATAGCTACCAGCAGCGGTGAGATATCCCGCAGGGAGGTGAAGGGCGCACTGTCATACAGTGCAACAGTGCTTACGGCGGGATTGAGTGTTTTCAAGCGCTGTGGCAAATCGCTGAAGGTCGTGCCGTCCAGCAACAGGAAAGCCTGTTGCTCGTTCCAGGGCAGGTCTTCAGGCAGGCAAGTCGAGAGTTTCATGCTGGGGTGGCCTCACAAATCAGGCAACGCGAAGCGCGGGTTGAAATCAGTGCGTGGCGTTGCTGCGCCGCGTGGAAAGCCACTTTCAGCAAAGGCAAGGCGCCCGGCATCAAAGGCTCCGCTGGCATGCTCACGGGCGCAGTGCCGCCCTGCAGAATCGGCACGCTGCTGAAAATTCCTTCCGGGCCCAGCGTCAGCCATTGACCGCCAGCCATGAGCCCCAGGTGCGTTCCACCGTTGATGACGACTCGTTGTCCGGCGCTGAGCTGAATCTGCTGCATGGCGCTGAGTCGCTGACTGGTGACGCGAAGATGTTGATCGCCCTGAACCAGCAGGTGATCGTCCTGTTTGATTTCAGTCAAACGGTTGCCGCGGGTCAGGCGCTGTTCTTCGCCGCGCAGTTCGTGGCTGGCGAGGCCGCCGATCACCACGGTTCGCTGGTTGTCGACCTGAATGCGTTCGTCATTGAGAACGAGCTGGACAAAATCGCGCTGGGCACGCAAGGCTATCTCTTCGGCACCTTTTTTGTCCTCGATGCGCAGCTCGTTGTAACCGCCCCCACCGGGGCTGCTCTGACTGCGGAAAATGCTACGGGTGTGCTCGGCCGGCAAATCCAGTGGTACCGGTGTCGCGGCGTTGGCCAGGCAGGCAACGACGACGGGTTTATCGGGATCGCCATCAGTGAATCCCACCAACACTTCCATGCCGACTCGCGGGATCTGCACGCTGCCGTAACTGTCATGGGCCCAGGCAGCGGCGACACGCAGCCAGCAACTCGATTGTTCATCGTGCTGCCCGTCGCGGTCCCAGGGCAGCTGGACTTTGACTCGACCGTATTGATCACAATAAATCTCTTCACCGGGCGGGCCCGTGACGACTGCATGCTGATTGCCCATCATCCGGGGCTTGGGGTGTTCAAGGGCCGGTCGGAATATCACGTCCCAAGGTGTGGCGACAAAATGGTTGCGGTAGCCCTGACTGAAGCCATCCTGCGAACGACTGTCGGTGATCGACTCTTCCAGCACTCCAGGTTGAAAACCGGTGTGCTCCACTTCAGTCAACAACCACAGTCCATTCCAGTCAGCGCGAGGGTGTTCGGTCATCTCGAAAAAATAGCCGCTGCGCATCGCGCTTTGATCGCTATGCCCATTCGCTTGCCGGTAATCGGCGCGGTGGCGCTCCAATGCCCGATTGGCCAGATGTTTGCCGTGGTCTCGATGGGTGAACTGGCCTGGAAAGGCGTAGTCCTCCAGGTGAGGCAGCAACGGGTGTCTGGTCTCGCTGTCAAGTTGCAGGCGCGGTTTCTCGAAGTCGTAATCACGGCGGCTGACGTGCGTGGGGCGCGGTTCCAGTCGCAGCTTGAAACGGTCAATCACCGGCGCTTCGGTAATCATGCCGCTGTCTTGCCTGTACGCGGTTGACTGTTCGGGTTTCGAAAAAACGCTTTGATCGTCGCCGAATACCAGCTCATGCCCATCGGCGCTGTGCTGGAAATGAAAGTGCAGGCCTTCTTCCTCACACAACCGTTGAAGAAAATGCAGATCGGTCTCGTACTGCACGCAATAGCGTCGTGGCCGGTACTCGGCGCTCAGTTGGAAGCGCCAGGCATCGGACTGGATTCCCTGGTCTTTCAGCACTGTTGCAATGATTTGCGGCACGCTCTGGTGCTGAAAAATACGCTGGTTGTGACAATGGGTGAGATAGGCGAGGTGCGGTGCCAGGGTCATTTGATAGCGGGTCAGGCGTTTGCCCGAGTCGCCTTGCGCGATTTGATAGATCTGCCCGTGAAGGCCGGCGCCGTCAGGACCGAAGCTCAGAAAAGCCGAGCGATGCAGGAGTGAATCGAGGTCCAGGTCGGGGCGTTCGCTGACCAGTTCCAGTTTGACTTCGTAAGGCTGGTTGAGCGCTTCCTTGGCGCGGAATTCGAGTACCTGAAGGTCGTCGGAAAAACCTTCAATATCGAGTCTGAAAGTGATGGGGGGGACGGCGCTGAACATCCACGTTTCCTTGTGTCTATTTCAAGTCACAGGACTTTGCGTGGAGCGACGAACCGGCGCAGTCAGACGGATCGATATTTAGAGTAGGACGGATCCGTTAAGCCGGATCGCTGTCGAGGGCCCTGACCTTACGGGACGTACTCCGTAGGAAACAAGGTGATGGCCACGGGGAAAACAATCGCGGCGAAAGGGTGGGGTTAATGACAAAAGATCGGGAATGCAGAAAGGCAGAAAAGATCGCAGCCTTCGGGATGTACACCATTTCCCTGTAGGCGCTGCCGAAGGCTGCGATCTTTTGCGCTACTTCGGATACAACGGCGGCAAGCCACTGTCGCCCACCGGGTCATGGACCCGTTCGGCAATCGGGATGGCGCGGATCGCGCGCCAGAGTTCTTCGCCTTGCCAGTAATGCCCGGTTTCGCTGTAGAGCGCGCCATTCAAGCCGTCCAGGGCGTCGGACAGCGGTACGAAGCGTGCGGCCATGTCGGCCAGGGTTTCCGGCTGTTGACGGGCCCAGGCGTCGAGCGCCTGACGGGTGGCTTGAGGGTCGTTGGCCTGGCACGCACGCTTGAGGTCGTCGAGTAGGGTGCGCGGGCTCGGGCCCGTTTGCGTGGCGCGCAGAATCGCCGGCTGCCAACGCGCACGCCACCACAGGCCGAAGCCAAGCAAGGTGGTGCAGGCGAGGATCAAGGTGCTGAGCTTCCAGTACCAGAGCGCTTCACTGCCGAGCGCTACGGTAGCCGGCACGTTGCCCGCTGGAGTGTCGACCATCAGGCTCGGGTTGCTCACGGTGTTCAGGGTGCGAGCGGGCAGGCTGCTGCGCTCCAGATGATCTTGAAGGGTGTTCCACCAGACCACTTCCACGGGCGGCAATTCGATCTGCCCGATACGAGTGGGCACCAGTGCTTCGCGGTCTTCGCGGATGCCGGTCAACCCTCGGTCACTGGGCTGATTGCTCAATTGTGGCTGATCGGGATAACGCCGCAATCCGCTGGTTTCAGTGGCGGGCAGGGGCGGCAGTTGCGAACTGGCCAGGCCTTCGGCTTTCAGGGTCAGGCTGCGGGTCATGGAGTCGCCCACTTGAACGTGATCAGGCGTAGGGTTCCAGCTTTCACTGAGACTCAGGCTGCGTGCTGGCAGCCAAGGAGCATCGGCGGGATAATCGGCCGGTTTGGGCTTGACGGTCAGGTTGAGCCCGGTGGAGCTCACGCGAATCAGTTTGCCCGCTTTTGGCCCTTGCGGGGCCGACTCCTGAGAGGGTTGCGTCTCCACCAGGGTGGCGCTGAACATCTGCGCGGGAATCGTCAGCAGGCCACTGTGTTGCGGGTAAATTGCGTACTGCCGTTCGATCACGCCGTGGCGCAGGTCATTGATGACTTTTTCGTAAGTGCGCGACTCGCCGAGTTGTTCGACGCGCGCATCGGGGATTTGCAGCGGAGTAAGGCTGCTGTCGTCATACAGCGACACCGAGTGATAGATGCGCAAGGTCAGA
This sequence comes from Pseudomonas sp. GW822-FHT04C11, assembly GCF_058800905.1. Classification (NCBI taxonomy): domain Bacteria; kingdom Pseudomonadati; phylum Pseudomonadota; class Gammaproteobacteria; order Pseudomonadales; family Pseudomonadaceae; genus Pseudomonas; species Pseudomonas sp. GW822-FHT04C11. Next base: position 184,850 of record NZ_JBXAMS010000011.1, on the reverse strand, counting down.
ATCGCCTGGGCCTGCACGTACACCGTGTCCTGATCGAGGCTGGTCTCGATGAATACGGGGGCCAGTTTGTCAGCGCTGTCCTGCTTCTCGCTTTCGACCACCTGCAAGTTGATCGGCTGGCTTTTGTACTCACCAAGCGCCAGGGACGGGATGACCAGTGTGCCGTTGTGGCGGGGCAGAAGGGTGATGATCCAGCGGGTGGTGGCGTGGCTGTCGTCGCCCAGGGTTGTGGGCTGGTTGACCTGGCGGGTGCCGCGAACCTCGAACAGCGGGTCAAGTGCGCTCAGGTCAGGTTTGCCGAACTGCGTGACATCGCTGGATTCGAGGGTCAGTTCGACCGTCTCGCCGGAATTCACGCGGCTGCGATCGATGCTGGCAACCAGCCCCGCAGCCTGGGCACCGACGGTCCAGAGCGAAAGGCTGAGCAATAGAACGGTGAAGCGGGTCATCGAGTTTTTCCCTGATCCTGATGTTGTTGCTGTTCGTACCAGAATTTACGTTTAAGCAGTTCGCCCGGCTCATCCGGGATTTTACGCAGCCATTGCTCCAGGGCCTGGCGGCGCTCACCGTCGAAATTGGCGTCGGCGGTGCGGATCGGCGGTGTGCTGCGTTGTTCATCGCCCAACTCACTGCCCGGCACTTCATTATTGCCCGGTTGTGGCGGGCTGTCGGTCTGGTTTTCGCTGTTGGCGTCGACGTGCGATTGCGCGGTTTGCGTGTCGGTCTTTTGCTCGTCACCGGTCGAGGGCTGTGTCGACGCACCCGGTGGCGGGGGTTGCTGGGTTTGCAGGTGCTCTTCGCCGTCGGTTTTATCGGGCTCATTGGATGAAGTAGAGGCTTTCTGTTTGATCAACGCTTCTACCAGCGCTTTGTTGGTCTGCGCCGGGCGTAAATCAGGTTGCAGCTCAAGGGCTTGTTCATAGGCATCGACGGCAGCTTCCAGTTCAGCGCTTTTAGCCAGGGCGTTGCCGCGATTGTAGTTCGCACGGGCGTCGTTGCCTTCGGCGAAACGCTCGGCGGCAGCGGCATACTCACCGGCCTCATACAGCGCAACGCCTTGCCATTGTCGATCCTGAAAACGCTGCGCGGCCTCCGCGGGCTGGTGTTGCTTGAGCAAGTGCAGGCCCTGTTGGTCGGGGCGCAGCCAAAGATCGTTGAACTCGAAGGCGTAACTCGGTTGCGGCAGCATGAACAGCAATGGCAGGCAAAACAGCCAGCCTCGACGTCCGGCGCAGGCCGTCAGCAGCAACAGCGGCAGTAACAGCCAATAGCCCTGGTCGGCCCAGGTATCGAGGCGCAGGGTCTGGCCATCGTTACGCACGCTATGCGGGCTATCGAGCAGCCCGAGACCGCGCAGGTCGCTGTCGTCCAGCTGCGCTTGCCGGTAACTCCCCTCCATTTCGCTGGCAAAGGCTTTAAGGCTTGGCCCGTCGAGACGCGGCACGAGGATCGCGCCTTGCGCATCCTTGAGGAAGCTGCCGTGTTCGTCAGCGATCGGTGCGCCTTGCGGGGTGCCGATGCCGAGCATCAACCATTGCGGTGCCTGACCGCGCAGAGCCTGACGAATACCCTGGCGCTCCTGTTCGCTGAGGGATGAGCCAATCAGCAGAATCCGGCCCTGGCCGAGGGCGCCGCGGTTGAGTAATGTCAGTGCCTTGGTCACGGCCAGATCGGCGCGATGACCGGCCTCGGGCATGATCGAAGGTTTCAGCGCTTCCAGCAGGTTGCTGCTGGTGGCCAGGTCGTCCGAGAGCGGCACCAGCGTGTGCGCGCTGCCGGCATAGACAACGATGGCGGTCTGTGCGTCGCTGCGGGCTTGCAATAGATCGAGCAGCTTGCGCCGGGCCTGTTCAAGGCGCGTCGACGGCACGTCGGTGGCGAGCATTTCCGGGGTCAATTCAAACAGGACCACCAAGGGGTCGGCAGGTTTCTGCGCGGATTGTTCGACCCGTTCCCAACTCGGCCCCAACAGCGCCAATACCGCCAGAACCCAGGCCAGGCCCAAGGCGACCCACGGCAACTTGCTTTCACGCCCGTTGCCACCGCTGAGCAGGGTGGCGTGGAAGGCCGGCGGCAGGATCATCTGCCAGCGACCCGCGCGTTTCTGCCGGTGCCAGAGTTGCCACAGCAACCAGCCCAATAGTGGCAACAGCAGCAGCCACCAGGGACGGAACCAATGCGGCCAGAGTGCGATCATCGGCGCCTCCGCAGACGCAGGCGTTTAAGCCGCTGGCGCCAGTCAGGGTGCTGTTGCAGAAAATTCGACCGGGTGAAAAAGCGTTGCATCGGGTTGTCTGGCCAGCGTTCGCGGATCACCAGCAACAGGCTCATCAGCAACGCGGCGGCCAGCGGCCAGCTGTACAACGCTTGTGCCGGGCGAGCCTGGGTGGGTTGTTGAGTCACAGGCTCCAGTTGATCAAGGGTCTTCTTGATCTCCAGCAATTCCTTGCCGTCACGTGCACGGAAGTAGCGCCCGCCGGTAGCTTCGGCGATGGCTTTCAAGGCGGGTTCATCGAGGTCCATGGTCGGGTTTCCCGCCAGAAAAGCCAGAGGGCCGGCTTGCTCCGGATCGGCACCAATGCCGATCGGGTAGATTTTCACGCCTTCTTCGGCAGCCAGTCGTGCCGCGGTCAGCGGATCGATTTCACCGCCATTGTTGGCGCCGTCGGTGACCAGAATCAGCACGCGGCTCTGCGCCGGACGTTGGCGCAAGCGCTTCAAGGCCAGGCCGATGGCGTCGCCAATGGCGGTGTTCTTGCCGGCAATGCCGATCCGCGCTTCGTCAAGCCAGATGCGCACGGTGCGCCGGTCGAACGTCAGCGGTGCTTGCAGATACGCCTGGCTGCCGAACAGGATCAGGCCGACGCGATCGCCATCGCGCCCTTCAAGGAAGTCACCGAGCAAGTGTTTGACCAGTGTCAGGCGGCTGACGTCTTCGTCTTGCCACTCCATGTCGGGGAAATCCATGGAGCCGGAAACGTCGACGGCCACCAGCAAGTCGCGCCCACTGGCGGCAATCGGCAGCGGTTCGCCGAGCCATTGCGGGCGTGCGGCGGCGATCAACAGCAGCAGCCAGAGCAGGATGAACGGTGCTTGCTGGCGCCAGGTCGGCAGGTTGGCACGCGCGCGACGCCGGGCCAGGCCTTCAAGGTCGGACAGAAAGCTGACCTTGAGCGCCGGTTCGCCGCTGTCGGCGACCGGCAGCACAACCCGCATCAGCCACGGCAGTGGCAGCAGGGCGAAGATCCATGGCCAGGCGAACTCAAACATGCTTGCGAATCCAGGTGTCGACGGCTTGTGTCAGGCCAGCGATGGCCTTGTCGTCGAGTTTGCATTCCGGTTTGTAAGCGCCTTCAACCAGAATCATCCAGCGGGTCAGGCCGGCGGCCGGGCAACGGTTGTCGAGAAACGCCAGCCATTTACGACCGTTCAGGGTGTGGCTCTGGCTGTAGGGGTAATGGTTGCGACACAGGCGCTTGAGCAGCCCGTTGAGTTGCTGCAACCAGGCACCGGCGGGCGCACCGTCATAGGGTTTGGGCATTTGCGCCAGTTCCGCCAGCGCCGCCAGTCGCACCGGGTCCAGCGGCTGTTCGGCGCGCACGATAGAGCGCTTGACGGGAATAAAGCGGCGCAGTTGCCACAGGCCAAAGCCGATCAGTGGCAGCAGCACCAATAGCAGCCACCAACCCGGCGCCGGCGGCCAGAACTCGATGGGCGGCGGCGTCATCAGCGGTTGCAGTTGATCGAGGCTGTTCATTGGCTTTTACCCGGACGTTTCGGGTTCAGGTATTCACGCAATTGTTCGACCATTTCGCTTTGAGTGCTCAGCGGCATTAACAGCACACGCAGTTTCTGCGCCAGCAATTCCCAGCGGGCGATGCGGGCTTCGGCCTGGGCGCGATAACTTCGGCGCAGGTCGACGTTCAGCGTATCGAGTTCAAGTTGAGCCCCGCGCTCGGCAAAACGCAGCAAACCGGCAGCGGGCAGGGCGTGGTCCAGAGGGTCGGAGACTGGCAACAACAGCAAGTCACAGTGCCGCGACAGCAGGCTCAGTTGCTGCTCCGCGCCTTCGGACAAGGCGCGCTCGTCGCAGATCACGATCACCAGGCTCCCTGGGCGCAGCACTTCGCGCGCGCGGCGCAAGGCCATGCCCAGACTGTCGCGATCCGGCTCGCTTTCGGTCGTGAGGGACTGGTTGACGCGTACCATGCGGTTGAGCAATTGCAGCAGGCTTTGCTTGCTGCGCCGGGGTTTGATTTCGTAGTGCTCGTTGTCGCCGTACACCAGCCCGCCAACACGGTCGTTGTGTCCCAGCGCAGCCCAACCGATCAGGCTCGCGGCTTGTGCGGCCAACACCGATTTGAACATCAGCCCCGAGCCGAAAAACAGCCGGCGACTTTGCTCGACCATGATGAAAATCGGCCGCTCGCGCTCTTCGTGAAACAGCTTGGTGTGCGGTTCCTGGGTGCGTGCGGTGACACGCCAGTCGATGGTTCGCACATCGTCGCCAGCCTGATAGACCCGCACCTGATCGAAGTCCACGCCACGTCCGCGCAACTTGGAATGGTGCAGGCCAATCAGCGGGCTGCGCTGGCTCGGGGTGGAAAACAATTGCACTTCGCGCACGCGATGGCGCATCTCGATCAGCTCGGAGAGACTGACACGGATACCCGGTTCGGGCGCAAGCGGCTTGGTCATCGAGGTCAAGCGACGGCAACGACGTCGAGAATCCGCTGGACCACACGGTCCTGGTCGATACCAGCGGCTTCGGCTTCGAAGGAAAGAATGATGCGATGGCGCAACACGTCGAACAGCACCGCTTGAATGTCTTCGGGGCTGACGAAGTCGCGACCGGCCAGCCAGGCGTGAGCGCGGGCGCAGCGGTCGAGGGCGATGGAGCCGCGTGGGCTGGCGCCATAGGCAATCCACTCGGACATTTCCGGGTCGAACTTGCCCGGCGTGCGGGTCGCCATGACCAACTGCACCAGGTATTCCTCCACGGCGTCGGCCATGTACAAACCAAGGATTTCCTTGCGCGCGGCAAATATCGCTTGCTGGCTGATCCGCCGCTCTGGCTTGGTTTCGCCGTGCAGCGCTTCACCGCGGGCCTGTTGCAGGATGCGCCGCTCGACGGCCGCGTCCGGGAAGCCGATTTTGACGTGCATCAGGAAACGGTCGAGCTGGGCTTCAGGCAGTGGGTAGGTGCCTTCCTGCTCGATCGGGTTCTGGGTCGCCATGACCAGAAACAGCGGCGACAGCTCATACGTACTGCGCCCGACGCTGACCTGCCGCTCGCCCATGGCTTCGAGCAAGGCCGACTGGACCTTGGCCGGTGCCCGGTTGATTTCGTCGGCCAGCACCAGGTTATGGAAGATCGGTCCCTGCTGGAACACGAAGCTGCCGGTTTCCGGACGGTAGATCTCGGTGCCGGTGATGTCGGCAGGCAGCAGGTCGGGGGTGAACTGGATGCGATGGAATTGTGCTTCGATACCTTCGGCAAGCTCTTTGATGGCCTTGGTCTTGGCCAGGCCAGGGGCGCCTTCGACCAGCATGTGGCCGTCAGCGAGCAGAGCGATGAGCAACCGCTCGATGAGTTTTTCCTGGCCGAGAATCTGCGTTGAAAGAAAGGTTCGCAGCGCAAGCAGCGCTTCACGATGTTCCATCGATGACTGTTCCTGGAGAGGGTGAGCAAAGGCGTTCGAATAACGCCAGGGCTGGGGGCGTTACTTTAATCCATCGCAGGGGGTGGAGACTAACGGCGATCAGGGATTTTTTGGGTTTTGTGGGTTGGTTTGGGGGATATTCAGGTTTTTTGCTGTGCAGAGCCTGAATCAGCGCTGTTTTGCGCGCGACCTGTGGGCGCATGGTTTGCCGGCGATGGGGATCTTACGGCTGCCATCGCTGGCAAACCGTGCGCCTACGGTTCGCAAATCTTCCTGACAGTCACCAACGCATCCGCACCCCGAGGCTGCCGATCAATCCATACAAGTCGTTGTTGACGCTCGCGCTGTTGTAATCGCCGCTGACATACAGGCTGACAGAGGGCGTGACCCTGGCCACCAGGCCCAGTCCCAGTTCAATCGAGGACGCGTTCCGGCTGCTGCTGAGCTTGTCGACCTGACCCAGGGTCACGGTGTCGGTAGTATTGACCGTATGCCAGAAGTTGGTACGAACATAGGGTTCGATCGGCAGGCCCTTGATGTCATAACTGCCTTTCAAGCTTGCACCGACCCTGCCGCTCCAGGACGTCAGGTCGGTGGATGAGGCATTGCCGCTACCGGCATACGGGGTGTCCAGACTAATACGCTGGTTGATCAATTCGGCCTGAGGTTCGATTACCCAGTTCTCGCTGATGCCGATGGGGAATCCGCCTTGCACCGAGAGGGTCATTGCGCTGCCCTCGGCAGCTTGGCGCTGGCCCTGATCATTGAGGCTGTAGCCATTGACCCGACCACCGCTGGCGGTCAAATCCACGTGCCAGCCGTTTGCGCCGGTCAGGCTCCAATAGGCGCCAAGATTGGGGCCTTGCACGTTGAGGGTGTTATTCGGGTCGACAATGGCAGAGCTGACCAGGCCATTGCCATTGCCCTGAAACTGGTTTGTACCGCCCATCAGGCCAACACGCTGAGTGCTGCCGCCGCTGCTTTGCAGGGTAATCAACGCCGGGCCCTTGAGTTCCGAACCGCTCATGCCGGAAAACGGTGAGCCGAGGACGTCGCGCTCTGCACTCCTGGCAGGCAGGCCATAAACCCGATCCCAGGCAGAAGGAGCGGCTTGCTCGACTGTCAGCAACTGGTTATCAAGACGGGGATTGCGGATGAAGCGGATACTGTTACTCGTATCAGGCGTCGGCAGGGCGAGCGCCGGGACATCTTGCTGATACCAGGGCATCGCCTCGTTCTCGGTGGGGGACGCCTGAACCTCCATGGATGTGCACAGCAACAACGAAGTGGAAACGGTGTACAGGGCGATTTTGATCTCGTGTTGGATGAGGGAGGTGTTCATGGAGGTCTACCTTGCAATCGCATGCCATGACTCTGTTTGGCGTCTCTCCTACCCAAATGAGGGGCGACCGATTTCATTGAGGCAAGACCCGACGGCCCGCTTCAGCGGGTTTTCGAGGCGTGCCCCAGGAGGTATTTCCGGGGGTAGTAACGTTTAGCTAAGAAGACCGTTGGCGTTGCGTCAAGAAATTGAACGATGAGTGGTATGAATAATTTAGACGTTGCAACTGACTGATTTTTGGCAATTATCTAAGTTGTTGTTTATTAGAGGGAGACGGATGCATCGGCTGAAAATCAGCATTTTGAGCGGGGCCAAGGCATCACTTCTTTCGCATTCACACAAAAACTATTTCATAGGGCTGACGCATCCGCTCCAGGAAAACCCTGGGTAGCTTCGGCGCGATGCCGATCTCCGGTTCACCGTTCAGCTGGCTGGCGTACGCATGGGTGGCGTGGCATTTGCGTGCGATGGTCCAGGTGTCGAGGCGAACCTTGCGGGCGCGGTGCCAGGGAATCAGCCCATGATCGCGTGCGGGCCAGTGCCAGGCCCAGACCGGCACTTCATTGAAACTCGCGCCCACCATGAGGGCGGCTTTTGCGCTGGCTCGACCTACCGTGTCATGGTCGATGATGCCGTCCTCGCTCCAGGTGCTGAACACCACATCACCCGGTCGCAGGTAGCGTGCGATGAATTGCGTCAATTGGAGTTCACGCTCGGCCAGCCCGTTGTCGGTGAAACCGCCGCGAATCCATTTCAGGCTATGCATGGGCAAACCGAGGCGACGCAGGGCTTCGACGCTTTCCTGTGGGCGGAACACACTCAGGCGCTTCTCCGACCACAGGTTCGAGCCTGGATGACCGGCGCTGCCATCGGTGATCGAGATCAATTGCAGGGGGTGGCCGAGGGTGGCGAACAACTGCAGCAGGCCACCGCAGGTCACGACTTCATCACCCGGATGTGGTGCGATCACCACCGCGCGAGCGCCGGCAGGGATAAGGGTAGAGGTGCTGGTGACGGGAATATTGTCCAGTTGCCGGGCAGTGTTCCAGATCTGCACAGGCAAGCTGCTGTCGACGAGGGTGCTGGATTTCATGGCGATACGTCCTTGTTCTGGTGTGCCGTCACACCAGGGCACAGCGCTCCAAACCCTGGGTGCTGCGAGCAGAGTATTGCTCATAGATCACCATTCGTCGCCCCGTCACCTCCCTGACGAGCGTTTTTTATGAAGTGGCTTGCTAAAGCACTGCTGATGAGGCGGGCAATTGCGTTTCAGTCTTGCTCCTCATGCTGCAACTCGAACAACAGCAACGAGCGTCCGGTTACCGAATATTGATGATTGAAGTCGAACCGCTCCTGGCCCTGAATCGAGGGTTGGTTGGTGTCAATCATGCAGGTCCAGAATCCGCCGTCAGGCACTTCCGGTAGCCGAAAATTGACAATGTCGTGATGCGCGTTAACCACCAGCAGCAAGGTAGCGTCGGCGCCTTTGCGACGGATTCCGGTTTCCTGGGCGCGTCCATCGAGCAACATGCCCAGGCATCGCCCGTGGCTATCCTGCCATTTCTCGGTGGACATTTCGCTGCCGTCGGGCGCCAGCCAGGTGACGTCCTTGACGCCAATATCCTCGTTGTAATTGCCCACCAGAAAACGTCCGCGCCGCAGAATCGGATAGGCCAGACGCAGCTTGATCAGGCGTTTGACGAATTTGAGCAAGGCCTTGCCGTCTTCGCTCAGGTCCCAGTTGACCCAGCCAATTTCGCTGTCCTGACAGTAGGCATTGTTGTTGCCGTATTGGGTTCGGGCAAATTCGTCACCGGCCACCAGCATCGGTGTGCCTTGGGCCAACAGCAGGGTGGCGAAGAAATTACGCAACTGCCGCTGGCGCAGCGCATTGATCTCGGGATCGACGGTGGGGCCCTCAACGCCGTGATTCCAGGACAGGTTGTGATTACTACCGTCCTGATTTTCTTCGTCGTTGGCTTCGTTGTGCTTTTCGTTGTAGGAGACCAGGTCATTCAAGGTGAAGCCGTCATGGGCGGTGACGAAGTTCATCGAGGCGTAGGGGCGGCGGCCGCGTTGATTGAACATCTCACCCGATGCCGTCATGCGGGCGGCGAAGTCGGCGAGCTGGCCGTCATCGCCTTTCCAGAAGGCGCGTACGGTGTCGCGGAAGCGGTCGTTCCACTCGACCCAGCCCGGCGGAAAGCGGCCGACCTGATAGCCACCAGGGCCAATGTCCCAAGGCTCGGCAATCAGTTTTACCTGGCGCAGAATCGGGTCCTGGCGGCAGGCAACGAGGAAGCTGTGACGCTCGTCGAAACCGTCGTGGTAACGCCCGAGGATGGTCGCCAGGTCGAAGCGGAAACCGTCGACGTGCATTTCCGAGGCCCAGTAACGCAGCGAATCGGTGACCATCTGCAGCACACAGGGATGGCTCAGGTCGAGGGTGTTGCCGGTACCGGAGTCGTTGATATAGAAGCGTTTGTCATCGGGCTTCAGTCGATAGTAGGAGACATTGTCGATGCCGCGCATCGACAGGGTCGGGCCCTGTTCGTTGCCCTCGGCGGTGTGGTTGTAGACCACGTCCAGAATCACTTCAAGATTGGCTTCGTGCAGATGTGCGACCATTTCCTTGAACTCGGCGATCTTGCCACTGGCCAGGTAACGCGGATCGGGGGCGAAGAAGGCGATGCTGTTGTAGCCCCAGTAATTGGTCATGCCCTTGTGCAACAGGTGCTGGTCATTGACGAAGGCGTGTATCGGCATCAGTTCCACCGACGACACGCCCAGTTTGCGGATGTGCTCCAACAGGTCATCGACCATCAACCCGGCGAAGGTCCCGCGCAGCGCTTGCGGGACGGACGGGTGACGCATGCTGATGCCGCGTACGTGAGCCTCATAAATGATCGTTCGATCCCACGGGACATTGACCCGATGGTCATGGCCCCAGGTGTGCGCCGGGTCGATGACCTTGCACTTGGGCACAAAGGGCGCACTGTCGCGCTCATCGAAACTGAGGTCGGCGTCGGGGTGGCCGATGGTGTAGCCGAACAAGGCTTCGGACCACTTCAATTTTCCCACCAACTGTTTGGCGTAGGGGTCGATCAGCAATTTGTGATGGTTGAAGCGGTGACCGTTTTGCGGGTCGTAAGGCCCATAAACCCGGTAGCCGTAGATCAGCCCCGGATGAGCGTCCGGCAAGTAGCCGTGAAAGATTTCGTCGGTGTATTCCGGCAGTTCGATACGTTCGAGCTCGACTTCGCCGGCATCGTCGAACAAACACAGTTCGACCTTGGTGGCGTTAGCCGAAAATATCGCGAAGTTGACCCCCAGACCATCCCAGGTTGCACCGAGCGGGAAGGGCAAGCCTTCACGGATTCGCGAGGCCTCGACGTGAGGTTCTGGCGCGGTCTTTTTTGGCGTGGTCATCATTGCTCCTGCAATTGGGCTTGGGTGATGGCGCCGGCATTGCTGGCCTCTCAAGGCCGCGCCATCCCCGAAGTGGCGAATCTGCTCGCCACGCGGTCAATCAGAGCCTGGTACTCTCAACCGGCTGGCTTACGCGGTGCTCGAGGCTTTTTTGCAGCCACAGGCTTATCGCCGGGTGGCGTTACGACCTTGGCGGTTGTAGCGGCTTTGGTTTTGGGCTTGGTCGTCGTGGGTTTGCTGGCTGCTGTTTTGCCGCTATTGGGTTTGGCGGTTCGGGCAGGCTTGGTCGGGGCCAGGGCTTCGGCTTCCGCCAGCTTGCACGCCATTTCCCAGTGGCGTGTCTCCTGGCCTTCGGGTTTCCCCTCGGACTCCCAGATCAGATAGGCAAATTCACGAATGCGTTTGTCATCGGTACTCATCGCAATGCTCCTGAGTTGAACTCAAGTCTGGATAAACAGATTGACCGGGAAATCTCCCAGCGCGGCGCTGATCAGCAATTCCTTGTGGTGTGTGACTGCACCTGTTGTAAAAAGTCCCTTCAGCTTTTCTTCGGCGGCGGTGAACGGCAGTTTGACCCGGGTGTCGCCCCAGAGCAGGGCAGGCACCTGCGGCGTGGCACTGCTTTCCAGCAGCGACGCAACCCGCACCGGCACCAGCACAATCGCCCGTTGGCCGTCGAGTTCACGGGCGAAAGCCAACACCCGCCCGGCCTGACTGCCCACCACCTGCAACGCTTGATAACGGCCCCGCTGAAACAGTTGCGGGTATCGCGCGCGTAACGCCAACGTGTGGGCGATCAACGCCTGCTTGATGCGCCCGTCACGCCAGGTGTGCAGCAACTGTCGAGTGTCCACCGGGGTGTGCAATGCCTGCTGGCGGACGCTGAAATCAACCGCTCGCCGATTGTCCGGATCCACCAGGCTGAAATCCCAGAACTCATTGCCCTGATACAGATCCGCAACCCCCGGCACCGTCATGCGCAGCAAGGTTTGCGCCAATCCATTGAGCGCACCGCCGCAGGCGATCGCTTGCGCAGCATCGGCGATGGCACTGCGTAAAGGCAGGCCTTCGGGGCTGAGCAGAAGGCGCTCGAGGAAGGCCCGCGTGGCCTGCTCATAAGGCTCGTTCGGTGCGCTCCAACTGCTCTGGAGTTTGGCTTCGCGCAGGGCTTTTTGCTGCCACTGCCGCAGTCGCTCGGTGTAGGCCGTCATCGACTGCGCGTCTTCGCAATGCAGCTCCAGCGGCCAACTGGCGAGCAAGGTCTGGTAGAGCAGCAGTTCGTCCGCGGGTGAGGGCATCGATGGATCGCAACGCAGGGCGCTGGCCCGTATTCGCCAGTCTTCGACCTGTTCGGCATACCAGGTGCTGCGCTCGCTGAGCAGCGCCAGGCGGGCGCGGCTGTCTTCACCGCGTTTGTGGTCATGGGTGGCGCTGGCCAGCAGCGTATCCGGGAATTCGTCGAGGCGCTGGCTGCACGCCGCGTGGAAGTCGGCGAGTGGGGCGCTGAACTGCTCGGTGTTGAAGCCGACATCGTTACGCGACAACAACACGCCTGAGCGATAGAGCGCGGTGTCTTCCACGGCTTTGGCGGCGGTCGGCGAGGTCAGTTGCTGAAAGCGCACGCAGGCGTGCTTGAGGATCTTGCGTTGACGGCCCACCGGGCGCTCGCGCCAGGGCTGCCCACCGAGCCACAGCGCCAGATAGTCGAGCACCGGCCAGTCGGCTTCGCCCAAGGTCTGGCGCGCGCCGTTCATCGCGTGCTGAAAAAACACCTGGTCTTGCGCCGAGCGCCCGCACGGGCCGATGTACGTTCGGTACACCGGGAAATGCACGATCAGTTCCTGCAATGCCCGACGAATCGCACCAAGGGTCAGGTCTCGGCTCATCAGGTCATCGCGAGCTACTTGCAGCAAGGCCTGCGCGACACTTTCGAAGTCGCCGGCCAGCGAACCGTTGAGAACTTGCTGGCGTGCCAGTTGTGCTTCCTCGATGAACGCTGCGGGCCGTTCGGTGTGTCGGCTCCACAGTTCGCCAAGGACTTGCTCGCCCTGCGGGTCGTGTTGCAGCAGCGACAACTGATTCATGAACTCATAGCCTGTGGTGCCATCGACCTGCCAATCGCGACGCAGCGTTTCACCGTCGCCGAGGATTTTTTCAATATAGATCGGTACGTGCCGCAACGGTGACAGGGCGTTCACCCTGCGCCTGAGTTTGCGGCAGTAACCCCGCGGGTCGGCGAGCCCGTCGATGTGGTCGATACGCAATCCGTCCACCAGTCCCTCGGCAATCAGCTCGAAAATTTTTGCATGGGTAGCTTCGAACACGGCCGGGCGTTCGACCCGCAGCCCGGCCAGTTCATTGATGTCGAAGAAGCGCCGCCAGTTGATGTCATCGGCCGCCGTGCGCCAACTGGCCAGGCGATAGCTTTGGCGTTCGAGCAGCTCGTGCAGACGGCTGAAACCTTCGGGTTGGCGGGAGTCATGGCGGCTGAGGTTGTGCTCGATACAGCGCAAGATCGCCGGGTCAGACGCCAATGTGATAAGCGCTTGTTGCAAGGGGCGCGCAAGGGAATGGGCATCGGTCTGGTAGTGCAGGGTGGTGAACTGATCGGCCAGTACCTTGAGTTGCAGTGCCCGTTCAACGTCGAGCGAGTCGTCAGGCTTGAGCAGTTCAGCGTAGTCGGTGGGGCAGATCGGAAAGTGGTGCTCATGGTGTTCGACATGGAAGCTGCCCCGTCCGGGATCGAAGTGCAGCGTCAGCGTGCCGTCCTGCAAGGCGCTGCCGTAATCGCTGCCCAGGAACGGCAGTAACAACTGGCCTTCGAGCAACGGGTCTGGCGAATGCCATTGAATGTCGAAAAACTCACCATAAGGACTCAGTCGCCCCCACTCCAGCAAGTCCAGCCACCAAGGATTGTCGGCACCACCGACGGCCATGTGGTTGGACACGATGTCCAGAATCAGCCCCATGTCCTGGGCGCGCAGCGCACTGACCAGTCGCCGCAGGGCTGCCTCGCCGCCGAGCTCGGGATTGACCCGGCTCGGGTCGACCACGTCATAGCCGTGCATCGACCCGGCCCGCGCACTCAACAGCGGCGAGGCATAGACGTGGCTGATACCTAAACCACAGAAATACGGCACCAGCGGCACGGCGTCATCCAGGGTGAATCCCTGATGAAACTGCAGGCGCAACGTTGCCCGTACCGAGAGGGTTTGCACCTCACTCATTGATCACGCTCGGCCGCCTGAAGGCGCGCGCAAGCAAGCAGTTCCAGCCGTCGTGCCGCATCCGTATCGTCCAGCAGCACATCGCTTTCATCGGCAAAGCGCCGACGCCAGTTCGGATGACTGTCGGTGGTGCCGGGGAGGTTGGCCTGTTCATCAATGCCCAGCGCATCTTCCAGCGGCAGCAACACCAAAGGGGCGCGGGTGTGACCCAGGAAGCGCACGCTGGCGTCGAGCACCTGGTCGGTCTCGTGGGTCTCCTCGCGGAAGTTTTGCGGGTCCTGACTCAAGGCCCGACGCAAACCTTCACGCTCGCGCTGACGGTGTTCGCGCCATTGTTGTTCACCGTGGCTGTCGACCAGCCCCAAGCGGACGCTCCATTCGATGTCGCGACCATGCCACCAACCGTTGAGCGTTGGCAGGTCGTGGGTGCTGGTGGTGGCGAGTGCGTTATCCGGCCAATCAAGAATCGGTTTGAAGTGTGCCCCGTGGTCCTGCTCGAACAGCAGTACGCGCATCCCCAGGATCGAGCGGGCGATGAGTTTGTCGCGCAGGCCATCGGGCACGGTGCCGAGGTCTTCGCCGAGCACGATCGCCTGATGTCGATGGGACTCCAGCGTCACCAGACGCAACAGGTCGTCCACTGGGTAATACAGATACGCGCCGTCACTCGGCGGCGCGCCGAGGGGGATCACCCACAGCCGCTGCAAACCCATGACATGGTCGATGCGCAGACCGCCGGTATGGGCAAAATTGGCCCGCAGCATTTCGATAAACGCGCGAAACCCATTACGTATCAACCCTTCGGGGGAAAACGCAGAAATCCCCCAACCTTGCCCCGTGCGGTTGAGAATGTCCGGGGGGGCGCCTACGGTGAGGGCCGCGAGTAATTCGTCCTGACGACTCCAGGCCTGGCTGCCACCGCCATCCGCACCGACCGCCAGGTCGGCGATCAAGCCGATGCCCATGCCACTGCTACGCGCAACGGTTTGTGCGCGTTGCAAGCTGCGGGCGATCAACCATTGGCAAAAGGCGTAGAAGCCGATGCGATCTGCATTTTTCTCGGCAAATACCGTCAGTTCGACACTGCGCGGATCGCGCCAGTGCTCAGGCCACTGGCGCCAATCGAGGCTTTCGCCAAGGGCGGCACAGGCCTCCTGGAGCGCCTCGAAACGGCAGTGGTTTTCCAGGGCCTCGCCACCGTCGTGACGAAAGCTGCTGAAGTCCGCGTGCAAGGGATGATCACCCTGGGAGAACCCTTCATACAGCGCTTGCAACAATTGCTGCTTGGCTTTGGCAGCGGCGGGCCAGTCAATCAGCGGTTGCTCTTCGAGGTGTTTGAACTCGTCGGCCAATTCAGTGGCGTCGATGGCCAGGCGCAGGGCGCGTTCGCCGAGAATTTCCTCAGGTGAGGCGTATAGGCTGTTGAGAAACAAACGGCTGGAAGGCGAGTAAGGGCTGTAGCGTTGTGTGTCGTTACTGAACATCGCGTGCAGTGGGCTGATCGCTAACGCATCGGCGCCGCGCTCACCGGCAACTCGGGCGAGGTTTTCCAGTGCCTGCAGATCGCCGAAGCCGCCGTCGCCGGGGCGTCGTAGTGAATACAATTGCACACTCAGGCCCCAGGCCCGGGGGATCGGGCTGTCAACGGCAGCGGCCACGCTATGGCACTGCAAGGGGGCGACCGCGAGTGTGAAGCGTTGGCCGGCGATGCGAACGTCCTGATAGCCGATCGGGATCAGCCCCGGCAGAACCGCTTCGTCATCTAGTCTGAGGTGGAGGATCGCGCCGTCTTCCAGATGAATCTCGCAGGGCGTTTCAGGGGCAAAGTGACGCGAGAGGTCGAGCCCGGCGCCGACGTCGACGGTCATCAGTGGCGGCAAGTGTTTGTTTTGTTGGTTCTGTTGCAGTTCTTGCAGGCTGGCGTCGATTTCCTGAGCACTGCCTGCCGGGTGGCCGAGCCCGGTGAGGATCGCTCGTAATGCCGCCGGAGCGACTTTTTGTGGCCGACCGTTGGCGTCGATCCAGTCAACCGCCAGGCCAGCCCGGCTGGCGAGGATTTCCAGTTGCGCATCGCTCATGGACGCTCTCCAGTGGTGGGTAGCAAAGGTGCCGCTGCCGTCAGACTGACCAGCGCGCAGTAGGGGGCGAGGGTGCCTTGTTGCAGGGCTTCGAAGGACCGCTGCGGGTACTCGAACAGCAACCGGGAATGGGCGTGTGATGAATGGGACACGGGCTCCGCGGTGAGGTTCAGGTCGATGCACAGCAGGCTGCCATCGCCCATATGCCAGCGCGCACTTATCGCCCCCGTTGCCAGCACCGTGGCGCCCAACGCGTGAGCACCGGGCAGGCGCGGGATGATTTCGCGATGACGGATCAGCAGCAACTGTCGATACAGCGTCAGGGTTGCTTGCTGTGTCAGCGGTTCAGATGAGGTCAGTGTCGGCCGCGAAGCGGTGAACGTGTGCAACGCATTCGGGTCGGGAATCTGCTCGCGAGTGTGCGGATCGGCAAAGGCGCTGAACGCCGCGAACTCATTGCGTCGACCTTCTCGCACCTGCCTGGCCAAGACTCCATGGTGGCTGGTGAAAAACAGAAACGGCTCGTCTGCGGCGTATTCGTCGCCCATGAACAGCAACGGGATCATCGGTGACAACAACAGAAGGACCGTCGCCGCATGCAACGCCTGAGGTGCAGTCAACTGGTGGAGACGCTCGCCAAAGGCACGGTTGCCGATCTGGTCATGGTTTTGCAGAAACAGCACGAAGGCGCTGGGCGGCAAATGTCCGCTGGGTTCGCCGCGGGCACGGCCATGGCGATTGGTATGGCCCTGATAGGCGAAGCCCTGGCTCAGGCAGCGCGCCAGTTTTTCGCTGGGGCGCTCGGCAAAGTCAGCGTAATAGGCCTCGGTTTCTCCGGTTAGCAAGACGTGCAGCGCGTTGTGCCCATCGTCGTTCCACTGCGCGTCGAAGCCTTGCTCCAGCAGGCTGGCCTGGTTGTGCTCGTTTTCCAGGGTGAGCCAGACATGACGGGGTGGGTCGATGTGCTCGCGCACCGTCGCCGCCAGTTCCTGAAGGAAATCCGGATCTTCGATGGCGTGTACCGCATCCAGACGCAAACCGTCGAAACGGTACTCAAGGAGCCACATCAGCGCGTTGTCGATAAAGAAGTCGCGCACCTCACGACGACGGAAATCAATGGCCGCGCCCCAAGGCGTGTGCAGGTCTTCGCGGAAAAAGCCCTTGGCATAATGATGCAGGTAATTGCCGTCAGGGCCGAAATGGTTGTAAACCACGTCGATGATCACCGCCAGACCCAGACCGTGGGCGCTATCGATCAGGTGCTTGAGCGCATCAGGCGTGCCATATGATGACTGGGGCGCGTAGGGCAGCACGCCGTCATAGCCCCAGTTACGCTCGCCGGGAAACTGCGCCAGGGGCATCAGTTCGATCGCGGTAACGCCCAGTTCGGCCAGCCGTGGCAGGTGCTTTTCGACTTCGGCAAAACCGCCCAACACCCCCACATGCAATTCGTAGATCACCGCTTCATGCCAGGGGCGGCCTTGCCACAAGAGGTGCTGCCAACGGTAAGCGTGGGGGTCAACCACCACACTGGGTGACGCAAGACCGCCGGCTTGCGCCCGGGACGCGGGGTCCGGTACGTCGCGTTCGCCATCGATGTTGTAGCGATAGCGAGTTCCGGCCGGGCAGCGGGTCTCAATCACGAACCAGCCGTCCGCCTGGGGCAACATCGGCAGTGATTGCCCGCCTTCAAGCTCGACACTCACATAAAACGCGTCTGGCGCCCACAGGGCGAAACGGGTGTGTTCGGCATCCAGCATGACGGCGCCGTGGGGCCAGGTTTCCGGAGTCCGTAACGGCATTCAAGAATCCCTCTCACTGCTTGACCGACTGACCCAACGCCTTGGCGACCAGTTGTTCATAGAGTTCAGCGTAGGGTTCGACCGCTTTGCACCAATTGAATGGCGCGGCCATGGCCCGGCAACGCATCGCGTTCAACAGGGGCGGGTGGGCGAACACCTTGAACGCCCGGCTCAAGGCTTCTTCGTAGCTGGCAACCGTCGACTCGTCGAAGAGAAAACCGGTGACGCCATTGTCGATGGTGTCGGCCAGACCGCCGGTGTTGCGCGCGACCGGCAACGAGCCGAAACGCTGCGCATACATCTGGCTCAAGCCGCACGGTTCATAGCGTGAAGGCATCAACAGGAAATCACTGCCGGCGAACATCCGTCGCGCATCGGTTTCGTTAAACCCGATGCGTACACCGATCTGCCCCGGAAAACGCAGGGCGAGGGCGCGCATGGCTTGTTCTTCTTCCGGCTCGCCCCGGCCGATGATCGCGATTTGCCCACCCGAAGAGACGATGAACTCGGACACGGCTTCAGTCAGGTCCAGGCCTTTTTGGTAGACCAGTCGCGAAACCACGGCGAACAGCGGACCCTTGGAGTCCTTCAGGCCGAACAGTTTGCGTACGTGAGCGGCATTCACCGCTTTGCCGTCCCAGTCGCCGATGCTGAACGGGCAAAACAGGTGGGGATCGGTCGCCGCATCCCAGCTTTCGTCGATGCCATTCGGGATGCCGCTGAGCAGGCCTTGCTGGGTCTTGCTGGCGAGGAAGCCATCAAGACCGCAGCCGAAGGCCGGAGTAGTAATTTCCTGGGCGTAGGTCGCGCTGACGGTGGTGATATGACTCGAATAGGCCATGCCTGCCTTGAGAAACGACAGTTTGCCGTAGAACTCCATGCCTTCCTGTTGCAGGGCATGTTCGGGAATACCCAGCTCGGGGCAAGACGCGAGGCTGACCACGCCTTGGTAAGCCAGGTTATGAATGGTGAACAGGGTCGGCGTGCGCTGACCACGCCAGTGCATGTAGGCCGGGGCCAGGCCGGCGGGCCAGTCATGGGCGTGCACCAGATCCGGGCGCCAGTGAATGTGTGCCAGGTTGGCGGCGAGGTCGGCGGCAGCCAGGCCCAGGCGGGCAAAACGGATGTGGTTGTCCGGCCAGTCGCGGCCATTGTTGGCGCCGTAGGGCGAGCCCTCGCGTTCGTACAGTTCGGGGCAGATCAGGACGTAGATGACCAGCCCGTCCGGCATGTCCATGCGGCCGATCTTGCAGGGGGGCAATGCGGCGTGTCCGCCCAGTTCGCCGATGATATGGATCGGGTTTTCGCTGTGCATCACTTGCGGATAACCGGGAATCAGTACCCGGACATCGTGCAGATGGGCCATGGCTCGGGGCAATGCGGCAGAAACGTCACCCAGGCCACCGGTTTTCACCAGGTCGGCGATTTCCGAGGTGACAAACAACACTTTCTTCTTGTTTGGATTCTGACGTGGAGCGGGCAGTACCGTTTTTGCACCCGGGGCAAGAACCGACATCGAGGTCGGCTCGCCGATTTGCTGGTGAGAACGCTCTCCCTGGATTTCTAAAGCGGCACCGTTCATGTGTTTCTCCCGTTTTATTGATCTGTTTCAGGCATCTCACCCCATGATGCAGGCGGCCAGTTCCTGTGGCCGGGCGCAAAAGCGCTACGCAAGGAGCAGCAAACGCTGGTCGATGCGCTGAATCTCAAAGGCTGTAGTGGTCGTTGCAAGGATTGCACCAGTCGCTGCGGCCCCACCTTTAACCTGACCTGTTGCTTCGGCAGAAAGTTTCGATTTTTTCCCCACAAAATGACCGGCCGGTTTCCAGTCACGAAATGGAGTCTAGGTCAGAACTTAGAGCGGGGTGTGTGACGTTTTAAAATTGTTCGACAATCGGTCTGACGTCAGGATTTCCGCGCTCAATCAGCCGCGCCCGCACCGACGAAGTGCAGGTTCTTTCGTCGCCGAAGCACAAAAAAGGGGAGAGAGTTGCCAGAGAGTGGGGCGTGATAAAGCGCCGTTCGCACCCTATTGGTGCGAACATCTTGCAGAAGCAGACACCACCAACCCTGTAGCAGCTGCCGAACGCAGGCTACGCCAGCTGCTACAGAGTGTGTGTCAGGACGGTGTGGCCTAATTCAACAGCCGGATCGAATGGCCGGTTGTCCAGGCTTGAATATCTTCAATCATCTGTGAAAAGAACAGCCGGTAGTTTTGCTCACTGACATAGCCGACATGCGGCGTGGCCAGTACGTTGGGCAATGTCCGAAACGGATGGTCGGCGGCTAATGGCTCGCGCTCGAAGACATCCAGTGCTGCGCCCTTCAAACGGTTCTGTTCAAGGGCCTGGATCAATGCGGCTTCATCGACGATCGGTCCGCGCGCGGTATTGATCAGCAACGCTGATGGTTTCATCCAGCCGAGTGCCTGCTCATCGACCAGGCCCCGGCTGCGCTCGCTGAGCACCAGGTGGATTGACAGCACATCGGCTTGCTCGAACAGCTCGCGCTTGCTGACAAAAGTAACCCCGGCTTCGGCTGCGCGCTCGGCGGTGAGGTTTTCGCTCCAGGCGATAACGCGCATTCCGAACACCTGACCGAACTCGGCGATCCGTTTGCCAATGCTGCCCAGGCCCAGAATACCCAGGGTCTTGCCGTACAGGTCGCCACCCAGGCCTTGTTGCCAGTGACCGGCACGCAGGGCGTTGGCTTCTGCAAGCAGATTGCGGGTCAGGGCCATGATCAGTGTCCAGGTCAATTCGGGCGCCGCCTGTTTGTAGCTGTCGGTCCCGCAAACCTGAATCCCCAACGCCGCGGCGGCCTTGAGGTCGATGGCGGCATTGCGCATGCCTCCGGTGACCAGCAATTTGAGTTTGGGCAGGCTACGCAGGAGTGCTTCGTCGAACAGCGTGCGCTCGCGCATCACGCAAATCACCTCGAAGGACTGCAATCGGTCGCTCAGTGTGGCGTGGTCGGCAGGGTAGTCATGCAAAAAGCTGACTTTGCCGATACCGTCCAGCACCGACCAATCCACCACATGACGGGCTACGCCCTGCCAGTCATCGATCACCGCAATCTGCACAGTCATGAGCATTGTCTCTTCAAAGGGGGGGACGTGGATTTAACCGTTGGCTGAGGCTGTAACGTCGCGATTATGGCGACATTAACAACGTGGCAGCACCAGGGGCTCAAGGCATCCAGCCCAGTGTCGCCAGCGCCAGCACACCATAACGCGCGCCTTTGGCGAAGGTCACGATCAGCAAAAAACGCCCCACGGGTTCTCGCATCACGCCGGCCACCAGTGTCAGCGGGTCGCCAATGATCGGCACCCAGCTCAGCAGCAGTGACCAATGGCCATAACGTTGATAGTGAGTGCGGGCTTTTTCCAGATGAGCAGGGCTGACCGGAAACCAGCGACGCTCCCTGAAGCGCTCGACGCTGCGTCCCAGCCACCAGTTCAGCAACGAACCCAGCACGTTGCCGAGCGTGGCGACGGCGAGCAGCCACCACAATCCATGCTTGCCGTTGAGCAGCAATCCCACCAGCACGGCCTCGGACTGCAACGGTAACAACGTCGCGGCACCGAATGCCGCGATGAACAGCCCGAGATAGCCAGCGAGCATTACCGGGCCGGGTAGTCGGCGATCACTTTATCGGTGCCATTTTTAGTCAACCCAATGACCTGATAAGCATCGGCCATGCCGTCCATTTCCATGCCTGGCGAGCCCATGGGCATACCCGGCGCAGCCGCGCCAAGCAGGTCGGATTGACTCAACGCCAGTACCTGTTCGGCGGGGACATGGCCTTCGACGAATTTGCCGTTGATCACCGCGGTGTGGCACGACGCCAGTCGCGGCGGGACGCCGAGGCGCTGCTTGACTTCGCTCATGTTGGTTTCAACGTGATCGTTGACCTTGAAGCCATTGGCTTCAAGGTGCGCGATCCACTTTTTGCAGCAACCGCAATTGGCATCGCGGTGGACATCAATCGGAATCAGCTCGGCGGCCTGGGCCAGGGAGCTGATGAACAGGGCGCCAAGGGCGGCCAGACGCAGCGTGGTTTTCATCGGTTATCTCTCGTTGATCATTTCACGCCGCGCATTTTGACCGTTTTCGCCGATGAAAAAGAGTGCTTATGTTTCAAAGTTATTCATGGATATCCCTTGAAGGTTATGCCCACGCGAAACGCGCGGGCCGCATTCACGGGGTCACTTGACCTTGAAGCGCCCCATGATCGAACTGACCCGGCTATTGGCGTCCAGCAGCTGGCGCGTGTTGAGGTCGGTGGCGTGACCGCTTTGCACCAGCTCTTCGACCATATGGCGGATTTGCACCATGCTGCGGTTGATCTCCTCGGTCACCGCGCTCTGTTGTTCGGCGGCCGTGGCGATCTGGGTGCTGAGGCTGTTGATGTGGCTGACCGAGCCGGCCATTTCGTCCAGCCCGGCGTTGACGCGCGCTGTCGCATCGGCAGCGGACTGACAGCTGGCCTGGGTGTTTTCCATCGCCGCCACCGAAGAGCTGACACCCTGGGTCAAACGGCTGAGCATCTCGTTGATCTCCGAGGTGCTGGCCTGGGTGCGGGCGGCGAGGGCGCGGACTTCATCGGCGACCACGGCAAAGCCTCGACCTTGTTCACCGGCTCGCGCGGCCTCAATCGCGGCGTTGAGTGCCAGCAGGTTGGTTTGCCCGGCAATGGCGCCGATCACCCCGAGGATTTCGGTGATGCGCTGGGCGTCCTGCTGCATGCTTTCGACTTTGTGGGTGGCACTGGCCACTTCGCCGATCAATGCGCTCACGCTGCTTGAGGCTTCGCCCACCACCACCCGCGAGCGGTCGGCGTGTTCGTTGGCGCGCTGGGTAAACGCGGCGGTTTGTGCGGCGTTCTCGGCGACGCTGTCGGCGGTCGAACTCATCTCGGTGATGGCGGTGACGGTCTGGTCGGTCTCCGAGGCATGACGCTGCAGTATCTGGTTGGTATGCGCCGAGGTCTGTTGCAGGTTTTCCAGGCTTGAGGCCATGGCGCCCGTGGCCTGGGTGACTTCGCCGATCATGTTTTGCAGGTAGGCGATAAAGGTGTTGACCGAATGGCCGATCGCGCCCAGTTCATCCTCGGCGCGAATGGTGATGCGCCGGGTCAGGTCGGCGTCGCCGGTGGACAGCGCGTCGATGTTGGCTTTCAAGGCTTTCATGCGCTGGATCAGTTGGCGGATTGCATAGATTTGCAGCAGCACCAGCAGCAAAACCATCGGGATCTGCAACAGGCTCAAGGTGCTCAAGACATCGTCGCGTTGAGCGGTGATCAGGTGGGTCGGCAGGGCGGTGGCAAGGAACCACGGTGTGCCTTCGATCGGACGCATGAAGAAAGTGTTCGCCACGCCTTGATTGTCGAACTCGACGCGTTGCAGCGAAGCATCACGGCGCTCAAGCGCGGTTTTGATCTGCGCGGCAAAAGGCGAGTTGCTTGCCAGTTCACTGATGTTTTTCAGGACAATCGGAGCACTGATGCGCGAGCTGTTGCTGATGATCTTGCCGTCGGCCTCGACGATCAACATTTCGGCACCCAAGTCTTTTTCCTTGCGCGCGACCAGGTCATTGAAGAAGCCCAGAGTGACGTCAATGGTCGCGACTCCGTACGGCACGCTATTGCGCGCTATCGCCATGGCGCAGTTGGTGCGCGGTTCGGCGCTGGCGTCGTCCTTATAGGCCGCGGCCCAGGCGCATTGACCGCGAGGTGTCTGCATGCCGCCCTTGTACCAGGGCTGATCGTAATAGTTGGGTGCCGCGTCGCTGTTCCAGAAGGTGTTGACGGCCAGTTTGCCCGACGCATCCCGGTGCCAGAAGGTACTGAATTTGTTGCGTCCGGCTTCGCGCTGGCCAGGCAACGGCCAGATCCCGCCACCAAACACTTTCAGTTCACCGTACTGGTCCACCAGGCCAGGCAATACAGTGTCGATGGTTGCGCTGTCGAGCAGGGGAATGGTTTGGGTGATGCTGCGTTGTTGCGCTTGAACCTTGTTCAGTTCGCCCTGGATCTGTTCGGCCACTTCGGCGATGCGGTTCAGTGCGACCTGTTCTTCCGTGTGCCGAAGTTTCGGCGCGACCAACTGGCTGATGCCCGCCACCGTCAAGGCGAACAACAACAGGATGAACAGCACCAGAAACAGCGTGTAACGGGCTTGAATGGTACGGAATGCGGGCATTGAACCGGTCCTTGTGCTAAGCGCTCTTGTTGATTTATTGCGGCGTTTAGCAGCTATCGGCCCGCGGCAGGCAGACTTTAGTACCATGGTCCCAAAAAATGGTTTTTACGGACGACCGGTTGGTCATCGACATGAGCCATGTGCGGTTTCATTTTGGGCTGGCGACTTGGTTTCTTTCGTGGTTTTCAAGCCTGATTCATTGACGGTCTGATTGTTAAACAATTGTTTCAAGTCAATGAATTCAAGGGTTTGGTGATTTGTATCCGAAATGTACAAGAATTGTAAAAAGCTGAAATATTTGTAGTCCAAGGGACGCTGACGAATTGATACTCGCGTACCAATTCGTCAGTTGAACAAGGACTTTTTATGGTCACCTTACAAGGACGTCTCCGCGCTTCGGGGCTGCTCCCGGTCTGGCTCACGCCGCGCACAGGAGCACTCTCATGACCATCGGTTATGTCGGAGGCTGGACCAGCAAGGCCGGATTACTGATTCGCGAGGGCGGGACGAGTGGCAGTAAACCCGTACCGCAGAACGTCAAGGTCAAGCAGATGCTCGCACTGGTGGGCAATGATCCATTGGCGCTGAACACCGCGAAAATGAACGAGCAGAAGCTCTACAAGAATTTCAAGGGATTCGACCCCGAGACCGTCACGGTCAAACAGCTCGGAAACATCAGCGCCTTTTTGCGCGATCGCGGTTTGATCAGCGATGTGACGGCCCTGACGCTGCTCAACGCCGGCGACAAGTTCGATCGCTTTGGGGTGCCGAAAAACCTGGATGAAAAATTCAATGCGCTGGAGTACTTCGCCACGCAGCTGGATAACATCCAGAGCAACAACCTCAAAGGCAACAAGTACGCCAACCACCTGATTCCCGAGTACAAGAAGGCGATTTACGTACTGCAGAACCTGAAGACGTATGGCATGGGTAATGGCCCCGCCGTTCCGAACACCAAGGGGGTCACTGGCAAAGCCTGATCTTCAAGTGCAACAGGCCCGTCATACACGGCATGAACGGGCCTGCGACGCTCAGTGTTATCGATCGAGCATCTGCATGACGGCTTGCGGGTAACGCGCCCCGAGCACCGCGTCATCCGGAAAAATCGCCTCCAGCGCCGACAAGTCTTCCGGGCTTAATACAACGTCCAGCGCGGCGACATTCTCCTCCAGATACTTGCGTTGCTTGGTACCCGGAATGGGGATCAGGTAATCGCCTTGCGCGAGTACCCAGGCCAACGCCAGTTGCCCTGCGGTCACACCTTTTTCTGCTGCCAGCGTTTGCACCTGTTGGACCAACTGCAAATTCCTGTTGAAGTTTTCGCCCTGAAAGCGCGGGCTGAAGCGCCGGTAATCGTCCGCTGCAAAATCGTCGGGACTTTTCAGGGCGCCGGTCAGAAAGCCTCGGCCGAGCGGGCTGTACGGCACAAAGGCAATCCCCAGGCGCTGACAGGTGGCCAGGCAATCGTTGTGCTCCTGATCGCGGCTCCACAGCGAGTATTCACTTTGCAGCGCGCTGATCGGGTGAACCTTATGCGCTCGTTCAAGGGTTATCGCCGAGGCTTCGCTCAAGCCGAGGTAGCGCACTTTACCGGCCTGGACCAGTTCGGCCATGGCGCCCACGGTCTCTTCGATGGCCACCTCCGGATCGACGCGATGCTGGTAATACAAATCCAGAGTGTCCACGCCCAGACGTTTCAGCGTGCCGTCGATGGCAGCACGGATGTACTCCGGTCGGCCATCGACTCCGCGTGCAGTGGGGTTGGACGGATCACGCACGATGCCGAATTTACTGGCCAGGAACACCTGGTCGCGCTTGCCTGCAATCGCTTTGCCAATCAGCGCTTCGTTGGTGTGCGGGCCATACATGTCGGCGGTGTCGAGCAAGTTGACGCCCAACTCCATGGCACGATGCAATGTTGCCAATGCCTCGGACGTATCGCCGCCCGTGGTGTAGAAGTCGGTCATGCCCATGCAGCCCAGACCGATCGCAGAAACCTCAGGGCCGTTTTTGCCCAATTGACGAGTGTGCATGGTGTCGCTCCTTTTTGATGTGGCCCCATTGTTGCGCTCGACAAAAACAAGATAAACCGGCTAAAAACGCTATCACTGTTTGTAATTTCTATATAATCCGCAGGTAACCAAGAGCAATGGACCGTTTTAATGCTATGCGAGTATTCACTCGCATTGTCGAGCTGGAAGGATTTGCCAAGGCCGCGGACAGCCTGCAAATGCCCAGGGCTTCGGTAACCATCCTGATCAAGCAGCTTGAGGCGCATTTGGGCGTGCAACTGTTGCAGCGCACCACACGGCACGTCAGTCCAACCGCCGATGGCGCGGCGTATTATCAGCGCTGCGTGCGATTGCTGGCTGATCTGGACGAGACAGAGGCAGCGTTTTCCAGCTCTCGGCAAAATCCACGCGGGCTTTTGCGTATCGACATGCCTGCCGGCATCGGGCGTTTGCTGGTGATCCCGGCCTTGCCGGAATTTACCCGGCGTTACCCGCTGATCGAGTTGGAAATCGGCTTGAACGATCGCCCGGTCGACCTGATTCGCGAGGGCGTCGATTGTGTGCTGCGCGGCGGCTCGTCTCTGGATGATTCGCTGGTAGCGCGACCGCTGGCGATGCTCGATCAGGTCACCTGCGCCAGCCCCGACTACTTGCGACGCCAGGGTACGCCGCACTGCCTGGAAGATCTGGCGGGGCACCAGATGGTCGAGTATTTCTCCAGCACCACCGGCAGGCGTTTCGGCCTGGAATTTGACATAGACGGACACGTGCACCCGGTGAACCTGCCCAAACAGGTGGCGGTCAACAGCGCAGATGGTTATCTGGCCTCTTGTGAAGCGGGTTATGGCCTGGTCCAGACGCCGTACTATCACGTTGCACGGCAATTGCGCGAGGGAACGTTGTGCGAGGTGTTAGAGCATCTGCCGCCGCCAGGGTTACCCCTGACGGCGCTCTATCCTCCGCACCGCCAGTTGTCTCTGCGGGTGCGGGTGTTTGTCGACTGGCTGGTGCAGCTTTGCGCTCAGCCGGGCAACGGGCTGCTGCGCGGATACTCAGGTAACTGACGGTGAGGCGACTCTGGCTGCCGGTGGAGTAAGGTGTCGTGCAATTGCTGCATGTGTGGACAGTAGAAATTCACAGGCCGCAGTTTTGCACCACGATGAAACAATGCATACCAGCCAGATGCCGCGGGCGCAGGCATCAACCCGGTAAATACGAAATCGATGGCGCAGAGGCGACGCATGTTCTGTGGAGAATGCTGCGACAGATCAAGCTTGATCGAGATCATCCAGTGCGCGGGTAGCTGCTGGAGCTGCAACTGCACGCTCTTGTCCAACTGATAAAGCACGACTTCCACTCGCTCATGGTGCTGGCTGATCTGCATTGGCAAAGAGTGTTGTGATGGCGTGTCGTTTCGGGTGCCGAATGACGCAGACAGTTGCCTCATGAAGGTTGCACAGGCCGCCGGCCATTCCAGTTGCGGTAACGGACGTGCATGCCCTTTAACCATTTGATAGCCAATGACAACACTTTCCTCATGGGACTCACCAAAGGGCGAGGGAACATAGTCGGGAAGCAGCCCGATGTTTTTGAAACCGAGTTTTTGCGCCATTTGCTGAGTGTAGAGATGATGGGTGACCTGCTTGATCGAGACGCTCTTGAGGCCGAGTCGGCTCGCCCGCCGCAACAGTTCACGACCCAGCCGGGTGGCGATGTTTTTGCCCCGGGCTTGCGGGTGTACGAGGCACAAGGCGAATTCAGCGTGATCCAGGCTATGTGCATCCCTGCACAATGCCGCGTGGCCAACGATGCATTCATCGATCAACGCCAGCATTGAGTGCCATCGGTGGTCGGCGTTGTGCTGGCCAATCATCGACGGCAAATAGACATCAGGCTGTACATAATTTTCCCCATACACCTGGCGAAACAACGCACTGACAGCGGCTGAGTCCGCTTGCCTGAAACGTCGAAACCGGAATGTACTCATGGAGCAGGCTCCCGCTGAGGGGCGCTATACACGCGCAGGTCAACGATCCGGCGCTGCTTTCCCGAGCGTGGATGCAGCAGTAATGCGCCGGTCGTGCAGGGGCTGAAGACACATTCAAGCTGACCACTGCCGATCATTTGGCTGATGTCCGGGTACTGACCCAGCAGTGCTGCGTGAATGGCCGGGATTGAAGCGTTTATTGACGTCGAGTCGTGCGCGGGCACCCACCTCAGGGTCATTCGATCCTTGACCCCAACACTTTCGATCACCAACTGCCATTGCCAGCAATCGGCCAGGCGCTGAAGGATTTCGGCGATCTCCTCCTGGAACAACGAGATGACACCGATGCGAATACGAATGCTCTGTTCGCTCCGTCCCAGCAAGGCGAATTTGCGTTGCCGGGTGCCGCTCGGCTCGCGCCAACATGCGCGATCCCCGACGGGATAACGCAGCAGTGGCATTAACTTTCGGGTCAGGTTGGTGATGATCAATTGGCCTGGGCGATGACATTCCTCGATGACCTCGTGGGTGTGTTCATCGACAATTTCCACCACCGTCTGTTGATCAAACACCCGATGTTCACCCACCTCACAATCCCGGGTGCTGGCGCCCACGAGTCCTGCGTCGACACAGGCATAGCCAATGGACGCGACGCGTGCATTGGGAAAGACCTGAGCCAGCATCGGCAATTGTGCGGCAAACAGACTTTCGCCACCGTAGAGCACGGTGGTTATCTGTGGCAGGACGCCGTGTCGCTCGGCCAGGCTGGCGGCGAATTGCAGAAGTTGTGCGGGTACGCCAGCGAGGACATTGATCTGGTGTTCGGCAATGGCCGCTGCAAGCGTTGCGGAGTCGACTTCGCCGGCAAACGGGAACTCGCAGATGGAAGGCGACACATGGGCCAATGATTCATGGATAAACAGAAAACTGGCATAAAGGTCGCCGGCAAAAAACAGATTGGCAACCCGGTCGCCATCGCACAGTTGTCCCGAGAGGGCGTTCCCGAAGTGCGTCACCATGTTCTGCCATTCATCGCGGGTGTACGCCACCAGTTTTTCCTGGCCGGTTGAACCACCGGTTTTGTAAATCAGGGCGTTTTCGGTTTTACCGGTCAGTACCGGCCAGGTGTTTAAATTGTGGCTGCCATTCCAATAGTCTGAAGCGACGGTGAGTGGTAGATCTTCGACAGTACAGTGATGTTCTGGTAGTTGATTGAAGTGTGTTTTGTAATAGTGAGAATGTTTTCGTGAGTGCAGCAGCAACTCTTCGAATGAATAGTTAGTGTTCATGAGTTCAGGCTCTTGATAGTTTTAAAATAGGCGTTCAGTTGTGATGCTTGCTTGCTGAAAAGTCAGTTCTCAAGTCAATCATCAGGGGGGCTTTGCCGCTGTGCCTGTTGCGTTCGAACCGGTCGGGAGAACACCTTTGAACATCAAGTTCCAGCAGGCGGTTATTCACGGCTGTTGAAATAACTGGGATGTCCAGCAGGCGTTGACGTAGAGTCTGTGGATCATGTTCTGCGCGCACCACCAAGCGTTCGGTTCCGTTGGAGTCGTGATCAAGAAGGAGCTGCAGTTGAGTGGCGGCTTTTTCTTCCAGGTCGCTGATCGAGACAAAGTCCGAAGCGATCCGCAGCAGTCGACCGTGTCTTCCTTGCAGTTCAAATCGAGGCGTGTCCAGGCCACAAGGGCAGGTTGCTGGCAGCCAACGTCCAGTGTCCCCGACCTCGTAACGGATGATCGTCTGACCTTCGCGTGCCCGCGAGGTAAAGAGCAAACGACCGACTTCGCCGGGTTCGACAGCAGCGTCGTGTTCAAGGTTGACGATTTCCAGCCACTGGATGTCGCTCATCAGGTGAAAAACGCCATCTGCGCTCGCCGGGCACGCATGACCGAGAGGGCCGGCGTCGACAGAACCGTAGAGGGCGGAACGAATCGTCGAGACCCCACAACGCTCCATCAACCGTCGGCTGGCATTGCCAGAATGTTCGCCGCCCATGAAGACTTTATTGACCCCGCCGTAGGCCTTGAGGCGATCCTGCTCGCTGAAAAACAGACGCTGCAACGTGCTGGGCATGCCAATCAGCGTGTTGATGCGCTGGTCCACAATCAGTTGGGCTATTTCACTGAAGTCGTCGTCGTGGGGGCCGCCCATGGGGAAGTGCGTGACTCCCATCTGTTCAAGGATCCTGGAAAAACTGAACAGCCCGCCATAGAGGCTGCCACCGTAGAACAGATTCATCACTCGATCCTGCCCCGGCGTCAGTCCGATGGCGAACATGCCGTCAGCCGCCGCGCGCATCTGCCGGCTAAAGTCTCGATAGCTGTAGCCAGCCAAGGCGGGAGTGCCGCTGGTACCACCTGAGCGGAAAAACAGTTGAGCGTCGGACGAACCGGATTGCGCGATGAAATCCGTCTTGTTCATCACTGCGTACGCGTTCAGTTGCGCCGGGGCACCAGGGGGCTGGTCCAGTGTTGCGCGGTTGCTCGATAACTGCGGAGGCAAGGTTACCGAGGTCCTGCGGGTCAAGCGTGACAGGGCGAAAACACCGTCATGGGGTTCTCCTGCATAGCCGTCATGAATCAGCTCGGGAGGGGCGATTCGATTGACGCCCGCGCTCAGCAGTTGCCTGACCAGGCTTGGCGTTTGCCGGGGTGTGCAGATCAGAGCACAACTTTGCAGATGCGTGCGCCACGGCAGCAGGGACTCGGCAATCAACGCGTTTGGCATCGGCCGTAACAACAGCGTTCGAAACAACGGAGAAGGTGCCAATCGGCGATGGTGCTCCCACATGATGCGCCATCCATCACCGGACCAGACGCGTCCTGTCTCATCGGCAAAACTTTGATCGAGTCGCGCCAAGGCAATCCGGGTGGTGATCTCGCAGGCTTCCTGAGCTGTGGGGAGCAACGCTGGCCAGCGGCTGGCGCGGCGTTCGAACGCGTCAGCGAGTTGTCCGCCGATAGCATGCAGGGTTTGCGGGTCATCACTGTCAACCAGCAGCCACTGCGGACTGGAGCACGCTTGTTGGTCGAGCCGACACACTTCATCGACCAGGGCATCCAGCGCTGCGGGGGACACGGCTTCTGGCGACAGGTAGGCAAAACTGATCTTGTGACCCCAGTCGATCCAGCGGCACCCGCTGGGAACCAGCCGGCGAATGGCCTTGAGCGCTGCGTCGCCACCCCATGCGCTGACGCCATCGGCGTGAGCGCATAGAAGATCAAGGCGATCGGTATCGACAGGCAACACAGCGACGCAGTTGGTCAGTAATCCGCTGGCGTCGCACTCGAGGAACGCTGCCAGTAATTGCGCACTCAGGCTGTTGTCACTGGAGCTTGGGCGCAGCCAGTTGATGTTGCCCACCAGCAGGCTTTCCAGCACTGCGCAGAACCCCAGCAATGGCGCGTTGGCCGGCGTGATATGCACCACGAGTCCTAACGGGGACCAGTTTTCGAACCGCGGTTGATCGTAGGCAATTCGCCGTAGTGACCGCGGCTGCACGCCCAACTCACGTTCCAGTTTTGCACTCAAGGCGCTCCGTTGGCAGAACGCGATCAGTTCCAGGCGTTGCCCCTCATCGAGTTCAAGGGGGGGTTGATGGGCCTGCAGTTTCTGTGTGAAACGGTCCGCGCATTGAAGAACCCTTTCGCTGGTCGGTGGTTGCCCCAGTTGTTGCGCCAATCCTGGCAGCAGCGTGTCGAGGGCCGCCTCAGGTGTGAGTGAGTCGTGCAGTTGGCCATTGATCAGGTACATATCAAGCTCCCCCGATCAGTTCGGCTGCGGCCATCGCGCAACTGCGACTGGCGCTGGTTCCGGCGCGGCCATGCAACTCAAACCAGTCGGTAGCCAGGCCACAGCCACAGGCGGCAGCGGGGTACAGTGTTGCCAGGTCACTCATGACCACGGCGTGTGCCGGGCTCGATGAAATATAAGGCGATACGAAGTGCAACAGACCCCGCTTGCCGTAGGGCTGGACGGCGAAGTCGCTCGGGTTACGGACAAACACCTTTGAGTAAACCGGTGCATGAAAGTGATGGTTGGCGCATTCGATATACGGCACGGCATGCTCGACAGCGCCGTAGCCGTCTCGACAACGACTGGCATCTATCCTCAATTGCTGCGCAATCCGGGAATAAAGTTGCTGTCTGGGGACTTCCTCGCTCGCCCGGGCTTTCCAGCCACCGCCAAGGAATACCAGCGAATCGGGATGCAGCTCAAGGTCGGGTGCTTCAAGGTCTTGCATGCGTTGCAAGACCTGCCAAAGAAACGCAGGAAAACCAAAGATGCGCACCGGTAAACCTTCAATTGCAAACTGGTGCAAGGCTTCGATCACGCCGAACACATCGAACTCGTGGCCGCTGCCTGTGGCCCGTAGCGCATAGACCACCCGGTTGACCGGCGCGTATTGGCACAGGAACTGGTCGGTATAGGAGGTTCCCAGGCTGATGGCGCCTACAGGCTCATAACTCAGCAACAGATAGTTGCACGGGGTGTGGCTGATCCAGTCGTAATGCTCGAAGATCCGAGTCACCATGTTCTGCGCCGCGGTGATGCTTCGCACGTCATAGCGCATGCGGCTTTTCTGGCCGCTGGTGCCCGAGGATGTCAGCTCCAGGGCATCCTGCCCGGTGGGGCTCAGCAGCAGGCGTTGCTTGAAGTAGTTGGCGTACAGGGGAGGGAGGCGCGACCAGTCGTCCAGGTTATCCAGAGCGCTGGCACTCAGGCCGTTGGCCTCCAGCCAATGCTCGTAACCGGGGGTGTGATGGCAGTGAAAGAGACTGGTTTCACGCATCGAGTTGTCGAACAAGCCTGGCGGGACAGCGTCCAGACAATACGGCCGTGGCAATGCACATAAGGCATCGGTGTGGGGTAGATGAATCATCAAAAATCCTTTTTTGATTGAGTTATAGAGAGTGCGTCGGCACCGGTGCGGCCGGCAGCAGAACCCAGCGCAATGGCACCAGTGCCAGAAGCCCGGCGATACCGACTGTCAGGGCGAAGTAACGCGGATCTTCGCCAGCCCCCAGCGTTGCGATCAGCGAGCCTGCGCCGGCCATGAGTGCGATGGAGATCATCCCCAACATGGCCGAGACCAATCCTTTGCTGTCGTCACTGGTAAACAGCGCCGCGCGGTACAGCGCGGCGTTGCTCATCCCAAGACCAATGCTGTAAAGCATCAGGCCACCGACGAGAACCGGGATCGAAGGGGCAAACCGGCTGGCAATGATGAGCGCCACAAGGCCCGCGCAGAATGGCCAGAGCGCCCATTGAATCAAGCCTTCAAGGCGAGTCCTGGAAATAATCAGGTTCAGTATCAGATTGCCGATGATGACGGCGGCGAAGACCGGGATCTGCCACAGGCCGTACTCAAGAACCGATAACCCTTGCCCCTGAATCAACAGCAATGGGGACAGGCCGATCCAGGCGATCAGCGGCAAACTCATCAGCCCGAGCGCAGTACTGGCGCAAATAAATCTGAGGTTCCCGAGAAGGGCGATATATCGATGAGCTATCGCACGCAGCTTGAATGGCGTGGGGTTTAACCGGTTACCGTCGTGACGTAGTACGCCTATGGTTTCCGGCATCACCCAATAGAGCGCCAACCACACGACGATGCCAAGGACGCCGAACATGAGAAACAGCTCACGCCAGGAAATCCATTTCAGTATCAGGCTCCCGAGCAGGGGGCCAAGGAGCGGGGAGAGCAGGGCAACATTACCCAGCAAGGCCATGATTCGGACTGCGTCGGTTTCACAGAACACCTCCTGCAGCGCGGGGTAACTGACGGCGATGACAAACCCCAAGCCCATGCCCTGAAGCAGGCGCAGCAGGTTGAATGCAAAAATACTCTGCACCCAGAGGGTCATGACGCAGGTCATGGCAAAGACTGCACAGCCGACCAAGAGAACTTTTCGGCGTCCAAAACAATCCGCGAGCGGGCCAATCAGCCATTGCAGAAGAACACCCCCCAGCAAGTAGAGATTGAAGGCCGATGGAATATGCCGAGTACTGGCGTTCAAGTCATCGGTTACTGTCAACATGGCAGGCATTATCATGTCGCTGGCCAAGTAGGTCAGTAACTCAAAAGCTGTAATCGCCAGGCAAAAACCTAGCGCTCGAAAGGATCCGATTTTTATAATGGGCTTGAGCATAAAATTCCAGGGTGTAGTGCTTATTTATATAGAAGTATCGCGATAGGGGTGAGAGTAGTCTGGAATAGTAATAAGCCAAGCCAAATTATTGTTTTGCTGGTAGTAATAGTTGTCGCGTTATTTCTGGCGGGAATGTCAGGTGAATGTGCTGATGCATGTATCAGGTATTATCTTGCAGGCCAAAGTGTAATACCCTTGTACGAAAAAGCCCGCGGGGAGGCGGGCTTTTTTCGTGGTGTTCTCAAACGCTGTCAATTGTTTAGAACAGGGGGAACTTAATGATGCAAGTTGCCCCTGCTTAATAAAGGTCAACGACGGTAGTAGCCATCATGGTGATAGCGGTGGTCGCCATGCCAGCCACCTCCGCATGGGAAACATACACAACCGCTCATGGTCAGGATAATCAGCAGGGGAATCAGCAGTGTGATTCGACGGTACATTTCTCAATCCTCATCGTTTGAACCGCATGCAGCCAAAATGCTTCATGGGCTGTAACATGAGACCCCGCTTGCAGCTGCTCATCCCCGAAGAAGCGTATGGGCTTGGCATGCATCACGATACAAACCGGATACATATCTTCAGGTTCAGGAACCCGCAATGACCCAGTCGCAACGTTTGAAATATTCGATTCTGATCTCCCTTGTCGTATTGGGGATCATGCTTGGTCTGTCGTACATGCAGAACGCCGGAATGATCAGCGAGAAGCTGTTCCAGTACATCGCTATTGGCGTTGCGGTGATCGTCGTGGTGATCAATGGGGTGATGCGTCGCAAGGTCAAACCTTAAGCGACGCGGTAATGCGTTATTGATTGCCGTAGAGCACGGCTGCGGCTTGCGGATGCAGGCTGTAGCTCTTGTCTTCGTTCAAGACAATCAGGCCTTCGCTGCACAGTCGCTTCAACACTTCGCGAACGCTGAGAAAGGACAGGGGAATACCCAGGTCCAGCAAGTGGCTGTGCACCCCGCGTACTCCCTGCGGACGATCGTTTTCGGCGGCGGTCAGTAGCGCGTCGATCACTTTCAGGCGAATCAGGCTGGTTCGCAGGCCAAAGCTTTTGAGCAGCTGCCTGATGCGCTCGTTGTTGTGGCGTTCAGCGTTTTTGGTGAGCGCGCGAGCGTCCAGGTTCAGCGAACCGTTTGCCGCAGGGGTGCCATCCGTTGGCAGTTGCGAGTTGTACATGCAAAAACTCCTTTTCAGAGCTTGATCAGTAAAAAAGTGATGGGTGCTCTCATTGATTAATGACGAATGAGCTGCGCAAATCATGAGGGCTCGGATGTAGAAAATTTGTCGGAACCACGTCAGTGCAAGGTGAGATGTGCTGTTTTGTCGGGGTCTGAACCATTAAACTTTTTTCATGTTGACTCGTTACTCGGCAAGGCACATTCACGTGCAGTCAGGCCAAATGAAGGCCGCGACCCTCATCAGGGTTGCGGCCTTCAGTGTTTTCAGCTCGCTGATGTTGTAAATGCCGCCAACGCGAAGCGTGCCGGTGGCCGTGTCCGCGAGCATTACCCTTCACGTTTGATTCACGGGCATCAATTTTCGGCCAAAGGTACCGGGTCGAGTTGACGTCCCATTTCACAGACCAGACGTGCGACAGAATCGGCATTGCGAAGGATGGTGTCGATCCGCCGATCCGCTGAAGCCCGGTCGCGAAACACTCGGCGGGCTTCGCTCAGATTGCTGGTGCCGGTGATGGTCTTGATCTGGTCACTCAGATGCTTGGCGGCAGGAATGTCATCGAGGTCCTGCCAGGTTTTCTGCGTGCTGTTCCAGAAGGCGAACAATTCATCGACGGGGGTGTGCATCGACAATGCCTCGCGCTGAAATTGCTCTTGATCCTGTTTCAACTGGCTGGCTTGAGTGGTGATCGTCGAGATCAGGTCGCTGAAGGGTCTTCTCGCTTCCAGGTACGCGATATCCAGCGTACTTGAAAACAGGTGCGAGAACTCATGGATAAGCGTTGCCGCCTGCGCATGGGCAACGACATCAAAGGGCTCTGTCAGCACATGGTTGTAGTGGTGTAGATTTTGATCGAAGAACTTCTCTGTAAAGTGCACTTTCTGTTGCTGGTCATCGTCGAGTACGAAGGCAATCAAGCCGTCTTCGGGATAACGGTTTGAACCGACGACAAAACGCTTGCTGTCGAGCCTGTCCAGTGTCGGATCTACCAGTGCTTTGCACAGCGGAACGATGGTTGCCTTGATTTTATCCAGAATGGCTCTATCGATCGTCGGCACATCAAAGAACGCTTTGAGAAAACCATCCAGTCGTGTTCCGGATGTGGCCACTTTCAATTGAGCCAGATTATGCAGGCTGTTAAATGCGTAGAACCGTGCCAGATCCAGCGACTGGACAATCATCCGGGCCCTTTCCGGGTAGAGCTGTCTGATGGCCTCCATGCCCTGGGCCTCAATGCTTATCTGCTTTCGCGCATCAAGGTCAGACTGGTACTTGTTGTGCAGTCGTGACATGGCTTTACCGAAATGAACGCTATGCAGGTCGGGATCCAGCACCCACTGCGTTCCCCTGTTCTGCAGATACGGGCCCTGGCGTTGATCATCGACGATGCGAGTCGCCACACCAAACTTTTCGATTTGATACACCTTGCCGTCGACCGGGGCGTACTTGCGTCTGGTTGTCGAGTCACGGTAAGTGCCGTCGACAGCCTTGGTACCCGTTTTTTTCAACTCGATGGCGCTGGCTTCAAAGGATTGCAGCACAGTGCGAGAAGGAGAGGTGAGATCGACCTTGGCAATCTCGGTGGCAACGAAAGGCTTTTCGACGACAGGTCCGTTGTGCACAACCGGCTCAACGGTCGAAGCGCCAGGTTGATGCAACAACTGGCCCAGTGTCGCCATTTGTGACACCCCGTTGATAAAGGTCTTGAGCGCAGTCCTCCAATGATGGTCCTGTAGGGCCTCGGCCGACTGTTTGAATGACGTATAGCTTTCCCATAGAAGGCGCGGGAGCGCCAGTTTGCCTGGCAGAAACTCTATGCCGTACCTGAGGCCTTTGCTAAACAATGCCTTGAGCGCCTCCCAGTCGGACTGCCCGGCAGGTTGCGATTGACTGTCGAGCATGTGTGACAGCAGCGTTTTGTTATCGATAAACAGTTGATGCAACAGATTTCCTTCGATAGGACTGGACGCGAGTCGGATATCAGATGTGCCGCTGCCGGCCAGCAAATTTTTGTAGGTCGCCTGATACGGGTCCGGCAGGCGTCTGATCAACAGATCCTGCAAAGCTCCCGGAAGGTTGATTGCGCTCAGGACGCTGGCTTCGTTTTCATACTCGGTGATCCCCAGATGCTTGTCGTATGGCGCGTACAGAATTTGTGGTCCGGCAGCGGGCTCTCCTATCAGGTAGAGCCCTAGTGTCTTGACGGCCGCGGCGCCTTCGGTCGCGATCAGCTCCAAGGGGCGCACGATTGCGGTGGCGCCCGTTACCGCTGCGCGTGCCAGGGCATCCGGCATGTCCAGAACTTGCTGAACCAAGCCGAAGCCGCGTTCGGAAAGTTTTCCCTGAAGCTTCAGCGTGTGGGCATGCAACAGCAGTTGCCAGGGCAGCTGCTTGATGAATCGAAGCAGTCGGGTCGCGACACCTGGCGCGTCGCTCGCCAATGTCTCCGAAAGAAATTGACGATAGGTCGCCTTGATGTCCAGCTGTGCAGCAAAAACCTTTTGACTGCGCTGGCATCAAGGGCCGTCGGGAGCGTCTGGGCGATTTTCGAGGCAATGCTGAACCCGGTGTTTTGCAATGCATTGGTAGGGCTCAGCGCAAAATCGGTCAATGTTCGCGCAGGACCGGCCAGCGCCAGATTGGGCGTCACCCACAGTTGATCCGGATCGAGACTGGCTCCCGGAAATTGCCTGGTCATTAGCGCTTTCAGTTGTTCGCGGGCATAGTCCGTCAGCGGCTTGACATCATGCAGGTAGTCTTTGCCGCTCTCTATGCTGTGGCGTAATTGCTCCAGTATTTCCACGTGTCGCAGCACATCACTCTCGGGCGCCGCCCCGAGCCAGACGGGAAGTGATTGTTGCGTAACGATCCCCTCGGCAATCTGCATAGCGCGCTGAAGGTTGAGTGGGGTAGGAGTCTGTTTGTGTTGCTCAAAATCAGCCCGTACCACCGAACTCGGCAACTCAAGTGAATGGGTATGCCTTCGGGCGTCCAGATACTGTTTGATGGCCGACTGTTGACACTCCTGAAGCATATTTCTTTCAATCAATCGAAACGGCCCAAGCGTGTAGGTTCGGTGTGGGCGATATTGCGTGCGAGGGATATTTTCCAGGAGCAGCATTCGTTGCTCGTCATCCAGCAGGCGCCTGCCCAGCTCGACCTTGACACTGGTGACGGAGCTGAAGGTTTCGAGCCCGCGCCCGGGCGTCCACAGGATCGCCCGACCGGAGTGTGACGGGTCAAGCCCGCCACGCGCGGTCAGCAAAAAGCAGTTGGCCAGCGGCAGCAGATCCGGCTCGTTCGAGCACTCAAGCGTCAACGACCAGGCATCTGGCCGAAACCCGTGCAGCGCTTGCCTTTGCTTTCGGGTCGGTTTGTCGGGGTTGAGCACGGTATCGATGATGGCCTTTTCGTCCGCATGGAGCGTCTTGGTGCTCACACGAAGTGCGGCTTCACCGCGGATTCCCACCGACATTGCATGGGCGAGATCGGTCTTGATGGTCTCCAGAAAAGTGCCTTGTTGTTCAACACTTCCCGAAGGTTGAGCGGCTGTTTTCACCTCAAGGGAGGATTGAACGCTGTGTATTGTTTTTAGCGACAGGGCGGCCTTGTCAGCCAATACGGCCGAAGGGCGATTGTCGCCGGAAATCAGCGGGCGCGTGCTCCAGCGCTCCGTGATTGCTGTTGCCAGCAGCTGATTGTCGAGCATGCCACGCACATCCAGCGCACGGTCGAACAAGGCCTGGACATCGATGGCACCATCACTGTGTCGGCAGGTGTCCAGTGCATCGGTGATGCTGTGTTGTTGCTTGGCGATGATGTCGTCGAGCATGTCGTGAAAGACCGGACCGAACATCGGTACTCCCGACACCTCAGGCTTGTCGAAGCCCAGAAACACTTCACGCTGTTGCCGAGTCAGCAAGCTGTATAGCTCGTCGTCGTGTCCGGCCGACGTGACCATGGTTTGTATGATCGCTTTCAGGTCTGCGTAATCTTTCAGGACCTGCAAGCCATTGGACTGGGTATACAGATAAGCCGTGGAGTCGCTGTTCAGCATCATGGCGCCAGCAAGTTCGACGAAATGCTCGCGGTGTTCCCAGATGCGGATTTTTTCCGGTTTCAGGTCGCTGGCAGCGTTGTTGCGTATAGCGCTTTCGCGGTCGAGGAGTGCGGTTAATGCCAGGCTTTGCTCAGGGCTGATGATTGCGCTCTGGCGCTTCAACAACAGATCCGTTCGGGCTTTGTCGCTCATGGCTTGAGCAAAGAAGTCCCGGCGAGAAACACCTGTATGCACGTCTGTTGCCCAATAGACCTGCAGCAGACTTGCCAGCATGGGCATCAAACTCGCTGCGAGCTCCTTTGTGGCCTGCTCCCACTGATACTGATGTACCGGGTTAACGGGGGAAGAGGGTTGTAGAGGATTGGTGAACTCGCGAACCTGTCCCGAAGGCCATGTCTGATGCAGGTAAAAACGCAGTAGCGCATCACTCAGGGGCATGGAGTCCACCTGGTGTCGAGCGAGGGTAGTGTTCGTCGCTCCAGCGGCCCGACTTTCAACGAAAAAGCTGACATGGGTGGCGCTTTGATCGAGCTTGGGAAAGGACTTGCGCAGCGCGTTGTTGAGCAATTGATTGAGCATGTCCGTCAGTGTCGGTATTGCGCTCAGCTCCTGGAGCATGAGCTCGACATTTTTACGATGGCTCTGTTTCAGAATGCGGGTTTGTTCTTCGAATACCAGACCGTCGATGACTTGACCTGTCAATGTGAGTGCGTCGTTGGTACCTGGCGCATTGCGTTGGGAGATGGGGAGAAAGCACAACAGGTCCTTGCGCTCTGCAGCATTTTTCAGTTTGTCGTCCAGCGCCTTCAACAATGCTTGCCGGTCATCGAACTTTTGCAGCCCGCCATAGGGTGTGTAGAGGATGGCCTGTGTGCCGTTGGGCACCGGATGCATCACGAAGCTGCCCGCAAGGGGCTCGGCGTCTGACCCAGCGGCCTTCAGCATGATGTTCTCGACGGTCATTGGCGATGTTTGCGCCGAACGAAGCGCGTGGGTCGCCAGTTCAACGGTACGCAGCCAGGACAGGTCCGCGAGTGTGAAACCCATGGCCCTGATGCGTGGGCTCAATATTCGGGTGTCGCGTAATGCTTCAGGAAAAAAGAGCGGTAACGAATCGTCAGTCATTGTTTTTGCCTCAGCTGAAGCGACGGTTCTACGTCGCAGGAAGAAAGCCCAAGGCTAGAGTCGTGGCAGTGTCAAACGGTGGTAGATAGTTAGTGCATGCGCGGCGCCTGCGTCGTTGATGATCAGGCCCGTTGCAGGTCTCGGCGTCGTTGAACGACGAAGGTTGACAGAGGGCTCGCAAAACGGTGTTTAATCAGCCTGTAAGGTCCCCGTACGCTGTTGCCCCCTCCAATAAAAAACCTGGAGCTTCAGATGTCTGTGCCACACGATCATGCCGTCAATGCAGTCTCGCAACACTTGTCGTACGAAGAGTTGGTTGGCCTACTGGAATCGATATTTCTAAGGCATGGCACAAGCCCCGAGGTTGCCCGGGTGCTGGCGCAAAACTGTGCGGGCGCCGAACGCGATGGTGCCCACAGCCATGGCGTGTTCCGGATGCCCGGCTATGTCTCGACGCTGAACAGCGGTTGGGTCAATGGCAAGGCCGTTCCAGTGGTCGAGGATGTGGCCTCGGGTTTTGTCCGGGTGGATGCCGGCAACGGCTTCGCCCAACCGGCGTTGGCTGCAGGCCGCGAACTGTTGGTGGCGAAAGCCCGCAGCGCCGGCATCGCGGTCATGGCGATCCGCAATTCCCATCATTTCGCTGCACTTTGGCCAGACGTCGAACCCTTTGCCTATGAAGGTCTGGTGGCGCTGAGCGTGGTCAACAGCATGACCTGCGTGGTGCCGCACGGTGCTGATCGCCCGCTGTTTGGCACCAACCCGATTGCGTTCGCGGCACCCCGTGCGGGTGCAGACCCGATCGTGTTCGACCTGGCCACCAGCGCCATCGCCCATGGCGACGTGCAGATCGCTGCGCGCAAGGGCGAGCGTCTGCCACCCGGCATGGGTGTCGACAGCCTGGGCCAGCCAACGCAGGACCCGAAAGCCATCCTGGAGGGCGGCGCATTGCTGCCGTTTGGCGGGCACAAGGGGTCGGCGTTGTCGATGATGGTCGAACTGCTGGCGGCGGCGTTGACCGGTGGCAACTTCTCGTTCGAGTTCGACTGGTCGAATCATCCTGGGGCAAAAACCCCGTGGACCGGCCAGTTACTGATTGTGATCGACCCGAGCAAAGCCGCCGGGCAGAACTTCGCCGAACGCAGTGAAGAACTGGTCAGGCAGATGCATGCTGTGGGGCTGCGGCGTTTGCCGGGTGACCGCCGTCACCGCGAGCGGGCCAAGTCACAAACCGAAGGTATAGCGCTCGATGCGCAGACCCTGGCGCAATTGCACGAACTGGCGGGTAATTGATGTAGAAAGGCGAGCCCATCGACGCATGCGGGATCGCCAAGATCGCAGCCTGCGGCAGTTCCTACAGGGGCTGCGTGCACCGTAGGCTGTGATCTTTTAGAGCATGTTTGTTCAGCGCCGCCCCAGCAGCAATCCCACCACCAGACCGAACCCGGCCGAGATTGCGACGGTTTGCCAAGGGTGACCGCCGATGTAGGTTTCGGTCGCCTCGACCACCGGGCGGGTCCGCTCACGTACGCTGGAGACGGAATCGCGTGCCTGGCGCAGTTTCAGCGCGACTTGTTCGCGCAGGTTTTCAGCTTCCTCACCGACCAGCGAGGCACTGCTTTTGAGCAGCTTCTCCGATTCTTCGATCAACGCTTGCAGCTCGCTGAAGACCTGATCCTTGATTTGCTCATCGTTTGCTTGCACCGGGGTTTTTCGGGCCATCAGGTGACTCCTTGCTGGTTTTGGGACAGTGATCAATGGAGTGTAGGCGCGGCGGAAAAGTTGCAGGCTTTTTGCCCTGAAACTCAACGCCAATGGAAAATCTGCCTCCGGAGATTTCCACCTACAGTGTAAGATGTTGCCAATTTTATGCAGCAGGTAACTCCCATGAGCTTCAATCTGGCCGACAAGCCCCTTGCCGAGCGCGCTGCGCTTGAAGATGAAAAGTCCCGTCTGTTCGATCTCTGGCAGAGCAACCTAGGTAAATCCAAAGGCGAAGCGGCACGCTTGTTCGGCGAGCGCTCCAAGCGTAAAGGCAAATGGGCCGAGTGGGTGCGCTCCGAACTGGACGCCATGTCACCGCCGGAATACGCGAACATGGTCCGCAGCGAAGTCAATCGCTTGATGGCTGCCAAGTAGGAACCTGCGACAGCTCCTACACGGGCGGTGTTTGTAGGAAGCTGGCGACGATTGCTTCGCGGACCTTCAGCAACAGCGGATCCAGCTGGCTGTTGGTCCGCCAGCCCAGTTCAATCGGATAGCGCGGCAGTGCCAGCGGGCAGGGCAGCACTGTCAACCCGCTGACTGCGGCGATGCTCTGCGCCGCATGGGCGGGGATCGTCGCCACGGCCTGGCTACCCTTGAGCAGGAACGGCAATGCAGCAAAATGCGTGGTTGATGCGCACACCCTCCGACTCAATCCCAGCCCCGCCAACCCCTCATCGGTAATGCCGATAAACCCTCCAGACGACACCAGAATGTGCTCGCGAGCGACAAACTCGTCGAGTGTGATTTCCTGTTGCCCGTCGATCAGGCTGTCGGGGTCGACCAGGCACTGATAGCCGCCTTCACCCAGCACCTGACGGCTGAGCAAGCGCTCGGCAAAACCGCCGGCGGTGATCGCCAGGTCAACGCTACGCTCCATCAAGGCCTGAGCCACGATCTGGCTGTGGGTCTGGCGAAAGATCAGCCGCAGCTTTGGCGCGCGCTGGGCGATTTCCTCGATCAATCGCCGACCGTAGGCAATCTCGAAATCATCCGATAAACCGACAATCACCGAACGACCTTCGTACTGGCTGGCGGCCGGATCGACCATTGCCAGGCTTTGTCGGCATTTGTTCAGCGCATCGCTGATGACCGGTTTCAATTGATTGGCGCGCAATGTCGGTGCCAGGCCGCGACCGGTGCGTACGAACAGTTGATCGGCGTATACATCACGCAGCCGACGCAATGCTGCACTGACCGCGGATTGCGTGACGCCCAGGCGTAACGCGGCGCGGCTGGCGCTGGACTCGTCGTGCAGCGCTTCGAAGACTTTGAGCAAGTTGAGGTCGATGTCGGCGATATTCATTTGGCTCATATCTTTCAGCAGTGAACGGGGCTTTATTCATGATCGGCGGTGGCCGGAGAATGAGCAATACCTCACTGCTCAGGAGTTACCGCGATGCCAAAATCCTTTGTTGCTGCACTGCAAATCGGTTCGTTGCCAGGTGGCAAGGGCGAGACCCTGGAACAGATACTTTCTTATGAACAGGCGATCATCGAGTCCGGCGCCGGGCTGGTGGTCATGCCTGAGGCGTTGCTCGGCGGTTACCCCAAAGGCGAAGGCTTCGGCACGCAGTTGGGTTACCGACTGCCGGAAGGTCGTGAGGCGTTTGCGCGCTATTTCGCCAATGCCATTGATGTGCCGGGCGCTGAAACCGAAGCCTTGGCGGGATTGTCTGCGCGCACCGGTGCGAATCTGGTGTTGGGGGTGATCGAGCGTTCAGGCAGCACCTTGTACTGCACCGCGTTGTTCTTTGAACCGCAAGCCGGGTTGGTCGCCAAGCACCGTAAACTGATGCCCACCGGCACCGAGCGGTTGATCTGGGGCAAGGGCGACGGCTCGACACTGCCGGTGATCGACAGCCAGGTCGGGCGCATTGGCGCCGCGGTGTGCTGGGAAAACATGATGCCGCTGCTGCGCACGGCGATGTACGCCAAAGGTGTGGAAGTCTGGTGCGCGCCAACGGTCGACGAACGCGAAATGTGGCAAGTCAGCATGCGCCACATCGCTCATGAAGGCCGCTGTTTCGTGGTCAGCGCCTGCCAGGTCCAGCAATCGCCCCAAGCCTTGGGGTTGGAAATTGCCAACTGGCCGGCCGAGCGCCCGTTGATTGCCGGCGGCAGTCTGATTATCGGCCCGATGGGCGACGTGCTGGCGGGGCCGTTGTTGGGCGGTGCGGGGCTGCTCACGGCCGAGATCGACACCGATGAACTGGTGCGTGCGCGCTACGACTACGACGTGGTCGGGCACTATGCGCGCCCGGACGTGTTCGAGCTGACCGTGGATGAACGGGCCAAACCCGGTGTGCGGTTTATCTGAGACGCCGCCACTCTTCGCGGGTGATTTCCCAGAGCTCCCTGGGAAAACGCCCACCGACAAAATCGCCTTCATCGCAGTGAATCAAGCGCATTCCGGTGCGCTCCGAAAGCCGCCGCGACGCCAGGTTGGGCGCGGCCTTGGGCACCCGCAAAAGCGAGCGGTCGAGGGTCTCGAACCAGTATTGAGTGACTGCAGCACTGGCTTCGGCCATCAACCCCTGGCCTTGCCACTGCGGACTGAGCCAGAAGCCACGGTTGTTGTCCGGCTCGTTCATCAGGCTGACGTTGCCGATCAACTGCTCGGGCGCTGATTTCAAGCGAATCGACCAATGCCATTCTTCGCCACGGGCGATCGCCGGCAGGGCGATGTCGCGCAGGTAAGCCAACGCGCCATCCGCTGGATAGGGCCACGGGACCAGGGCATTCAGGTAGCGCACCACTTCCCAGTGCGGGAAGTGCTGTTGAATCGCTTCGGCATCGGCCAGTTCCAGTGGCCGCAGGATCAAGCGTTCGGTGTACAGCGTGGGGGATCTTTCCATGGTTGAATCCACTTCCCTGTTTGTTAGTAACAAGCGCCGT
Organism: Pseudomonas sp. GW822-FHT04C11; assembly: GCF_058800905.1. NCBI lineage: Bacteria > Pseudomonadati > Pseudomonadota > Gammaproteobacteria > Pseudomonadales > Pseudomonadaceae > Pseudomonas > Pseudomonas sp. GW822-FHT04C11. The sequence continues at coordinate 139,923 of NZ_JBXAMS010000011.1, read as the reverse complement.
GTTCTGCCGTTGATTTACCAGATGCCGGCTGTCGAGCCCGGTAGGTTGAGTGTGCCTTTGTCGACAAAACGGACGGTGCCTGACACGCCGCCAGACAGTTTGCCGCGTAATACATAAGGCAGGTTGTTGAGCGATTGTGTCTGGCTCAGGCCAAGGGTCTGGCGCAGCACGGAGAACGCCGAAATACTCACGGGGACGCTGATGATCGCTTCGGAGTAACGCGGGATCGATCCCGTTTGATCGCTCACGCCAGTGGCCAGGGGTTGGCCGTTGACCTCGAGGCTCAGGGCCACGCCGTTGTAATAAATGGGCGTTTCGTTGGGATTTTGCAGGCGCAGTTTCACCGCAAAGCGCACTTCCAGGTCCTGGTTTTGCAGCGGTTCAATGCCGACCACGTTGATGTTCAGCGGATCACGATTGGGGAACAGCGCGCAGGCGCTCAGGCTGAGCAATAGCAGGGAAAGGCTTAAGGCGAGGAATCTGCGCATGAACGAGCTCTCGTAAAGATAAGGGTCGAACCGCTGGCGGCTCGACCCTCGAGCGGCGTTAGCGGTTCACCTGTGCGACCACGGAAGGCTTGAGTGGTTCGCCGTGGGGCGTGACATCCGGGTTCTCCATGACCGTGAGGATCGAAGCTTCCGGATCAAAATCGTCTTCTTCCAGCTCGATGAATTCTTCGGGCAGGAAGATATTCAGCACGATAGCGCACAATGCGCCGACGGTGATCGGCGACTCGAAGATGTTGTGCAACGCCTTGGGCAATTCGCGCAACACTTCCGGTACGGCCGCAACACCCAGCCCCATGCCCAGCGAAATGGCGACGATCAGCATGTTGCGTCGATGCAGGCCGGCCTCGGCGAGGATCTTGATCCCGGCCACCGCCACGGTGCCGAACATCACCAGTTCAGCGCCGCCCAGCACCGGTTTGGGCATCAGTTGCAGCACGGCGCCAATCATCGGGAACAGCCCGAGCAACACCAGCAGTCCGGCAATAAAGAACGCAACGTAACGGCTGGCCACGCCGGTCAGTTGGATCACCCCGTTGTTCTGCGCGAAGGTCACCATCGGCATGCTGTTGAAGACTGCGGCCATTGCCGAGTTGAGACCGTCGGCGAGCAAGCCGGACTTGATCCGCCGAATGTAGATCGGGCCTTTGACCGGTTGCTGGGAAATCATCGAGTTGGCGGTCAGGTCGCCGGCTGCTTCCAGCGGCGAGACCAGGAAAATCACCGCCACCGGAACGAACGCCACCCAATCGAAGTTGAAGCCGTACTTGAACGGCACCGGCACGCTCATCAGCGGCACAGCAGTCATGTTGGTGAAATCGACATCGCCCATCAGCCACGCGACGACGTAACCGAGGGTCAGGCCAATGACAATGGCGCCCAAACGCAAGAACGGTACATCGACCCGATTCAGCACAACGATGGTGCCCAGCACCAATGCGGCCAGCGCCAGGTGGCTTGCGGCGCCCAGATCCGTCGCGCCAAAGCCGCCGGCGATGTCGGTCATGGCGACCTTGACCAGCGACAAGCCCATCAGGGTGATGATGGTGCCGGTGACTACCGGGGTGATCAGCATTCGCAACTTGCCAATGAACTGGCTCAGCACCACTTCAATGAACGCGGCAAAGAAGCACACGCCGAAAATCGTCGAGAGGATTTCATCGGTGCCGCCACCTCGCGCCTTGACCATGAAGCCGGCGCTGAGAATCACGCTGATGAACGAGAAACTGGTGCCTTGCAGGCACAGCAGGCCGGAACCGATCGGCCCGAAGCGCCGCGCCTGAACGAAAGTGCCCAGGCCCGAGACGAACAGCGCCATGCTGATCAGGTAGGGGATTTCGCTTTGCAGGCCCAGGGCGCTGCCCATGATCAGGGTCGGTGTGATGATCCCGACGAAGCTCGCCAGTACGTGTTGCAGGGCGGCGAAGAGGGTCGCGGTGAAATGCGGGCGGTCGTTGAGGCCGTAGATCAGGTCGGAACGAAGCACAGTTTTCGAGTGGTCAGATGAGGTCACGGGGAGGGTGCCAATAAGGCCAGGTCAGAAAAGGGAGGCGCAGGATGCCAGTGACGGGCATCAAGGGCAACGCGCGGTTGTTTAAAACGGACGGGGCTGGGGAACGACAAACCCGCCAGCCTTGTGAAAAGGTGGCGGGTTTTGTGTTGTGCGCAGACAAGCCCGAGAACCTGTGGCGAGGGAGCTTGCTCCCGCTCGGCCGCGAAGCGGTCGTAATCCGGTAATCGCGATCCCTCTGGATACTCGCGGTGACTGATTTTAGGGTCGCTTCGCAACCCAGCGGGAGCAAGCTCCCTCGCCACAAGGGGCCCACCCGGTGTTGCTTGTTATTGCAGCGAATCAGGTGGGTCGAGGTGATCGAGTGCGCGATTCACGGCGAGTTCGGCCAGCGAAATCATCTGCTGAATCGCCAGCGCGGTATTGCGCTTGGGGCCTTCGAGTTCGAACGCCAGATCGCTGGACATGACATTGGCCGAGGCGAGGGTCTCGCAGGCGTGGGCCAGCAGGGTTTCGCTGTCGACATCCGGGGCGATGACAAAAATGCAGCCGGGACGGCGGTCGGCTAGCAATGTCTTGGTTTCGGGCAGCACCAGGTAGTGATCGAGCGCACGGTGCGCGGCGGCGTGGAGTTCTTTTGAGTTGAGGGAGGCGTAGGGGGAAACCGGATCGGTTTCGGGGGGATTTGGCGTGGCTTTGAACATGGCGAATCTCCTTACTTAAAGTGGAGTCGCAACCTATTGCTACCAAACATTAGGGTGGCGACTGAACGCAGGTTGGTAGACCGGGTAAGGAAACCGGCGCACCCGAAGGCGCCCTGCGCACAGCCGCCATAACAAACAGCAGACGACAAAAAAACGTCACTGAATGGAAATGCCGGAGCTGTGCGCCTTACCCGGGCTACCAAACCCGATCGCTGATAATCAGCGACGCGGAAACGATAGAGGCGGGGACCAAAGCGCACAAGCCGGCGGATTCTGGCGCAGGTGTAGGCCGTGACGCAAGGCGTTGTAGCCTGTAGCAGAAGTTTCGCGATACGAATAAACACTTTGATCGTGCCCATGCGCTCACAAGGTGTATTTGCTGCTGACAGTTTCTGACAGTGGCCTCTGCTAAGCTCCGCCGACCTTCATTCCACAGAGCAGGCGGATCGTGTCGCGTACCAGTCGTTTGTTGACCTTGTTGCAAGTGCTGCGCGGTAAAAGTCGTCCGGTGACGGCGGCGACACTGGCCAGTGAGCTGGAGATCTCGGAGCGCACGCTGTACCGCGATATCGCCGAACTGACGGCCCTCGGCGCGCCGATCTTTGGCGAGGCGGGTATCGGCTATGTGTTGCGTAGCGGTTTGTTTCTGCCGCCGCTGATGCTCAATGCCGATGAGACGGAAGCGGTGGTGCTGGGTTTGCGTTATGTCGATCAGCGTGGTGATGAGGTGTTGAGCAAAGCCGCTGCCGATGCGTTGGCGAAGATTGCCGCCGTATTGGCGCCGGACGCTCAGGAAGCCTTGCGCAACCCGACGGTTTTGCCGGGGCCGCCGGGCTGCGGTTATCCGCAAAACGCTGTGGAATTGAACGTATTTCGCCAGGCGATTCGTGCGCAGGCCAAGTTGCATATCGATTACGCGGACGTGAACAAAACCCCCAGCCAGCGGTTGATCTGGCCGTTGGCGCTGGGTTTTTTGAATGAGGCGCGGGTGATCGTTGCCTGGTGCGAGTTGCGCGGGGATTATCGAACGTTTCGTACCGACCGGATTGCCGCCGCCCAAGAGCTGGGTGAACGCTATCCGGGTCGTCGCAGTGACCTGTTGCGAGCCTGGCGCAAGGCAATGCAACTGGATGAAGCGGGGCGTTTCACTCCTGACAAGAATTGACACAGCGTTGTTTTAGCATGGCTCCAGAATCAATCAACAAGGAGCCGTACCATGTCGAACCCAGCCGTTTCACTCGCACCTGCCATTGCCGCTTATATCGCTGCCGCCAATGCCCGTGACAGTTCGGCGGTCGCCAGTTTTTTCGCCGAGGATGCGAATGTTTTCGATGAGGGCGCCCATCAGGTCGGCACCCAGGCCATCGCCCAATGGATGGAAGACACCGCACGCCGTTACCAGCCTCGGGTCGAGGTGCTGGACGTGCAGCAACGCACCGGCAAAGTATTGGTCAGTAACCTGATTTCCGGCACGTTCCCCGGCAGCCCGCTCGAATTGCGCTATGTGTTCCGTCTGAACGAGCAAGGCAAAATCACCCGACTCGACATCTCGCTCTAACTGCATTCCCTGTGGGAGCCTGGCTTGCCAGCGATGGCGTCCGTGAGATCGCCATCGCCGGCAAGCCGTGCTCCTACGCTGAGCGTGGCATACTCTGGACTTTTGCGTTCGGACCCATGGCCGATATGACTTTCGATTCGCCCCTCAGCGCTTACCACTACGCAATCAAGCAAAAAGGCTTCGTCCCCGATGCCGCGCAAGAGCATGCCGTTCTGGCGTTGCAGCAGTGTCACGAGGCCTTGCATCAAGGCCGGACACCGGTCACCGGGGTTTACCTCTGGGGCCCGGTCGGGCGTGGCAAGACCTGGTTGATGGATCAGTTTTACCAAAGCCTGCGGGTGCCGGCACGGCGTCAGCACTTTCACCATTTCATGGGCTGGGTGCATCAGCGCTCGTTTCAATTGACCGGCACCGCCGATCCGCTGCGGGCTCTGGCCCGTGAGTTGGCCCGGGATGTGCGGGTGCTGTGTTTCGACGAATTGTTTGTCAATGACATCGGTGACGCGATCATCCTCGGCCGATTGTTTCAGGTGATGTTCGACGAAGGCGTGGTGATGGTCTGCACCTCCAACCAACCACCGGATCAGCTCTACGCAGACGGTTTCAACCGTGACCGGTTTTTGCCGGGGATTGCCGCGATCAAAGGCCACATGCATGTGGTGGCGGTGGACGGTGGCGAAGATCACCGATTGCATCCTGGCGCAGCGCTGCAGCGTTATTGGGTCAGCGCACCCGGTCAGCCCGATCCAATGAGTGAGGTGTTCAAACAACTGACTGAAGGACAGGCGGTATCCAGCGATCCGGTGATCATCGGCTATCGTTCGGTGACGGTCGTCAAGGCCAGTGAAACCGTACTCTGGTGCCGTTACGCGGACCTGTGCGAGCAGCCATTTGCGGCGATGGACTTCATGGCGTTGTGTGATCGCTTCAGCGCTATTTTGTTGAGCGAAGTCCCCAATCTCAGCGCCCATCAGCGCCCCGGTCGAATTGCCCGTGGCACTGAGGATGGCGCCGAGCGCGTCGAGGCCGGCGACCGTGAACTCCCGCAATTGTCGGTACATGACGACAGCGTGCGGCGCTTCATCGCGCTGGTTGACGAGTGCTACGACCGCAAAGTGCCGCTGTACCTCGACGCGCAGGTGCCGATGGATGAGCTGTATACCGAGGGTTACCTGGAGTTCCCGTTTCGCCGGACCCACAGCCGGTTGAAGGAAATGCAATTACGGCGCTTTGCCGAAGCCTGAAACCATTAGGCTAACCGAGATTTTGTTCAGTCAAACGCTGCACCGCCAGCCGACGGTAATGGGAAGGGGTCATGCCTTTGAGTTGCTGAAAGCGCCGGTTGAAGTTGGAAATATTGTTGAAGCCCGACTCAAAGCACACCTCGGTCACCGGTTTATCGCCATCGGCCAGCAGCTCGCAGGATTTGCTGATGCGCAAGCGATTGACGAACTCGATGAAACAGCGGCCGGTCGCCTGCTTGAAGACTCGCGAGAAGTAGGTCGGTTTCATGCCCAGGTGTTCGGCGACTTCTTCCAGTGGCAGTTCGCGAGCGTAGTGGGCAAAGATGTAATCCACTGCCCGGTTGGTACGGTCGATGTTGTGTTCGTCAGCCAATTGCGGCGTGGTGGCACCGGACAGCAACTGGTAATCGTCGGTGGCCGCCAGCAACTCCAGCAGAATGAAAAAGTACCCGAGGCGGGTAACGCCTTTGGCGTCGGCAATCCGCTGCATCAAGTCCATGGCCTGGCGGATCGTGTGTTTACAGCGAAATTCGATGCCGTACTGCGCACGCTCCAGCAGGGGCGTCAGGCTCTTGAGCTCGGTGAACACCTGATGGCCGCTTTCGAACAGCTCATCGGTGAAGTTCACCAGCATGTCGCGCTTGGGCACCACTTCGTCTTCGGCGACCTGGCTGATCCAGTTGTGGGGCAGGTTAGGGCCGGTCAGAAACAGTGTTTCGGGGTAAAAATTGCCGATGTAATCACCGATGAACACCTTGCCTGAGCTTGCGACAATCAGGTGCAGTTCGTATTCCTTATGGAAATGCCAACGCACCAGCGGGCAGGGGAATCCGTGCTGGCGATAAATGATGGACAACCCATTGTGGTCGTCCATCAATTCGTATGCGGGGTCGGTGACTCTTGCCGCTCGGGTCATGGCTGCACGCTTGTGAGTAACTGCAGCCGATAATGCCTTCTTCAAGAAAGGGACACCAGTCTTGAGATACGCGCCTGGCGCTAGCACGATCAGCGCATGCTGACGGCCTTCATACTGTTGGCTATCCAGCAATAACGAACAATTTCGGACTCTTCGACAAAGTCGGTGTTGATGATGCAGCAGCGACTCACCCAGTCCCGTGATTGATGAAACCAGTCGTTGATAGAGTGCTTGATGTCCACGGGACCTCCAAGAAACGAATAACTGGTGGCTGACAGGGACCATAGAAAATCGCCGGAATGCTCAGTATTCAATGTGTTGGCAATGTGGCTGCGCAAATCGTCGATATCAGTGAATCCCTTGTCGCTCCACTTGTGAACAACTCTTGGCCAGAACGTAGTTTCATCAAGATCATCCGGCCCGTGGGCGGCCAGCACTAGCCTGCGATGAGGGCTGGCTCGCTTCAGTTGCCCGATGGAGAGGTGCGATTGTGAAAATGGAATGGTTGTGTGTCCCAGCCGCCTCAAGAGCAAGGCGTTGAACTTTTTATAGTCGAAGACGTGCTTGCCACCCGCCAGAAGGTGAAAATCAAGCACGATGAACTCGTTGGGATTGCGTTGAAGAAACGCCAGAACGGCGTCGATAAGTTCATCCAGGACGCGATGAGACTCCAGGCCATTGTGGTGAAAATAAAAGATATCCTGATCGTGCCCCGGCTTATACCCCAGGCGTATATCGAACGCTCTGACGCCCTGGGCCAGTTGCCAGGAAAATGTATCGTTTTGACAGGTTGTCCAATGGCCGATAACCACGTCGTAGTTAGGGGCCTTTTTATCCATGCCGCAATTGTGGGCGCCTGGCCAGATAATGTCGGTTAACTTCAGAGTGTCAATATCCAGGACTTCGTTCATCCAGGTCTGTTTGTTTAAATGTCCTGCAGTGTTTCGTGGCATGTGTGCTCCTGCTTTTTGTTACACGTGTCAATCCGTAGACGCGCGGTATGTATTTTGGGTGTTGAGTGCTGAGCCTTTGCGGACGCAGGCTGTACATAACAAGATAAGTGCAGTGTGTGCCGGGTGACAGCTACTACGATCCTTTTGTTACGTAGGAATACGCTGGCGGCACAGTAATATATTGTCAATCTTGATGTTGTTGGGTGAGTGGTTAGCGGGCGTGTATGCGGATATAAAGACAGCGAAAGTTGCGAAGAGCACATTGTCATGCTGCGCGCAAAAACACCTACGTAATGGATGAAATATGGCTAGCGAATTTTATAAATGGATGACCGGCATGCCCGCCCTCGACGGCTTGACAGTGGGGGAGTTGGTATTGCCAGGCGCTCACAATTCGGGCGTCGACAAAAAGGCTTCTTATGCCGTTCCGGGCGTCAGCCACTGGGCAGCCTGCCAGAATAATAGTTTTTACTATCAACTGGTCAATGGTGCTCGGGCACTTGATCTCAGGCTTGAGTATGACGGCAAGGGCGGCTTCTGGTTTCAGCACAATGGATATCGATCTTCTCGGGCCCTGGAAGATCTGATCATGGCCGTGGACAGGTTCCTTGAGCAAAATCCGGCTGAGTTCATTGTCTTGAACTTCCAGCAACTAAGCTCCGATAGCAGTCCATTCGACGTAAAGGAATTTTCCCGACTGCTGACGCAACACTTGGGAGGGCGGGTGATCCCCCCCGAAAATCGTTATTTGACGTTGGGGGAACTAAAAAGAACCAGTCCATTTCAACGTGTCATGCTGGCGTCTTATGGGGACGTTGATCGCAGTTACTTCAATTGGGGACTCAGAGGTGAATGGACGGGGATAGACTTCGCCAGTGTCGCTGATGTGAAGGTGTTTATTACCAAGACCATAGCGTATCCAAATGGTGTTGGGATGCCATGGTCATTGTCCGCCACGAGTTACGGTTTGGCACAAGGGCCTGTGAATATAATCACTCATTTGAACGAGTGGTTTGACCCGGCTCGCAATGAGAGGGTGTTGAATTGCAGCATGATCAATGTCGATTTTTTTGAAGAGTCGGCGCTGGTTGCTCATTGCATGAAAGCCAATCTTATGAAGGCGAAAGCGAAACAAAAGTGATGGTCTTTTGTTTCGGGCTCGACTGAAAAGTCAGCATGAACGCCCCGCGGGTTAGCGAATGCTTATCCGTTGTTGCGGTTTTTTTCTTCAATCCACTGCGACATATATTGAGTGCTCTTGTGCTGATGGTGCCGCAACATGCTGCCGATAAAGTTGTCGTTGCGCTGTTTCAACAGGTTTTCGCGGCAACCCATCAGTCGATCAATCAATGCCGGGCCATGAACGCGCTGCTGGTAACGATCGGCCAATAGTTTGATGCCGGCGGTTTGAGCAAGGGTCCACTGCGTCTTGTCTTGATACAGGCGCACAGCTGCATCGGCAAGGCTCTGGGCGCTTTCGGCGATCGCACCCGGCCAAGGCATGTCCCCGGACATACTTTCGGCACCGACCGGCGTGGTGACATTCGGTGTGCCGCACAGCATGGCGTCGACAATCTTGCCCTTGATGCCAGCGCCGAAGCGCAGCGGAGCCAGGCAGATGCGTGCCGCGGACATGACCTGCAAGGCGTCTTCGGCCCAGTTCATCACGTGAAATCCCTGGCTCGGGTTGTGCAGCGCGGTCGCCTTTGGCGGCGTATAAGCGCCATAAATATGCAGTTGCGCACCGGGCAGTTGTTGCCGGATCAGTGGCCAGAGGGTGGTTTTCATCCAGAGCACGGCGTCCCAGTTCGGCGCGTGACGGAAATTGCCGATGCTCAGGAAGTGCGCACGGTCCTCGAAGGGTGTGAACGGCTGAGTGAGCGGGTCGATCATCAGTGGGCACCAGTGCAGCAACTGGCGCGGCAGTTTGAACTGTTCGACCAGCAGCTCGATTTCCACTTGCGAGATCATCAGGTTCAGGTCACAGCGCAACAGCGCGGCTATTTCGCGCTTGGCCAGATCGGTATCGGCCATGAGCTCGAACTCTTCACGCAATGCCGGGGCGAACAACTCGCTGAAGTCATTGGCGTCGTCACTGGCCTTCAGGCGGTCCTTGAGCCGCTGGTGACGGGCATGTCGCAAGCTCTGCAGATCAGAGGTCTCAAGTACGCGCAAGGCGTCAGGGCAATGTTTCTCGACACGCCAGCCGAACTGTTCTTCCATTATGAACTGATCGAACAGAACGATATCCGGAGCCAGATCGCTGACGAATGTATCAAAGCTGCTGTTGTTCAGCTCGATGGGGACTTCACGAATGCCCAATTCCGCTAGGTCGGCCTTGTGTTCGCCGACACCGGCCGGGCTGCTGAACGTGATGTCCCAGCCTTGCTGTAAAAACGTTTCAAGGATTTGCATCACGTGTCCGCTGGCTGCGGACGAGCGCGGCTCGGGCCAGACGTAACCAATGACCAGGACTTTGGTTGCGCGGGGCTGACTCATGAACGGGATTTCCTTGATGCAGGCAGAAGACTGGGGAGAAACGCGGGGCGCAATTAAACCACAGCTGATGGTGTTTATTGTGCCCGGCAATCGCCCAACGGTACCTTATGCGCTTGTATTGACTGGAAGTTTGCCGATTCATGAGTTAGCGTCTGACAGCTGATTCATGGACGTTTTTCGATGACCCAACCCACCGCACTCCAGACCAAAGTCGCTTCGCAGATTCTCATGGCGATCCGGTCTGGTGAGTTAACCCCCGGCAGTCACCTCAAAGAGGTCGAACTGGCCGAGCGCTTCGGCGTGTCTCGCTCGCCGATTCGCGGGGCGCTGGTCTACCTGGCGCAAGAGCAGGTGATCGGACGCTTGCCCCATCAGGGTTATTGCGTGCTGGATACACCGCTCAGCGATGAGCTGGCCAAGGTCAGTCTGCCGATCGGTGAGGATGAGGAGCTGTATCAGCGGCTGATTGATGATCGACTGGCTCAGGCGATTCCCGATCAGGTGATGGAGAGCGATCTGTTGCGTCGTTACGGTGCCAGCAAAGCGGTATTGCGCCGTTGCTTGCTGCGGTTGTCCGACGAAGGTGTGATGCAGCGCAAACACGGGCACGGCTGGATGTTTTTGCCCACCTTGGGCTCGGCCGAAAAGCGCTTCGAAAGCTATCGCTTCCGCATGCTCCTGGAACCCGCGGGCTTGCTCGAACCGACCTTCAATCTACCGCGTGAACGCTTGCAGCGTTGCCGTGAGAAGCAGCAGGCACTGCTCGAAGGCACTCCCGACAGCCTGAGCTTTTTCGAAGCCAACGCCGAATTTCACGAGTTACTGGCTGCAGCGTCCGGCAATAGCTTCATCCTGCAAACCGTGCAGCAGCAAAACCGCCTGCGCCGGCTAACCGAATTTCATACCGTGTCGAACCTGGAACGAGTTCGCACCTCCTGCCGTGAACACCTGGAAATTATCGATGCGCTGGAGCAGGGCGATCGGGAATGGGCGTCGACCTTGCTGTACCGGCACTTGAAAGTGGCCAGTACCTTGAATGAAGTGCGCAAGAAAAGCTGAGATCAAGCCGTAAGCATGCTCAGGACCTTGTCGCGCAACTGCTCGATAGAGAACGGCTTGCCAATCACCGACATGCCCTCCGGCACTTCAATACTTTCCGCATAGCCACTGGCAAACAGTATCGGCAACGCCGGGTGCAGTACCCGCGCTTGAGCGGCCAGCTCCCGGCCATCCATCTCCGGCAATCCCACATCGGTCATCAGCAGATCGATGATTTGCGCGCTATCGTTGAGCAGGGCAAGCGCTGCTTTGCCACTGTCGGCCTCCAGCACCTTGAACTTGAGTTCTTCCAGTACGTCGACGATCAGCATGCGCACAATGCTATCGTCTTCGACTACAAGGATGGTGGGCGCTGTGGCGGACATGGTGGTGGCTCTCGGAAGAAGACGGTCGGTCACAGGTTGATTGTAGTTACCGGCGTGAGTCGACAGGGTAACCGTTCTCTCTGAATCATGCTGAGCGATGCAGGAAATTCAAATAAAAGATCCAAGGGGCGTTTATGGAGCAAACTCCTTCACTTACGACGGTTCACCAAGGCCATCCAATGACTTCTTCGTCTTCGGTTGATGAGCAAGGTTTTCGCAAACTGTTGAGCCGCAATGTCAGCTTGCCGCTGGGTATGGGCGTGCTGAGCGCGGTGTTTTTTGTCTCTTTGATCACTTATCTGTTGTCGGTGATCCAATGGCTCGAGCACACGGACCGGGTGATCAATAACGCCAACGAAGCGTTAACGCTGACCGTCGACCTGGAAACCGGGATGCGTGGTTTTCTGTTGTCCGGTGACGAGCATTTTCTCGATCCCTACGAAACAGCCAAACCGAGAATCATCGCTGCGCTCAAGACCTTGCAGGAACTGACGGCCGATAACCCGCCGCAGGTTGATCGCCTGCGCAGACTCGAGGCGTTGCAGGTGGAGTGGAACGATTACGCGCAGACCATGATCGACTTGCAGCACCGCAGTGGTGATTACCGGGCGGCCGTGAAATCCGGCCGCGGTAAGCGACTGACCGATGAAATCCGCAAGCAGTACGAAGATGTCATCGACATGGAGCAACAGTTGCGTATCACGCGCAACGAAGGGGTTCGACGCACGACGATCTGGAGCATTTCCCTGTATCTGCTGTTGGTTGCCGGTATCAGTGGTTTGCTGGCCTACGTCGGTCGTCGCGATTTGCTCAGCCTGTCGAAAAAGTACAGCGCCAACCTCGCGGCGCAACAGAGCAGCGCGCAACGTCTGGAACAACAAGCCTGGCTGCGCAATGGCCAGACCGAATTGGCGGAACAGGTGCTTGGGCAACTGACGTTAAATCGGTTGGGACGCAATATTCTGCAGTTTTGCGCGCAATACCTCGGCAGCGCCGTCGGCGCGATTTACGCCAAAGAAGAGCACGGAGGCCTCACGCGCATCGCCTCTTATGGTTTCTCCCGCGAGCAGGAAGGGCGCGAGCAAGCGATCAACAGTGGCGAGGGCATTACCGGCCAGGTGGCACAACAAGGTCGGCTGATTCGTCTGGATGAAGTACCCGCCGGTTATTTCAAAGTCAGCTCGGGGTTGGGTGAGGGCGTGCCGTGCAGTGTGCTGGTGGTGCCGACCCGTGATGACGATCGGGTCAACGGGGTCATCGAACTGGGGTTTCTGCGTGCCCTGACCGAGCGCGATGTCGAGTTGCTGGAGCTGATAGCCGGGAATATCGGCACCTCCATCGAAGCGGCGCGTTATCGCCAACGATTGCAGGAAGTACTCGCCCAGACCCAGCAACTCAATGAAGAGTTACAGGTGCAGCAAGAAGAACTGAAGACTGCCAACGAAGAGCTGGAAGAACAGTCGCGGGTGCTCAAAGAGTCGCAATGGCACCTGGAGACTCAGCAGGCCGAGCTTGAGCAGACCAACGAACAGCTAGCCGAACAGCGCGATGCGATGGATCGCAAGAACGGTGAGTTGAATCAGGCCCAGGTACAACTTGAGGAGCGTGCGCAAGAGTTGCAGCGTTCCAGCCAGTACAAATCCGAATTCCTCGCCAATATGTCCCATGAACTGCGCACGCCGTTGAACAGTTCGTTGATTCTCGCCAGGTTGCTGGCAGAGAACCCACAACAAAACCTCAGCGCCGAACAGGTGACATTTGCCGAGTCGATTTATTCGGCTGGCAACGATTTGCTCAACCTGATCAACGACATTCTCGATATTTCCAAGGTCGAGGCCGGCAAGCTTGTAATACGCCCGGAGAACACCAGTGTCGCGCGGCTGGTCGATGGCTTGCGCGGCATGTTTGAACCGTTGGCAGCGGACAAACATCTGGCGTTCAACCTCGAACTGCAAGCGGATGCGCCGTTGACGGTGTTCACCGATCGTCAGCGTCTGGAGCAGGTGCTCAAGAACCTGTTGTCGAACGCTATCAAGTTTACCGAAAAGGGTAGCGTCAGCCTGACGGTGGCCAGGCAGGCGGGCGAGGGCATTGCTTTTATCGTTCGTGACTCGGGCATCGGTATTGCCAGCGATCAGCAGGAAAGTATTTTCGAGGCCTTCCGTCAGGCCGATGGCAGTACCAACCGTCGTTACGGTGGCACGGGGCTGGGCTTGTCGATTTCCCGTGACCTGGCAGCGTTGCTCGGCGGCTCGATCAGCGTCATCAGCGAGCCGGGGCAGGGCAGCTCATTCACGCTGGTGTTGCCTGTGCAGTATGTCGACCTCGGCGATGAGCCGCGTGAGCTGCTGAAGATCGTACCGGTCGTCGCAGCTCCCAAGGTGACTGCCGCGCCTGCACCGCTGATCGTCGAAGCGAAGATTCCGCGCTTTGCGGATGACCGTGACAAAGCGCCGTTCACTCGCCGTTGCATGCTGGTAGTGGAAGATGAAGTGAACTTCGCACACATCCTCTTCGACCTGGCTCACGAGCTGGGCTATCAATGCCTGGTGGCTCACGGCGCCGATGAAGGGTACGACCTGGCGAAACGCTTCATGCCGGATGCGATTCTGCTGGACATGCGCCTGCCGGACCATTCCGGGCTGACGGTGTTACAGCGCCTGAAAGAACATACCGAAACCCGCCACATCCCGGTTCACGTGATTTCCGTCGAGGACCGTGTCGAGGCCGCCATGCACATGGGCGCCATCGGTTATGCGCTCAAGCCGACCACCCGCGAAGAGCTCAAGGACGTATTCGCGCGACTGGAAGCCAAATTGACGCAAAAGGTCAAGCGCGTGCTGCTGGTGGAAGACGATGACCTGCAACGCGACAGCATTGCCCGGCTGATCGGTGACGATGACATCGAGATCACCGCTGTCGGACTGGCCCAGGAAGCACTGGACCTGCTGCGCGAGACGATCTATGACTGCATGATCATCGACCTGAAACTGCCGGACATGCTCGGCAATGACTTGCTCAAGCGCATGTCCACCGAAGATATCTGCTCGTTCCCGCCGGTGATCGTCTATACCGGGCGTAACCTGACCCGTGATGAAGAGGCGGATCTGCGCAAGTATTCACGCTCGATCATCATCAAGGGCGCGCGCTCGCCAGAGCGCCTGCTCGACGAGGTGACACTGTTCCTGCACAAAGTCGAATCGCGGTTGTCCCATGAGCGGCAAACGATGCTCAAGACTGCCCGCAGCCGCGACAGGGTCTTCGAAGGCCGCAAGGTGCTGTTGGTGGATGATGATGTGCGCAATATCTTTTCCCTCACCAGCGCGCTGGAGCACAAGGGCGCTATCGTGGTGATTGGCCGTAACGGTCGTGAAGCGATCGAGAAACTCAATGAGGTGGATGACATCGACCTGGTGCTGATGGACGTGATGATGCCGGAGATGGACGGTTTTGAAGCCACCCTCGAGATCCGCAAGGACCCGCGCTGGCGCAAGTTACCGATCATTGCGGTGACGGCCAAGGCCATGAAGGACGATCAGGAGCGCTGCCTGCAAGCCGGTTCCAACGATTACCTGGCCAAGCCCATTGACCTGGACCGCCTGTTCTCGCTGATTCGCGTGTGGTTACCGAAGATGGAACGTATCTAAGTGGAGAGAAATACCGACATTGAGCTGCGGTTGCTGGTCGAAGCGATCTACCTCAAATACAGCTACGACTTTCGTGATTACTCCGGCGCTTCGATCAAGCGCCGGGTCAATCACGCCTTGCATCAACTCGAATGCAAAACCATTTCCGCGCTGCAGGAGCGGGTGCTGCACGACCCGACGGCGTTCATGCAGTTGCTGCAATTGCTGACGATTCCGGTCAGCGAGATGTTTCGCGACCCGGCGCACTTCCAGGCCATTCGTCAGGAAGTGGTGCCGCTGCTCAAGACCTATCCTTCGATCAAGATCTGGATTGCCGGGTGCAGCACGGGCGAAGAGGTCTATTCGATGGCCATTCTGCTGCGCGAAGAGGGCTTGCTGGAGCGCACCATCATTTACGCCACTGACATCAACCCGCGCTCGCTGGAAAAGGCCAAACAGGGGATCTTTTCGCTGGCGAACATCCGCGCCTACACCCATAACTACCAGCAGGCCGGTGGTCAGTGCTCGTTCGCCAACTACTATACGGCGGCGTATGACCACGCGATTTTCGACAAGACCCTGTGTGAGAACGTGACTTTCGCCGATCACAGCCTGGCGACTGACAGTGTCTTTTCAGAAACTCAATTAATTTCATGTCGTAATGTATTGATTTATTTCAATAAAAAATTACAGGATCGTGCCTTCGGGTTGTTTCATGAGTCGCTGTGTCATCGTGGTTTCCTGGTGCTGGGCAGTAAGGAGACCCTGGACTTCTCGACCTATGGCAAGCAGTTCGAACCTTTGGTCAAACAAGAACGGATCTACCGCAAGCATGCTGAGTAATATCCAGGCCAAATTGCTGATCGTCGACGATCTGCCAGAGAACCTGCTGGCGCTCGAAGCGTTGATCACGCGTGAAAATCGCACGGTGTACAAGGCGCTATCCGCGGATGAAGCCTTGTCGTTGCTGCTGCAACACGAGTTCGCCATCGCCATCCTCGATGTGCAGATGCCCGGCATGAACGGCTTCGAACTGGCCGAACTGATGCGCGGTACCGAGAAAACCCGGAGCATTCCGATTATTTTCGTCAGTGCGGCCGGGCGAGAGAGTCATTACGCGTTCAAGGGTTACGAAAGTGGCGCCGTGGACTTTTTGCATAAACCGCTGGATATCCACGCGGTGAAAAGCAAGGTCAACGTGTTTGTCGACCTGTACCGGCAGCGCAAGGCGATGAAGCTGCAGGTCGAAGCCCTGGAGCAAGGCCGTCGTGAGCAGGAGGCGTTACTCAAGCAATTGCAGGCCACGCAGAGCGAACTGGAGCAGGCCGTGCGCATGCGCGATGACTTCATGTCGATCGTCGCTCACGAGGTCCGTACACCGTTGAACGGGCTGATCCTCGAAACCCAACTGCGCAAGATGCATCTGGCCCGGGACAATGCTGCGGCGTTTACCCTGGACAAGATGCACGCGATGGTCGATCGCGATGAGCGGCAGATCAAGAGCCTGATTCGCTTGATCGAGGACATGCTCGATGTTTCGCGGATTCGCACCGGCAAGTTGTCCATTCGCCCCAGCCGTTTTGACCTGGCGCAGTTGACGGGTAACCTGTTGCAGAGTTTTGCACCGCAGGTGGAGTCTGCCGAGTCGTCGGTGACGTTTGTCGCTCCGCTACCGGTGGAAGGCAATTGGGATGAGTTTCGCATCGAGCAGGTGGTGTCCAACCTGCTGACCAACGCCCTGCGTTACGGTGCCAAGCGTCCGATCGAGGTTCGCGTGTACAGCCAGGACGGTGAAGCGCGGATGGAGATCAGGGACCAGGGGATTGGCATCAGTGAGGAAAACCAGAAACGTATTTTTCAGCAGTTCGAGCGTGTGTCGGCGAAAACCGTGGTAGCCGGACTGGGTTTAGGGTTATTTATTTCCGAGCAAATCGTCGCCGCCCATGGCGGATCCATCACCGTTGAGAGCAAGATTAATCAAGGTTCGTTATTTCGTGTTTGCCTACCGCTGCAGGAAAACAGACAAAGCAACGCAACCTCTGCGTGACCGAAGGGTCGTATCAGCAGCTATTGACCGAACAAAGGCTTCCCATGAGTGAAGATGCACAAGACGTCGTATTGATTGTTGAAGATGACCCCTCGATCCTGATGGTACTGGTCGCCTATCTGTCGGGTGAGGGCTATCGGGTTTTGCAGGCTGTAGATGGCGAGCAGGCTTTCGAAATTCTCGCGAGCAAACCGCACCTGGATATGATGATCACCGATTACCGTCTGCCGGGTGGCATCTCCGGCGTACAGATTGCCGAACCTGCGGTGAAGCTGCGACCTGAACTCAAGGTGATTTTCATCAGCGGTTACCCGCAGGAAATTCGTGAGTCCGGCAGCCCGATCGCGCAAAAGGCGCCGATCCTGGCCAAGCCGTTCGATCTCGACGAATTACAGGTCTTGATGCACGAAATGCTTTCGTAAGCCCCAGGCAGTACCTCGGGCAGCCGAAGGCTCGGGCCGCGTTCGGACGATCTTTCCGGGATCAAAGATCGCAGGCTGCGCCAGCTCCTACGCTGGTTCAGGTGTATCGAGGTGATCCAGTGCACGATGCACCGCGTAGGCAAGCTTAAACACCCGTCGTAGCAGCTGCCGAGCCTGCGAGGCTGCGTTCGGCCGCGAAGCGGTCGTAAAATCAGGCAACAACGTTCGTTCAGGAAAACAGCGTACACCGGATTGGCGAGGACTACGTCCTCGAACGCAGCCTCGCAGGCTCGGCAGCTGCTACGGGGGGCGGCACTGTTGATCGTTCCCACGCGCATCTATCGAATCTTGTGGTCTTTTAGAGTCCCTGCTGCAACGCCGGGTCATCCGGATTCATCTGCTCAAGTTGTGCCAGCAGCACCTGAACATTCTGCAGCTGGCCGCTTTCCTTCCAGTAGTTGATCAACGTGACTCGCGCCTTGCGATCGGCCGGGTGACGCTGAACGATTTCCTGAAGCTGCTTTTGTGCGGCTTCGAGTTCTTCCTGGCCGTGCAAGGTGGTTGCCAGGTCGTAGCGGTATTCCCTGTTGTCGGGCGCAAGTTCTACCGCTTTTGAAAGACCGAGCAAGGCCAGCTCGTTTTGTCCGTGATGCAGCAACCACAACCCTAAAGCATGCTGCAGGTAAGCGGAGTCAGGTTGGGCCTGCAACTGTCTGGCGAGCATTTGTTGGGCAGCATCGGCCTGGCCCTGTTTATCCAGTACCTCGATCTGCATCACCAGCGCCGGCAAGTTGCCCGGGTCCAGGCGCAAGGTCTGATCGAGCGCCTGCTGTGCTGCTTTCACTTCAGCGTTGTGCAGGTGCAGGCGAGCCAGTTGGTATTGGGTCTCGGCGCTTTCAGGCTGACTATTCAGCGAGTGCTCGTATTCATCGATGACCTGCTGCAAAGGGCCGAAGTACAACCCCAGATCATCCGGCGAAAGCCCCAGCAACGCGTTCGCGGTGGCAAAACGCACGACTTGCTCGTGATCGTCGAGCAATGGCCCGAGCAACAGGCTGCGTTGACCATTGGGCACCAGCCCGACGATGCTTTTGATCGCCGCCTGGCGAACCTCGACCACAGGGCTTTGCAGGTCGGCGTCTGCCAGTTTCAGTGCCTGGGGGCTCGGATAATTCGCCAGTTCGGCATGCAACAGGACACGGCGCGTGTCCGACAAGTCCGGACGTGCCAACTGCTGATAGAGCACTCGCGCCGCACCGGGTTGGCCGTTGCGGGCCTTTTCCATGGCGTCGTGATAGCCCTGCTTGATCGCAGGGGGCACCTCTGGCGTCGTACTGCGCAGAGAAAACCAGGCAATGCCGACGGCAAACAGGACAAGCAGGCTGATGTACAGGTAGCGGCGAGGCATGGGCATGCAGGAATCCGGAATCTGACAGTGTTTGCAAAGCTGCCAGCATCGGTCAGCTGGCGCTGCGAGTCAAACCCGGGACGTGGTTAAAACCATACTTGATGGGCACATGTCGAGCTGAAACCTCTCACGTGTCGTCGCAGTGACTACGCTTGCTGGAGACGACTCGACAAGTGTTTCCATGCAAGCGTTGCTGCAGTACTTCAAGGCGATCCTCCACCCCGGTCCCGGGGTGTTGCTGTTTGCCTTGAGAACGATCACCGCCGGGCTGCTGACACTGTACCTGGCCTTTGTGTTTGACCTCGACCAGCCCAAATGGTCGATCATGGCCGTGGTCATCGTCAGCCAGCCGCTGGCCGGGATGGCGCTAGCCCGCAGTTTTGGCCAGGTCATCGGCACCACGCTGGGCGCGGCCGTGGCCGTGGTGATCATGGCGATCTTCCCCCAGGCGCCGGTGCCTTTCGTGATGACGTTGTCCCTGTGGCTGGCGCTGTGCACCGCCGGTGGCACCTTGTTGCGCTACACCAGTTCCCAGGCATTTGTGCTCAGCGGCTATACGGCAGTAGTGGTGGGGCTGCTGGCAGTGCCTGATCTGGAGGGCACCTTCCTGTTGGCCGTGACCCGCGTGACCGAGACGTTGCTGGCGGTTGCCTGTGTCTGTGTGGTCAGCCTGCTGACCGCGCGTCCGGAGGCTGTGGCCAAGGATTACTTTGCCAGGATCGATCAGGTGATCAAGCTGCTGGCAACCCATGCCAGCGCGGTCATTCGGACCGAAGAAAGCGAGGAAGACTTCCACCGTCGGCAAATGCAGCTACTTGGGCAGATCAGTGCGCTGGAGGGGGTACGCCGGCATTTGTATTACGACGCGCCGCGTTTGCGCAGTGCCGACGACCTGGTGCAATTGCTTGGCAATCAACTGCTGTTGCTGACCGCGCGGCTCACCGCATTGCGCCATCAGCGCGAGCTGTTGCTCGAACGCTGGGAAGGCGAGATCCCTGCCGAAATCCAGCATTTGCTGAACGAAGAGCTGACCTTTCTCGATGAACTGGCCCGGCAGGGGCGCGCGCTGTCCAGCGAGCAGCGGCACCAGTTTGCGGCATTGCAACAGCGCTTCGATGCACTGGCCTACCGTTCGGAGCAACTGACCGAGCCCTTGAAGGCCACCTTGCGCTCGCTGTCATGGTCACTGCGTTGGGAACAGGCGCGAATGCTCCAGCAGCTTGAAACGATTCTGGAATTGAGCGATGCGATCCAGAGCGGACGCAAGGCCAGTAGCGTGTTTCGCGGTCAGGCCAATCCACTGCATCTGGATTTCACCCTGGCGACGATGAACGCCATCCGTGCGTTCTGCGCACTGATGGTGGCTGGCCTGATATGGATCGAAACCGGTTGGGACGGCGCCCGGGGCGGGATGATTGTGGCGGGGATCCTCTGCTCGTTGATGGCGACGTTTCCCCGCCCGTTGTTGGCTGCCCAGAGCTATGCCCGGGGCTTGGGTCTGGCGCTGGTGGTGTCGGCGCTGCTTGAATTTGCGCTGGTGCCGATGATCAGTAGCTTCGAGCTGTTGGCCCTGTTGCTGGCGCCATTGCTGTATGCCGTTGCGGTGGGGTTGTCCAGCCCGCCAACCACGGGGACGGGGATCGGGCTGGGATTGTCGACGTTTCTGTTATTGGGCCCGCAGAACACCGGATTAGGGCAGAACACCGCGATCCAGTGGTTTGAATTTGCTGGCGCTTACACTTGCGCCACCGTGCTGGCGTTGAGTGTCTATGCCTTGATCTTCCCCTTCAGGCCCGTTCTGCGTATTCGCCGGCTGCACCAGGAAAATTGCGAGCAGGTCTATGCCTTGCTGAAAAAACCGGCCACGGATGAAAACCAGTTTGCCTTCGAGAGTCGTCTGGTCGACCGTCTGACCACGATGCTGGGGCTGTTGCCATCCATCCAGGACAAGCCTGCGCGTGACCTGTTCGAGGTCAGCCTCGGCTGTCTGGCCCTGGGCATTGCCTTGAACCAGCTCAGGCAGCAGGGGCAGAACAACCTGCTACTGAGTCCGCAGACGCAAACCCGGTTGTTTGCCACCGTTCAGGAAGCCGGGCGGCTGGTTGCCGGTCGGCCGAACATCGAAGTGGATCGCGTGATCGACAGCCTGCACGCCTTGGGCGATGAGCTGGACGCGCTGCACTGCAGCGTCCATGAACACCTGTGGTCAGTGTTTCGCATGCGTGTGGCGTTGTTGATCGTGGTGTCGTTCCTGGAGCGCCACCGTGGCCACTTTGAGCCTGTCACCTTGCAAGGAGTACCTGCGCTTGACCATTGATCTGGAAATAGGCGGTGTCTATCTGCCGCCGATTGCCCAGGCGCTGTTGCTGGGCTTGCCGATTTTCCTGGTGCTGGACTGGATCCTGCGGCGCCTCGGCGTGTTGCAGTTCGTCTGGCATGAAGCCTTGTTCGAAGGCGCGTTGTACGCCTGCGTGTGCGCGATGTTGATTCTGGCGATGGGAGCCTGATGCCTTGAAGAAGATTCTTGCCCAACTCTCGACACTGGCAGTGGTCGTGCTGGCTTTTGTGCTCGGCTGGTTTGCCTGGGAGCATTACACCCGCGCACCCTGGACTCGGGACGCACGGGTGCGTGCCGATGTGGTGACCTTGTCCGCCGATGTTGCGGGACGCATCGTCCGCCTGGGTGTGCAGGATAACCAGCATGTGGAGAAGGGGCAGTTGCTGCTGGAAATCGATCCCTCGCGTTACGCCTTGGCAGTGGAACACGCCAAGCGTTCGGTGGAAGTGGCGAAGGCCTCGCTGGGGCAATCGCAAGCCACCATCGTTGCCAGCCAGGCGCTGCTCAAGCAGCGTCAAAGCGAGGAGCTGCGTCGACGGACCCTCAAGGAACGCATGGCGGTTTCTGGCGAAGAGTGGGAAAAGTCCAGTACCGAGGTGTCGGTGGCCCAGGCCGATTTGCTGCGCAACCAGGCCAACCTGGGTTTTGCCCAGGCCAACGTGCAACTGGCCATCGCCGCATTGGCCGAGGCTGAACACGATCTGCAGCGCACTCGGGTCGAATCGCCGGTCAGTGGCTACGTCACCAATCTGCTGACGCGGCAGGGCGATTACGCGACCGCGGGCGGGCCGCTGGTGGCGCTGGTGGACAGCGACTCGTTTTATATCAGCGGCTACTTCGAAGAAACCAAACTGCCGCGAATCGCGGAGGGTGACCGGGTCGACATCGAATTGATGAGTGGCGAACGTTTTGGCGGCACCGTGCAAAGCATCGCTTTCGCCATTGCCGACCGGGAGAACCTGCCCGGCGGGCGTTTGCTGGCCAACATCAACCCAAGCTACACCTGGGTCAAACTGGCGCAACGGGTGCCGGTACGGATTCAGATCGACGCCGACTATGCCGGCAAAAACACGCTGCGTGCCGGGACCACGGCTACGGTGACTGTCCAGGAAACCCGCAAATCCGACGATCACCGCTAACACGGGGGAATGTGGGGAATCACCATTGTTTGCAGGCAAAAAAAGCCCCGCGACCGAATGAGACGCGGGGCAAAAAATTTGGTTGGTTGCGGCCAACCAAAGGAGCTCTTGAAAAGGGGTTACCTGCTGGCGACCGTCTCGGGTTGCCAGCCACCGCCGAGGGCCTTGTAGATGGCGACGATGCCACGGTAAAGATCAACCTCGGCCTGGGCCTGGGAATCCTCGGCGGCCAAGCGCTCACGTTGTGCATCGAGCAGCACCAGGAAATCCACGGTGCCTTCGCGGTAGCGAATTTGCGCCAGGTCAGCCGCAGCACGGCTTGACTCACTCTGACGAATCAGCGAGATCAGGCGCTGTTGACGTTTACCGTAATCGGAGAAAGCGTTCTCCGATTCTTCCAGCGCTAACAACACTTGCTGCTCGTAGGTCGCCAGGGCGCCTTCGGCGTTAGCATCGGCTGCCCGCAAACGAGCGCGCACGCTGCCCAGGTCGAAGGCGGCCCAGGTAATGCTTGGGCTGAGCGCCCAGGCGCTGGCTGCCGACGAGCCGATCTGCGATCCACGCCCAGCGGTGAAGCCGAGGAAACCGCTGAGGCTGACCCGTGGGAACAGATCGGCCTTAGCCACACCAATTCGCGCGGTGGCGGCGGCCAGCTTGCGTTCGGCACTGCGGATATCCGGACGGCGTTGCAGCAGCTCACCCGGATCACCAATCGGCAAGGCCTTGGCAATCGCCGGCAAGTTGGCCGGGCTGAGGTCGACGGTCAGTTTGTCCGGTCGTTCACCCAGCAGGGTGGCGATGCGGTTGCGTTGACGCACCTGCACTTCTTGCAGTTGCGGCACGCTGGCTTCGACGGAGGCGAGGCGGGCATCGGCGCGAACCACATCGAGCTGATCGCCCACGCCGGCATCACGCAGGCTCACGGTGATTTTGCTCGACTCTTGCTGGTTCTGCAGGTTGGCCAGCGCGATTTTTTCCCGCAGTTGCGCACCGCGCAGTTGACCGTAAGCGTCCACCAGTTCGGCAATCATGCTGACTTGCAGTTGATGCAGATCGGCTTCGGCTGCTTGTTGATCGGCATCGGCGGCTTCCAGATTGCGCTGGATTCGGCCGAACAAGTCGACTTCCCAGGCCATGTCCAGGCCCAGGTCATAGCGTTCGCTGTTGACGCGCTGAGTGGTCTGGCCGGGAATCTGGCCTTTGGCCAAATCACTGCTGGCGCGGCTGGTGACGTTGGGTGTGGTCTGGGTGGCCGCGTCATCACGGAACGCCCGAGATGCCTTCAAGCGCGCATACGCCACTCGCAGATCACGGTTGCCCTGCAACGACTGGGTCACCAACTGATTGAGGATCGGGTCATCGAACTGCTGCCACCAGACACCTTCGAAGCGTGCGCGGTCGAAGTTCTTCTGACCGTTGGCGCCATCGGTGGCGGCCGTGATGTTGGCCGCCTCCGTTGCCGGGGTCTTGTAGTCCGGGCCGACGGCACAGGCACTCAGGGCCAGTACCAGCAAGCTCGGCAGGAAGACTTTCAGACTCATTGTTGCGCCTCCAGTTTCAGGGCCTTGGCCGCTTTGCGGGCATCGCTGCGTTCCACAAAACGACGGATCAATACGTAGAACACCGGCGTCAGCAACAGACCGAAGAAGGTCACCCCGAGCATCCCGGAGAACACCGCCACACCCATGGCGTGACGCATTTCTGCACCGGCACCGCTGGAGAACACCAGAGGCACCACGCCCATGATGAAGGCGAAGGAGGTCATCAGGATCGGCCGCAGACGCAGACGGCAGGCTTCCAGTACCGCGCTGAGCGGGTCCAGGCCTTCCTCTTGCTTGTCCTTGGCGAACTCGACGATCAGGATCGCGTTCTTACAGGCCAGTCCCACCAGAACGATCAAGCCGATCTGGGTGAAGATGTTGTTGTCGCCACCGGAGAGAATCACCCCGGTAATCGCCGACAGCAGGGTCATCGGGACGATCAGGATCACCGCCAGCGGCAGGCTCCAGCTCTCGTATTGCGCGGCCAGTACCAGGAACGCCAGCAGTACGCAGAGCGGGAACACGAACAGCGCGGTGTTGCCGGACAGAATTTGCTGGTAGGTCAGGTCGGTCCACTCGTAGGTCATGCCGTTAGGCAGTTCGTCCTTGAGCAGTTTCTCGATGGCCTGTTGCGCTTGGCCGGAGCTGTAGCCAGGGGCTGCGGCGCCGTTGATTTCAGCGGTGATAAAGCCGTTGTAGTGCATCACGCGGTCCGGGCCCGAGGTGTCGCTGACCTTGATGAAGGTCGCCAGCGGGATCATCTCGCCTTTGTTGTTGCGCACTTTCAGCTGGCCGATCTGATCCGGTTCGAGGCGGAACTGTTGCTCTGCCTGAACGTTGACCTGATAAGTGCGACCGAAGCGGTTGAAGTCGTTGGCATACAACGAACCCAGGTAGATCTGCAGGGTGTCGAAGATGTCGCTGACGGCCACGCCGTGGGTCTTGGCTTTTTCGCGGTCGATGGCAGCATCGACCTGTGGCACGTTCACGGTGTAGCTGGTGAACAGCCCGGCCAGTTCCGGCACGCTGCGGCTCTTGGTGATGATGTTCATGGTTTCTTTGTACAGCTCGTCATACCCCAGGTTGCCCCGGTCTTCGATCTGCAGGCGGAAACCACCGATGGTGCCCAGGCCTTGTACCGGCGGCGGCGGGAAGATCGCCATGTAGGCTTCCTGAATCCCGGCGTACTGGCCGTTCAAGGCACCGGCAATGGCACCGGCCGACTGGCTTGGGTCCTTGCGCTGGTCGAACGGTTTCAGGGTGACGAACACGATGCCGGCGTTAGGGCTGTTGGTGAAGCCGTTGATCGACAGGCCAGGGAAGGCCACTGCGCTTTCCACGCCAGGCTGTTTAAGGGCCAGGTCGGACATGCGCTTGATCACATCTTCAGTGCGGTCCAGGCTCGCCGCGTCCGGCAGTTGGGCGAAGGCCACCAAGTATTGCTTGTCCTGGCCGGGCACGAAACCGGTCGGGGTGTTCGAGAAGCCGAGGAACGTCAGCGCCATCAGGCCGGCGTACAGCAGCAGGGCGATGCCGCTGCTGCGGATCACACGAGCCACAGTGCCGACATAACCATGGCTGGCACGATCAAAGAAACGGTTGAACGGACGGAACAGCCAGCCACCGAAAATACCGTCGAGGACCTTCGAGAAATGGTCCTTCGGCGCGTCATGGCTCTTGAGCAACACGGCAGCCAACGCTGGCGACAGGGTCAGCGAGTTGAAGGCCGAGATCACCGTGGAGATCGCAATGGTCAACGCGAACTGCTTGTAGAACTGCCCGGTCAACCCGGAGATGAAGGCCGCCGGGATAAACACGGCACACAGCACCAGCGCGGTGGCGATGATCGGTCCGGTTACTTCACGCATGGCGCGCTTGGTCGCTTCGACCGGTGTCAGCCCGAGGCCGATATTCCGTTCGACGTTTTCCACCACCACGATGGCGTCGTCGACCACGATACCGATGGCCAATACCAATCCGAACAATGACAACGCGTTAAGCGAGAAGCCGAACAGGTGCATCACGGCGAACGTACCGATCAACGACACCGGTACCGCCACCAACGGAATGATCGAGGCACGCCAGGTTTGCAGGAACAGGATCACCACCAGCACAACCAGAATCAGTGCTTCGAACAGCGTGTGCACCACCGCTTCGATGGAACCGCGAACGAAAATCGTCGGGTCATACACGATGCTGAAGTCCATGCCTTCGGGGAAGCTCTTCTTCAGCTCGGCCATTTTGGCGCGGACTTCGTTGGAGATCTCGATAGCGTTGGAGCCTGGACGCTGGAAGATCGGGATCGCCACGGCCGGTTGGTTGTTCAGCAAGGAACGCAAGGCGTACTGGCTGGAGCCGAGTTCGACGCGAGCAATGTCCTTGAGGCGAGTGATTTCACCATTTTCGCCAGAGCGAATAATGATGTTCTCGAACTCTTCCTCGGAGACCAGGCGACCTTGGGTGTTGACCGAGAGCTGGAACGCGGTGGCGTTCGGTGCAGGTGGCGCACCCAGGGCACCGGCGGCAACCTGGCGGTTCTGTTCGCGAATCGCGTTGACCACATCGGTCGCGGTCAGGTTGCGCGAAGCGGTCTTGTTCGGATCGAGCCAGACCCGCAGCGAATAGTCGCCCATGCCGAACAGTTGCACGTCACCGACGCCGCCCAGCCGCGCCAGCTCATCCTTGATGTTGAGCAAGGCGTAGTTGGACAGGTAGAGCATGTCGTAGCGCTTGTCCGGCGAGGTCAAGTGCACAACCATGGTCAGGTCGGGCGAAGCCTTGTCCACCGTGATACCGATCCGGGTCACTTCGGCGGGCAGCTTGGGCTCGGAGCGGGTGACACGGTTCTGCACCTGAACCTGTGCGTTGTCCAGGTCGGTGCCCAGCGCAAAGGTGATGGTCAGGGTGATCTTGCCGTCAGCGGTGGACTGCGAGGACATGTACAGCATGTTCTCGACGCCGGTGATGGCTTGCTCCAGCGGAGCGGCCACGGTTTCACCGATGACTTTAGGGTTGGCACCCGGGAAGTTGGCGCGGACCACCACGGTCGGTGGCACGACTTCCGGGTATTCGCTGATCGGTAGCTGGAACAGCGAGATGCTGCCGGCGATCAGGATCAGCAGCGAGAGCACCGCTGCGAAGATCGGCCGTGAAATGAAGAATTGGGAAAAATTCATCGGAGTTGTCGTCCCTTAACCGCGTGGAGTCGCAGCGGCGAGTTTCACAGCCGTACCCGGCGCAACCTTGGCAGGTGCGACTTGGGGCAGGTTGCTGGCTTCAAGCGCTTGGCGTTGTTGAGCGAGGGCCGCGAGGGTTTCCTGGCTGGCCATCGGGATCACTTCAGGCGTCACCGGGGAACCCGGACGAACCCGTTGCAGACCCTTGACGATGATCGTGTCGTCCTTGTTCAGGCCGCTGCGCACAATGCGCAAACCTTCGATCTTCGGACCCAGTTCGACGGCGCGATAAGCCGACTTGTTGTCGGCGTCCATCACCAGTACAAACTTTTTACCCAGGTCGGTACCGACGGCTTCGTCGTTGATCAGTACAGCGGAATAGGTCCCGCTGCCCACCAGTTTCAGGCGAGCGTAGAGGCCGGGGGTGTATTCGCCCTTGCTGTTGTCAAACACGGCGCGACCACGGATGGTGCCGGTTTTCGGGTTGACCTGGTTGTCGACGAAGTTCATCTGGCCCAGGTGTGGGTTGCCTTCTTCATTGGACAGGCCAAGGTAAACCGGAGTGGTTTGACCGCGTTGGCCCTGGCGGGCGAGCTGGGTGTACTTGAGGTACACACGCTCATCGGCGTCGAAGTAGGCGTAAATCTTGTCGGTGGAGACCACGCTGGTCAGCGCGGTGACATCGGCGGTGACCAGGTTGCCGGCGGTGATTTCCGCACGGCTGACGCGGCCACTGATCGGTGCGGTGACGCGGGTAAAGCTGAGGTTCAGTTTGGCCAGGTCCAGTTGCGCCTGGAGGGCGCCGACAGCGGCTCGGGCCTCTTGGGCGGCGCTGCTGCGCGAGTCGGCCAGCTCGGCAGAAATCGCATTGCTGGTGCGCAGGCGCTCACCGCGTTGGGCTTCGTTTTCGCTGCGGGTAGCATTGGCGCGGCCCTGGGCAACCAGGGCTTCAAGACGGCGGACCTCAGCCTGGAAGGGGCGAGGGTCGATCTGGAACAGCAAATCGCCCTTTTTCACAAGGGCGCCTTCGGTGAATGCGACTTCGTCGATCTGGCCTGACACCCGAGGACGAATCTCAACGGTTTCCGGTGCCTCGAGGCGGCCGGTGAAATCGTCCCACTCGTTGACCGGTTGTTCCAGCACCTTGGCCACGCTGACTTTGGCCGCAGGCATGGCGGCAGCGGTGCCCGGGGTCTTGCCGCAGGCGCTCATCACCAGCATGGCCAAAACGGCCAAGGGGAAGCGCAAATGTTTGAATGACTGTTCCATGGATGCATCCGCCACTGTATTGAGATGGGCGGATGATGCTCGGCGGGGCTGTATCAAACGAATCGAATGAGGCAAAGGTAACTATCATTCGGAATGATATAAGCGCCGAGTTAGCCCCCTAGCATGGGGCTTTCGTTAGGCGGCTATCAATGTGCCTGATGACAATTCAGTGTTGCGGGGAGTGCAAAGGTCAGGTTGAAAACCGAGTCGCGGTCATCGTGAGCAAGCTCGCTTCTTGCTGTGCCCGAACTGCCTGGGCCGTTACCAGCTTTCGGCTTTTTCGGTGATCGACCTTGCGCTTGGTCAATCTGGCCAATAGTGGGCTTACAGGTCCGTTGTATGACGGGTCTTCATGTGCGGAATTGATGATATGAAGTTGTTTAGACCGTTGCTTCAGCGGCCTGTGGCGTTGCTGTGGGGAGGGCTGGCGCTATCCTCGATCGGCGACGAATTGTTCGCGATCGCTGTCGCCTGGATGGCGGTGCAGATCGCCGGCACCGATGCGAGTTGGCTTAGTGCGTTGCGCGGCGGGGCGGCGCTGGCGGGCGCGTTGCTGGGAGGGATCTGGGCCGAGCGCTGGGACCATCGACGCACGATGATCGGCGCTGACCTTGCGCGGGCCGGGCTCGCGCTGATTCCGATGCTGGCTTGGGCGTTGGGCATCCTGAGCCTGTGGATGCTGGCGGTGCCGGTCATGCTCATGATGATCGTCAACTCTTTGTTCGAACCGGCCTTGCGCGCCAGCCTGCCACGTATTGTCGCGGCGCCGGACCAGTTGCAGGCCGTCAACGCGCTGTTCGACGCAATTATCCGGGTGGCCCGGGTGATCGGGCCGATGCTGGCCGCGGCCATTACCTTGCTGATTCCGCTTGAACATCTGTTTACCCTCAATAGCCTGACGTTCCTGATCTCGGCCTGGGCGGTGATGAAGCTGAGCACGGCATTGCCTCGCCAACCGGTCAAGGTGACGAGCCGGCGTGCCGCCTTCACCGCCGGTTGGCGCAGCCTGATCGGTCGTCGGCAGATGCAGGTGGTGTATGTGTGTGCGGGGTTGGGCAACGTCGCCTGGAGCCTGGGCATTTCCATCGGCATGGCGCTGGCCGTGGTCAAGTGCGACATCCAGGGTTTCGGTGTACGGGGCTTTGCCGCCTACGGCCTGATCATGGGCGCCTATGGTTGCGGCAACCTGATCTCTATTTTTGTCGTCGGCAACCTGCATATCCGACGCTTGTACGGTGGTTTTACCTTCGGCTCGGTGGTCAACGGCCTGGGCATTGCGACCATCGGTGCGGCGGTGATGTACCTGCCAGCGGAGTACGTCCTGGTCGGGATGATGCTCGGCGCAGGCCTGGCCGCGCTCGGCGGGCCGCTGATCGACATCTCGTTCATTCTGCTGATTCAAACCACGTTCAGGCAAAGCGAGATTGCCGGGCTGGCAAGGTTACGCTATGCCGCGCTGGGGGCCTCCATTCTCATCGCCGGGGCCTGCGGTGCGGCATTTTATGCCCGGTTCGAAACCGGCATGGTCATCGTCGGCAGCGGGATTTTTGAAGTCATCGTCGGTGCGATTGTGTTGCTCGTCCCCAAGGACAATGAAGCGGTCTACGCGAACACGGGGGAAGAGCCTCTGTTGGATGGCAATGAGGTCACCCGATGAGCGCTTTTCATGAGTATGTGAAAGACCACGCCGAACGTACGCCACACTGAGTCATTAATGCCCGGGCATTGGGCTGCTTGGGCGTTTTACATCGCGTTTTCGCCTTGCCGAGTCAGGGCTCGCAATGCGGCTCGATTGAGGCAATCGGGGCGTACGCAGTAACAGGCTGATTTCCTCTGCACTGACCGCTCTGCTGAAAAAGTGGCCCTGAATTTCATCGCAGCCGTTTTCATGCAGGAAGGTTTGCTGCTCCTGGGTTTCGACACCTTCGGCAATGACCCTGAGGTTCAGTGTGTGCCCCAACGAAATCACCGCAGTGGCGATGGCTTTGTCGTTCTCGTTGTCGGGCAGATCGCGCACGAAAGACTGATCGATCTTGAGTCTCGCAATCGGGAAGCTTTTCAAGGCTGCAAGGCTGGAGTAGCCGGTGCCGAAGTCGTCGATCGAGAGGCTGATCCCCATTGATTGCAGTTCTTTCATTTTGTTGATGGCTTGCTGAAGGTCTTGCATGATCAGGCTTTCGGTCAGCTCCAGCTCAAGGTACATCGGGTCCAGTCCGGTTTCTTTCAAGGCATGCCTCACTCGGTCGATCAGGTCCCTTTCGATGAACTGGCGTGCTGAAATATTCACCGACATGGTGATCGGCGGCCAGCCCGCATCCTGCCAGTCCTTGTTCTGTCTGCACGCGGTATGAATCACCCAGTCGCCGATGGGCACGATCAACCCGGTTTCTTCGGCCTGCGGAATGAATTTGATTGGAGACACCATGCCGAGCTCGGGGTGCTGCCAGCGGATCAGTGCTTCTACGCCGATAATCTGACCTGACTGCAAATCCACCTGTGGCTGGTACAGCAGCAGGAACTCGTCATGGTTGAGTGCATTTCGAAGCCCGTCTTGCATGGCGAGCTTGCCCTGAACCTTGTTATTCATCTCGCTCGTATAGAACTGGTAACTGTTGCGACCCAGCTCCTTGGCCCGGTACATCGCGGCGTCTGCGTTGCTGAGCAACGTGTCGGTATCGCTGCCGTCGGCAGGGTAAGTGGCCAACCCCATGCTGCAGGTGACGTGGAGTGTATGTCCGCTTAGCTGAATCGGCCGCAGGATGGCTTCCTGGATTTTGTGCAGGGCAGGGGTAACGCCGTCGAGGTCTGAGGGCTGGTCGAACAGGATGATCACAAACTCGTCGCCACCCAGTCGCACGACGGTGTCGGTACGGCGTACACATTCCAGCATGCGCTGGGCGACGGTTTTCAGCAGTTCGTCTCCAGCACTGTGCCCAAGGCTGTCATTCACCAGTTTGAATTTGTCCAGATCGAGAAACGCCACCGTCACCTGGCGGTTGTAGCGCTGAGCATAAAGTATTGCCTGCTTGAGGCGGTCTTCGAGCAGTGTGCGATTCGGCAGCCCGGTCAGTGCGTCATGGTCGCCCATAAAGCGAATGCGCTGCTCGGTAAGTTGGCGTTCTATTGCAATGCCGGCAAGCGGTGTCGCCATGTCGATCAGTCGCGTCTCGGTCGAGCCAGGGCTGCGTACAGTGTTGGAATACAAGGCAAACGTACCCAATACCTTTCGCTCATGGGACAGGATCGGCGTCGACCAGCAGGCGCGAAACCCATAGGGCGCAGCAATTGAACGGTAATCCTCCCACAGCGGATCCAGCTCGATATTCGTGACGATGACCGGTTCTCGTCGATACACAGCGGTGCCGCATGAACCGACGTTCGGACCGATTGCAATCCCGTCAATGAGCTGGTTATAGGCTTTCGGCAAACTGGGCGCAGCCCCGTGCAGCAGGTGCTTGCCATCCTCATCCAGCACCAGGATGGACACCATCATCCCCTCCAGTTGGGACTCGACCAGGTGAGCCAGGCTGTCGAGGACTTCTGCAAGCTCGGTACTCCTGGCGATCAGCTCCAGGACATGACCTTGTCCGGTACGGATGATGGCTTCTTGCTCCAATCGACTGTTTTGCACGGCGAGCCGCTCTGTGGCGATACTCAATTGAACCGATTTTTTTTCCAGCTGAAGTCGGTCTTTGAGGAATTGATTCACCGCACGAGCCATGTTGGCGATCTCGTCCTTCCCATGCTCCGCCATCATCAAATGCGTTTTGTCAGTGTGTTCCTGACGCAATTGCCGGCTTATTGCATTCAGGCGCACGAGCACATGACGGCCCATGAAGACCCGGGTCACAAACCAGGCGAACACCAGGCTGGCGCCCAACATGATCAACACCCATTGCTGGCTACGGTTTGAGGCCTCCACCAGGCGCTGTACGGCTTCGCGATAGTCTTCGGTGTAAGCACTGGATTGCGCACGGGCCAACGCGACCAGAACCCCGGCCTCATTCTTCAGCTCCTCATTGAACCGCTGTATGACGTTGTGCTGATTGATGAGCTTCAGGCGTAGGGAGAAGAGCTTGGGTATCTCGACATCAGCGTCGGGTAACTTGCCTGTGGTGCGTGACAGGTGCTCATACCGGATCTGCAGGCGTTGCACGGCATCACTGTCAACAGCCTGCGGCAGATCGAAAAGTAATACCGCCAGCTCCAGGCTGGCCCGGGTCTGGGCCGCGGTTAACCGGGCGGTGTGATCCTCCAGGGTTTGCTCGAAGGTGACCTCGGTTTGCAGCAGGCTTTCGCGCAATTGCGCAACGATGTTGGCGGTATTGCGGAACATCTGACTCGACTGATACATGTCGAGTATCGCCACGCCACTGTTCGCGGCAGTCAGCTGCTGCACCAGCTGATCA
This sequence comes from Pseudomonas sp. GW822-FHT04C11, assembly GCF_058800905.1. NCBI lineage: Bacteria > Pseudomonadati > Pseudomonadota > Gammaproteobacteria > Pseudomonadales > Pseudomonadaceae > Pseudomonas > Pseudomonas sp. GW822-FHT04C11. The sequence goes on along the minus strand of NZ_JBXAMS010000011.1, from coordinate 107,234 downwards.
AGGGCTTCAAGCTGTTCGACGGTCGCTGCATAGCTTGAACGCAGGGTGTCGGGGGAGCGGGTTGTCAGAAGCTGATCGGTCTGGCGTTCGATCAGCAAGGTACGATGCAGCATGTCTTGCCCATTTTGCATGCGGACCAGTCGTTCATCCGTCAGCTGGCGGGTGGCGCTGTTTGATGTGCGCAACGCGTAGACCGCAGTTGCACCACCCGCCAGGATCAGCAGCGCCAGTGTCAGAAACGCCAGTGTGAACTGTGCGCGTAGCGATTGCGGCAACAGCTGGCGTCCGAGCCGGGAAATGACGTCCAATGTCAGGGGTTCCATTGGTGGCGATAGATGTCTCGATAACCATTGTCAGGGTCGTACTGGAATTTCTTCCCGCCGTCGAAGGCGATATTGTCGGCATTGACCAGGTGAATTGGTGCTACGAAGCCGCTCACCGGCTGACCTGCAAACAGCCGATTCAACTCATCCATCACTTGCCAGCCATGCAGGTTGAGCGGCTCGGCCACGGTGACGGTCTGGTAGGTTTTTGCCTGTATGCGCAAGAAAGCCGAAGCGCTGCCATCACCGGCGGACAACAGACTGATGCTGTCACTGGGTATTGCAGCGTTGGTCAATGAGGCAATCGAGTAGTCGAAATAGATATCGTTGATGGCCAGCGTGTGGGTCCAGCGCTTGCCATAGCGCTGAAGCAGCTCGTTGGTGATCGCCGGCATCTTCTCGCCACTTTCGGAGATCGCGACATCGCGCACTTCCAGCAATGTACATTCCCGGCAGGCCCGAATGACGTTTTCCATGGCGTTGGCTTTCGCCATGGCGATGCTGTATTTGGAGTCGGTCAGGATGACCACGCCGGCGTGTCCGTTTGACTGTGCCACTGCCGCCATGGCCGTGAGGCGAGCCACTTCGAGCGGATCGGTCGTGACGTTCATGGCCACCGGCGTGCCGTCAATCGGCCCGGGGCGTGCCCCTGCGTGCCAGCCGACCACCGGCACATCCCTGTTGGCGAAGAGGATCAGCGCCGCATTGTTCTCAAGGGCATCGGAACCGCACAGAATGAGGCCGTCGGGTTTCGCTGCCAGGGCATCGGAAAAGGCCTTTGCGCGCCCGACCGATGACCCAGCGCCATCGAATATTTTCAGCGTCCAGCCCATCGCCTTGGCTGCCTCGCGAGCGCCCTGTGCGACACCGACAATTCCACCGTTACGCAAATCTTCTGCGACAAGGGCGATGCTCTTGCCCCGCAGGGCTTGCGGGCCGGATTCAGGGCCGCTCCAGCGAACGGCTTCGAGGGTGGCCCTGGAAACGATTTCCTGCGCTTGAATCACCGTAACCGTGGCGTTTTCGACACCCGCTGCAGTTGGCAGGTTCTGGCCGTATCCGGGAGTTGCCGTGAAAAGACAGAAAACCGCAATTGAAGTCATCCAGGGTAACCAAGGCCTGATCAGGCAGGTTCGATCACCGCATGTGATGCCGGGTCTGGAGCCGATGGCGCGATCATAGTCTGGCATGGCGTCCCTTTTTGCCGAGAGTGCAGCGTTCACTATCCGCAAGGATAGTCGGTTCTGCTGTCATCAGGTCTTTTGTGGGTAAAGCCTGTGAACTTTAGTCCTGAACATTCAGGAAAAGGGGCAGGGCGCCTCTCTCTGGCGCCCTTTCAGAACCATAAACTCGGAAACGTCTACACAGTAGACCTGGTCATACGCTCATCTATGGGCTTATGCGGTATTTCGGTCGGAATAGGTTTCTTGCCAGTGCAGAATCTGCTGTTGGATATTCCAATGAATAATGTGCTTGTAGAGTTTCTCGACGAAGGCCACTTCGAACCCGGCGGCGACTGCCCACTCGCGACGGTCTTCGAGCATCGCCGCGACCCGCTCTGGAGCGGGGATAGCCCGCTCATTGGCTTTGAATTGCGCAGCGGCTTTTACATAACCCAGGCGTAGTTTCAAGGACGCGAGGATCTGGCGATCATAAAAATCGATGCCTGCCCGAATATCATTGAGGTTTTCGCAGGCTTCAGGTGTTTTAAGTGGCGACATGGTGCTTGTCTCAAGGTGTGTTGAAAATAGCCAGTTTCAGATGACGTCGAATCGGGGGCACGTTTCCCTGACGGAGTTTGAAGGTCGTCGCTCATTCCCTCCTTGTTTGACATGTGCGCCCCCGAATTGCCAGGCATCCGTCTCAAGTTCGGTAATGACCTCATCGATCAATGCGTCGATCATTACGTTGTCATGATGATGGGGTGTCGTTATCAAGTGCGCTGTATCGCCAGATACCGCCAGGCAATATTTCTTCGCAATCCTCTGCGACGGACAAGGGAACACTACGGTGATGGAGTTCTTGTTGCGCCAGGCATCAATCCCCGCAGCCTGGAATCGATCCACTGCATACTGGGCTTTTTCCAGGCTGTGGTGGACACGCTGGCGCCAGTCAGCGAACGAGTGGCTGCGTAGCGCCGCCCACATCATCAAGGGTGTATGGCCATTGCGCGAGCCGCTGATGGTCTTGTCATGGGCCAGGATGTAGTCCACTTCCACCGAGATGCGCGCAACGTCCTTGCGTTTGGCCACGACGATTCCGCAAGGAATGGGTGAACCGATCATCTTGTGGCCGGAGACGCAGATCGAGTCGATGCCATCGGCGAACGAGAAGGGCTGTGGGTGATCGACGAAAGGCAGGATCATCCCGCTCAGCGCTGCGTCTGCGTGCAGGTAGTAGTCATGACGGGCCCTGCCCGCCTGCTGCAGACGCTGTTGAATGGTGGCGATATTGTCGACGGCTCCGCGCAGGGTGGTGCCGATGTTGGCGAAGATGATGGGGTGGCGTTCCTGGTCGGCGGTTATTTTTGCCATCAGGTCGTCGTAGTCGATTTCGCCATTAGCCAATGACTCGACTGCACGACATTTGATCCGTAGCAACTTGACGATCTTCGCAACGGAGTAATGGGTGTCTTTCGAGTAGTACAGGGTGCCATTCGGGAACAGTTCGCGACCCAGGTAGCAGCCAAACATGTTGCCTTCGGTCCCCCCGTTCGTGACGTAGCCCCAGCTGTCTTCGAGCGCGATGTTGAACAGCTCGGAGAAGTACGTCATGACGTCCTTCTCAAAGTCGAATGAGTTCAACAGGTAGTTGCTGTATTCGTTCCAATCCCCGCAGTTGTTGATCGAGAAGCGCAGGAAACGATGCAGCTGGGAGTAATCGAAGTCCGCTGATTCGGGGTACCCGATATTGAAGTACTGATTCGTTACGCAGTGCTGCCAGAAGCGCTCAAGCCTGCTTTGGTCGGCGGTGGATAAAGTCATACCTAACTCCTTTTAGAGGCCGCCCGGTCAGGCGGCTTTTTGCTTGGTGTCTACCAGCGACCACCAACTGGCGAGCGTGGGCGAGGCCGCCAGCTCTTCGAAGCTCACAGCGATGCCGCGCTCTTTGAGCTCCGCAGCGAGCTTCATCACCCGCAAGGAATCGAGGCCGTAGAAAATCAGGTTTTCCTCCGGGTCCAGGTCTTCACAGTCCTCGACAAGTTGCAGTACGCGGGTGTGTAGCCAGGCGCGGGTGGTTTCCGCCGCCAGGAGTTGGCGCAGTTGTTTTTTGTCGATCTTGCCGACGGCCGTCAGGGGCATGGTCTCGATGAGCCGGATGCGATCGGGCAGTTTGTATTCGGCGATGCCGAGTTCCATCAAGTGGCGTCTCAAGGCCGGTGGTTTAAGATGGGGGTTACGGGTGACGACGAAGGCGCAGCTCTTTTCCCCCAGTCGGTCGTCGGGCATGGCCACCAGACCGGCGTGGGTCACGTCCGGGTGGAGGACGATGAGGTTTTCGATTTCCTCCGAGGCGACTTTTTCGCCACCGCGGTTGATCTGATCCTTGACCCTGCCGACGACCCGCAAATCACCTGTCGGTGTGAGCTCAACGAGGTCGCCGGAATAGTAGTAACCCTCATGGTCAAACGCCTGGGCATTCTGCTCGGGGCTTCGGTAATAGCCGCAGAACGTGTAAGGACCGCGAGTGGCGAGCATGCCAGGCTCGCCGTGCGGGACGGGGATGCCTTGTTCGTCAACGATTTTGATTTCGTCATCCGGGCAGATCGGACGGCCTTGAGTGGTGAAGATCTGTTCGTCAGAGTCGTCCAGGCGGGTGTAGTTGATCAGGCCCTCGGCCATGCCGAACACCTGCTGCAACTTGCAGCCGAGCACTTCGGGAACCTGGCGTGCCAGCGAGTCGGCGAAACAGGCGCCGCCGACCTGGAGGAATTCCAGCGATTGCAGTTGCTCTTTGTGCTCCGGCGCGGCCTGCAACCACAAGGCGACTGCACTTGGAACCAGGGCCACGGTATTCACTTCATGGCGTTGAATGATCGAAAAGCACGTCGACGGCTCCGGGCTCGGAGCCATGACGACAGTGCCGCCGGCATACAGGACGCCCAAGGCGCCGGGCGAGCTGAGCAAGAAGTTGTGCGCCGCAGGCAGGGCGCAGAGAAAGCGCGTTTGTGCAGTGAGCTCGCATACTTGCGCACTTGCCCGAGCGTTGTAGTGATAGTCGTTATGGGTGCGCGGGATGAGTTTGGGGGTGCCTGTGCTGCCGCCCGACAATTGGAATAGCGCCACTTCGCCCGGTTCGCTGGGGGAGAAGTCCACGGGGTGCTCACTTGGGGTTTTGATCCAGGCGGCGAGGTTGCTTTCGTCACGCGGGTCGCCCAGCAGCAGGGTGATTTCGGGGCTGGAACCCACTTCCTTGAGGTCTGTGATGTAGCTGTCGTCGCGAAAGACTTCATGCTCGCGAGAGGCGATCAGCAACCTTGGCGTGATTTGCTGGGCGTAGCTTTTGAGTTCGAGTTTTCGATGGCTGTAGAGCGCGTTGAGGGGCGCAATCCCGGCCTTGAGCAGCGCGAACAAGACAATGTAAAACTCTGCAATATTGGGCAATTGCACCAAGGCGGTGTCGCCTTTGCCAAGTCCGCTGGCCGCCAGGCGCGAAGCCAGGTTGGACGACAGCTGCTCCAGCTCGGCATAGCTGAAACGACGATCACCGCAAATGATCGCCGATGCGTGAGGTTGCGACTGGCTGCGTGCCTGGAGAATGTGTGTGAGTGGTTGGTCGATCCAGTAGCCTTTTTCCCGATAGCGCTGTGCTCTGTCGAGGGGCCAGTGATTGAATTCTATAGTCATGATTGTCACTACTGAAAAAGTTCGTATTAGTGGGCCAAACCGCATGCGCGCAGCATGGTGCCGAGTTTGGTCTGGACTTCTGTCCATTCGGAGTCGGGGCTCGAGGCTTCGACGATGCCGGCGCCAGCAAACAGGCGAACCCTGTTGCGCTTGACGGTGCCGCAGCGAATGGTCACCACCCACTCGCCATTGCCTTGGGCGTCGCACCAGCCAACCATGCCGGTGAACAGGCCACGCTCGAAGGGTTCGACAAAGCGGATCAGGCGCCGGGCGCGCTCGGTGGGGAAGCCACAGACGGCAGGAGTTGGATGCAGGCGACAGGCAAGCTGCAAGGCCGAGACGGTCGGATCCGCCAAGGTGCCTTCGATACGGGTGGAGAGATGCCAGAGTGCGGGGGTGCTGATGAGGGAAGGGCGCTGGGGCACATTCAGCTGGGTGCACAGCTCCCCCAGTTGAGTGGCGATGTCCTCGGTCACGAGGCGGTGCTCGTAGTGATCCTTTTCCGAGGCTGACAGCCAATCTGCGTTACGCCGATCCGCTTGTGGATCGCTCATGCGTTTGGCCGAGCCAGCCAGCGGGTTGGAGACGAAGTTCAGACCGTCCTTGTGAACGAGCAGTTCGGGGCTGACGCCGATCAGCGTAGCGCCGTCCGGCATAGGTACACGGAAGTGATAGCCGCTTTGATTCTGGGCCCGCAGATTATTCTGCATGGCACCCACATCCACGTCCTGCGCAAACACCAACTCACGTTGCACCGAGAGCACGGCCTTGCGCACGTCACTGTGGCGGAAGTTGACGATCGCGTGCTCTACCGCACGTTTGAAACCTTGCTCGTCCGGTATGTTTTTTTGCTCGATCAGTTCAGGCAGTGCTGCGACGCCTGTCTGTGCGGTGGCGCTTCGTGTTCGCCACTCGGCGTGTTCGGGAATGTAGAGACAAGAGGCTTCAGCAGGATCGAAGGGGATGGCACCGACGATTATCGGGTTGCTCTGACCGGCCTTGCGCGCCCGGTCGAGGGCTTGCAGCACGGTTTTCTGGAACAGGCTATTGGCGTTTTCGCCGCCAATGGCAGGTGTTTCGATTCGCTGAAGCATCCCGGCGACTGTTAGTTCTCGATCGCCGGAGGTAAATGAAAAACTCTCTTTTTCATCAATAGCTTGCACCTCATCCGTGTCATTCGCTCTTAGGGTGCCCGATCTCATTGGGGGAAAGCCTCCGTGGCCTGTGGGTAAAAAATTAAGTCTTGAAATATAATCATTATCGTTTCTATTATGGGACGCTAATCATTTAGATTTGTCAATCACATGAGTGAGCCATGAGAGAGTTAACTTCAATGCAAGCCGCCTGTTGGATCGGGCGCGCTGCTCATGCGTCTTTAGGGAGAGTTTCGGCTCATCTTTATGCCGAGTTCGATGGTCGTTCCATTGACCTGGAACGGCTGCGCACGGCGCTTGAACGGGTATGCCGGCTGCATCCCATGCTGCGGGTCCGGCTGAATGCGGATGGCCTGCAATCCATTGCTTCGATGGACCAGTCACCGCAGCTGGAAGTCGAAGATCTACGCTCGATGATCGAGTCGGAAGTAGCGCGGCATCTGCTCTGCAAGCGCGAGGAATGGACTCATCAGCAGCTTGATCTTGGTCATTGCCCGGGCGTCCGTTTCTCGGTCAGCCTGCTGGCGGACGATGAGTTCCGCTTGCACGTCGATACGGACATGATCGCCATCGACCCATCGAGTTTTCGTACGTTAATCGAAGACCTCGCACGGTTTTATGACGACCCCGACGGACCGGTTCCACACACGCCTTCTTTCTTCGATTGGTACGACAAGGCGCGTACCGATACCTCGCTCAAAGTCGCCCGGGAACGAGACCGCATCTGGTGGCGTGAGCGCCTGGCTGAAATCGCTCCTGCACCCACATTGCCGTTTCTCGAGGTTCAGCCTGATCAAGCCCGCAGCCATCGATTGAGCACATGGCTTGGCCCCGATGAGCGTCAGGCGCTGCAGCGTCTGGCCCGTGAGCGAAGAGTGACCCTGTCGACCTTGATGATGGGGCTTTTCGCGGTGGTACTCGGGGCGCAGACAGGGGACCGGAAATTCCGCCTCAACGTGCCCTCGTTCTGGCGTCCGCCACTGGTGGATGACGTCGAGCGGGTAGTCGGTGATTTTGCCAATGTGCTGATTCTCGATGTGGATATCGAGTCGGCCCGCAGCCCCGCTGCCCTTTGCACGCAGATGGCGAAAAGAATGCTCGACTTGCTCGAACATAGCGCCTATCCCGGGGTGAATCTGATGCGCGATCTATCTCGTCATCATGGTTCGCCGCAACTGGCGCCGGTGGTGTTTACCGCAGCGCTGGACATGCCGGGCGGCGATCTTCTCTCGGAGCGCGTCCGGCGGGTCTTCGGGCCGATGAACTGGGTGATCTCCCAAGGGCCCCAGGTTGCACTCGACGCGCAGATCGCATGCGCCAACGGCGGCATATTGATCAATTGGGACATTCGCCTTGATGCTCTGCCAGAAGCCTGGGTGTCGAATCTGTTCGATCGCTTTGTGGCGATCGTGCGTGAGGCGTCAGTCTGCTCCGCTGTCCTGGATCTACCGTTCTCTCAGCGCGGGCTGCCGCTGAACGCTCTTCAGCAGGCCTATCTACTTGGGCGCAGCCCGCAGATGCCGCTGGGCGGCGTGGCCATGCAGGAGTTTCGCGAATACCGCGGCTCTTTGGATCCTGCTCTGCTGCGAAGCCGTTTGGCCGGGATGGTCCGGCGCCACGAAAGCCTGAGAACACGGATCGATGCGCAAAAACTCGTGCAGTTTGTCAGTGACGAGGTGCAGATAAACCTGCAGGAAATCGACCTCACGGCTCTGTCGCCAGACGATGCCCTTGGCTATGTTGAGGAGCGTCGTGAGGCTTATGCACATGCGCTGTTCGAACTGGATCGCTCGCCTTGGAATGTTACGGTTTTCCTGCTCCCGGAAGGTCATCTGAGGGTTTTTGTGCGCCTTGATGCATTGATTCTCGATGGGCGATCGATCGCAACCCTCATGGTTGAACTGTTCGACGGTGTGGTCGGCGAGGAACCGTTCACCGAGGTTATGCCCGAGCCAGAAGACCTCGCCCGCCAACGCAAGGCGGATGCCGTTTATTGGAAAGCCAAACTCGCCAGCGTGAGCGGTGCTCCACGTTTGCCGTGGCTCACCCCGCTGGACCAGGTGGGCGCTTCTCGCTATGAGCGACAGAGCTTGTTGGTGCCCAAAGCGGCGTTCAGCGCGTTCTGCAAACTGGGCGCGCGGCAACGGCTGTTCAAGAACTCCGCCCTGATGGCGCTGGTACTGGAAGTGCTTTCCCACTGGGTCGATGAGGGGGGCGTGTGTGTTGCGGTGCCTGTTGCTCCGCAAACGAGTGGTGCCTTCGCCAATCGCTCAAGCTTTATCGCGGTCAATTGGAGCACCGATCCAGACGGTTTTGCGCAGCGGGCTACCCAGCTGCAAGTCGATGTGCTGGAAGGTTTGCAACATCTGGCCTTTTCAGGGGTTGACCTTGCCCGGTTGCTGTTCGAATCCCACGGTCCAGGCCCCGTCCTGCCCGTGGTGATCACCAACGGTTTTTCCTGGCCGGTCTCGCCGGCGGACAGTCCCATGAGCCTGTGTGGCGGACTGACCCAGACACCTCAAGTGGGGATGGATATCCGCTTCTCGGCGAATGCTGAGGGTGCCTTGGTGTTCGACATCGACTATGCGCGCGAAGTGCTGGATCCGGCGGTGGTCAGCGATATCTTGAGTGCCTTCGAAAGGGCGATCGGTCAGATCACGGCAAACGGTGTTTTTGCCATTGATGCTCCGGCGATTATCGACAGGTGCCACTACCGGCTGAATAGCCCGGTGACTGAGGCGTGCCACGCACCCTTTCTCGGGCAGATCGCGAGCAATATCTTTGATCGTAGCAACGCCAGAATCGCCCTCATCAGCGGCGACCGGCAAATCAGTTATGCCGAGCTTGGCGACGGCGTATGCCGGATGATCGCTGCATTGAAAGCGCGCGGACTTTCTCGGCACGATGTGGTTGCCATATGCCTGCCCCGCAGCCCGGAGCACACGATGGTGACGTTGGCCTGTGCTCTGACGGGCTTGATCTGGGTCCCCATCGATGCTTCGGCACCTGAGGAGCGACGGCTTTTCCTGCTGGAAAACTGTCGACCTGATCTGGTGGTGATCACCCAGGGCGAGTCTGTCGAGCGTCCTTGCGCGACACCCGATGAGCTGCTGGCAGCGCAAGCCGAGGTTCCACCGATGATGGAGGACCTGTCGTCAAGCGAAGCGCCGGCCTATTACCTCTATACCTCGGGCACCACCGGAAAGCCCAAATGCGTGGTGCTGAGTAATCGAGCCACCGCCAATGTCATTGGCAGCACCCTTGAGCGCTGGGCCGTGACCGAGCGCGATGTGTTCATGTCCGTAACCCCGCTTCACCATGATATGTCGGTTTTCGACGTGTTGGGCTGCCTGACAGCGGGGGCGACGCTGGTACTGCCTGGCCATGGCGAGGAAAAGGATGCGGTGCGCTGGAATCAGTTGATTGCCCTGCATCAGGTGACGTTGTGGTGTTCGGTGCCCGCCATCCTGGAGATGCTTCTTTCTTGCCGCGCCGCTCATGACTTGAAGAGCCTGCGCCTGATTGCACAGGGTGGTGACTACATCAAGCCCGCTGTGATCGCCGAGCTGCGCGCGCTGCTGCCGGACTCCCGGTTGATCTCCCTTGGGGGGCCGACGGAGACAACCATCTGGAGTATCTGGCACGAGATCACTGCCGATGACCAAGCGCTGATCCCTTACGGCAGGCCCTTGCCCGGTAACCGTTATTTCACCCTTGATTCACAGGGTGAGCATTGCCCGGCGGGCGTTGTCGGCCGAATTCACACGGCTGGTGTCAATCTCGCATTGGGCTACCTGGAAAACGGCGAGCTGACACAGAGTGAGTTCGTGACCGTCAACGATGAACATGGCCAGGCCGTTCGTGCGTTCCGCACCGGTGACTGTGGTCGCTACCGTCGCGATGGCACCTTGATCTTCGACAGTCGGGTCAACGGCTATGTGAAAGTTCGCGGTGTACGGGTGTCGCTCCCGGATATCGAGATCGAATTGATCAATCACCCATCGGTCAGGCACGTGCTGGTCGTGGATTATGGCGAGCAGCGTCGAGGTGAGGTCTGCATCGGTGCGCTGTATGTCGGCCAGCAGGGTGCCGCGGAGCTGACGGCAACCGAGTTGCGCAACTATGCCCGCCAACATCTGCCGCACTCCCATGTCCCCACACGGTTCTTGAGCGTGGATGAGTTGCCGCTGTCGCAAAACGGCAAGCCTGATCGCCAGCGTGCCCGCAGCCTGCTCACTGCGCCGGCGAATGAAGTGGCCGAGCCTGCCGCCAGAATCATCTCGACCAAGAGAAACAAGGTGCTGGACCTCTACTTGAGTGTATTGGGCCGCCCGTTGGAAGACGGGGTCGATGACGCGGTGGATTTCATCAGTCTGGGGTTGCGTCCCCAGCATTTGAAGGCCGTTTCGGCGCGGTTCCAGGAAGACTTTTCGGTGGCGCTTTCACCCGGGCAATTGCTGCGCTGCCGCAATGCACACGACGTCGAACGGCTGCTCATGGCTGAAGGCTCGTGAGCGCCTCTGAATAATAGTGAAATGAATGGCGGGGGGCACCACAGAGCGTGCTCCCTTCTATCCAAAAAGCAGTCCCTTTGGAGATGGATCGGATGACGGATATACCCACTGTAGATATTGCCGGTGTTGGCATTGGGCCCTTTAATCTCGGGCTGGCTGCATTACTGTCCAGGCACACGGGCGTGACGGGTATTTTCCTTGATCGCAAAGCGGAATTTCGCTGGCATGAAGGACTTCTCTTGCCAGGCACGACGCTTCAGGTTCCCTTCCTGGCGGACCTGGTGACGATGGCTGACCCCACGCATCCACTGAGTTATCTGAACTACCTGCATCAGCACGATCGCCTGTATCAGTTCTATTACTACGAGAACTTTCAGGTGCCGCGGCGCGAGTACGACCATTACTGCCGATGGGCGTCGCAGCAGTTGCCGGCTTGCCACTTCGGCGAAGACATCTGTGATGTGAGCTATGACGCGAGCGTTGACCGATTCCTGATTGAGAGCCAGTCCGTGTCCGGCTTCAAACGCCGTTACTACAGCCGGGACCTGGCGATTGGCGTCGGCACCGTGCCGCTGTTGCCGAAATGGGCCCAGCTTAAGAGCACGGCGCCGGTCATGCATTCGGCGGAGTTCGGCAAAAGACAGGAGCAGTTGGCGCAGTGCCGGCGGGTCACGGTGATTGGCTCCGGGCAGAGTGCGGCGGAGTGCGTGCTGGCATTGTTCAGCGAGTTGACCCCCGAACGGATTGCGGCCGGAGCTTCGATTCGCTGGATCACGCGTTCGCCAGGCTTCCATCCCATGGAGTATTCAAAACTTGGGCAGGAGTGCTTTACCCCATCCTACATGGAGTACTTCCACAGTATTCCACGGGAACGTCGCCGAGATATCGTTGCGGGGCAGGGGTTGCTGTACAAGGGCATCAGTTTTTCGACCATTGCCCAGATCTACGACCTGATCTACGAACGCTCGATTGGCGGCGCTGATACAGGTCTGACGTTGCTTTCCAACTGCGAGGTCGAGACTGTGGAGGATGTCGACGGCACGCTGCGAATTGCCTACCGGCACCGCGAACTGGACCAGACCAGCACCCTTGAGGCCGATGCCATTGTTGCGGCGACGGGATACGGGCATGCCTGGCCGCAGTGGTTTGAAAGGCTCAAAGGCGTTGTGCTTGAAACCGATGAATTCGGCGACTGTATCGTCCAGGAAGACTTTACGGCGCGCCGCTGCGACGAAGGCACGGGCCGTGTTTTTGTGCAGAACGCGGAGATCTTCCAGCACGGTGTGGGTTCGCCGGATCTCGGGGTAGCGGCCATTCGCAATGCGACAATTGCCAACCGGCTACTCGGTCGCGCGCACTACCGCTTGCCCAAGCGCTCATCGTTCCAGCGCTACGGGATGCATGAAGCGTAGAGCTTGATGTGCAGGGTCTTGTTAACACTTTTGGCGTTACCAAGACCCTGATTGAGGGTTATGCGTGGATATGATTCAGGGCGATGCCGGCTGCATCTGGCGTTGTGAAGCGTGCAAACACGTGATCGATCATTGCGCTGAGGCGTGCCATCTGTTCGGCGCTGTAACGCTCCGAACGGTAGGTGATCACCAGGCGCAGTGAGCGTTTGCCGTCGATCAGGTTTTCCAGGATCTCGAACTGAATACCGAACATCGACTGGTTCTTGTCCGGGTCAATCTGTCGGTAGCGGATCGTTCCTGCGTCTGGCGTGTTCAGGGTGCCGTTCAATGCGTTGTTGGCATGAATCTGGATATAGACGTCGAACAGCAGGCCGTCCGCAGCGGACATGCCCAAGGCTTGTTGAATCGTCTCCATCGGCACATCGGCATAAGCCATGGAGTCATTGATCAGGTGGGTGACGTTTTCGATCAGAGTGCCCACTGTCTGCTGAGGATCGAACTGCACCCGGTGCGCGACCATGGTGGTGAAGTAACCGACCGTTTCGTAAAACCCGGGGTCGGTGCGCCCGGAAGCCGATGTGCCGATCACCAGATCCTGCAAGTCACCGAGTTTGTGCAGGGACAGCGCGATGGCCGTATAGACCACGCCGAACAGCGACGAGTTGTTCTGTCTGGCGAAGGCATACAGGTTATCGGTGAGGTCCTGGTCGGGTTTGATTTCGAACCATTGAGCCTTCGTCGAAGCGGCTTCGGCAGGCGCGCTCGCCTGATGATCAGGGGAGGGCAGTGTCAAACCGCGGGTTGCATCACGTAACAGGCTCGTCCAATAGTCGAGATGCTGCTGATTGACGCCGGTACTTTGTTCTTGCACGGCGAACTCGTGGAATGAGCGGGCAGGCGCTTCCCAGGTCGGCGCTTTGTCGGCGGCACGGGCGAGGTAGGCTTGGGCCAGTTCTTCCATCATGACGTTGAGCGACCATTCATCAATGGCCATGTGATGGATCAGCAAAGACAGGGTTTGGCGCTTGCGCTGCGAGTCGTAAATGAAGCGAACCCTGAGGGGCAGTTCGCGGGCCAGGTCGAACTGATAAGCGGCTTCGCTTTCCAGTGTTGCCCCTCGGCTCTCATGGCTGGGCCAGAACCATTTGTAGTGGGACAGTTGCGCGACCGGCACGATTTGCTGATACGCCTCAGCGTCCTGGAAGTGGAAGGTCGTACGCAGGCTGGCATGGCGGATGAGCAGGTCGCGGAAGGCTTGCTCGAACAGCGCTTCATCCACGTTGTCGAGGAAATCCAAGGCAAAGGGCAGGTTAAAAATCGTCCCGAACCCATAGGCGACATAGGCCCGCCCGAGGGAGGCCTGGGCCAGCGCGAAAGGCGCGCGCTGCACGTCCTGTGGCAGGCCAGGCGCAGACGCTGCCGGGTTGTCATGCGCGATGACGTGGGCCCGTGATGCCAGGGCCTCGGCGGTAGGGGCGCTGAAAAAATCATTGAACTGGACTTCGATGCCGTGGCTGCTCAATAGCTTGCCAATGATGCGGGTGGCCAGCAGGGAGTGGCCGCCGAAATCAAAGAAGTCATCCGTAAGTTGCATGTCGGGCTCAGCCAGGGCACCACGGAATTCGCCAAGGATAATCGTCGCCACTTCACTGCTGTTGGTCACTGGCCGGGCGTTGGGTGTACTGGCTGCTGGCGCTGCATCCTTGCCATCGGCCTGACGGCGTAACCACGGGGTGTCGCTGGTCGAGTGACCGACATAGGCGTTCAGGACCCCGCGATACAGGTCGATCTCCTGGCAGGTCTGGTCGAGGATCTGATGGATCACGAACGCCAGGATAACGTTCTGCCTGGTTTGAATCATCAGCGCCTTGAATGGCGGCTGGCTTTGCGCATCCCACGATGCCGCTTGCCGCGAGAGCAATTGCTCGGTGGCTTCGGCGTCGGAGTGTGAGCGAATGAGTTCGACACAGGATTTCCAGTCACTGGCGTGGACCTTGTCCACTTCGCCGTCGTCGTTGAATTGATAGCGTGCATTCAAATCAGGCAGTGCTTCGATGACGGCCTTGATCGCCAACTCAAGCCTTGAAAGATCGACATCAGCGTCGAGCCGCCAGGCGCAGAGGTGTTTGAGGATGCGTTCGGGGTATTGCTGCTGCAAGAGCCAGATATGTTCCTCGTGACCGTTGACAGATAGCTTCGGTAACGAATCTGGACTGAGTTCCATCATGGAAATTTCCCGCCTTATCAAACTGAACAGTAAGAAGTAGAGGTGGCACCGAGTGCCGACAGACCGATCCTCGGTCTGGTGTAACGCCCAGGCTCCGGGCGTCAAAAGAGTTGCAATGAGGTCGCATTGCAGGGGCTCTATGAACACCGTATGATGTTAAATAATAATCATACCTATTCGCATTAGTCAAAATCTGATCGCGAAGACCATCGTCTCAGGAGAGGTGTTGTGGACAACGGAGCGTTCGCGTCCCAGGAGCAATTTGAAAAGCTGTATGTCGACCATTACCGCTGGTTGTGCAATTTGTTGCGTCGCAAGCTGGGCAATTCGGTGGATGCAGCGGATCTGGCCCATGACGTCTATCTCAATCTCATCAGGAAGGGCCGGGTTCCCTCGACCGAGAACTCACGCCGTCATCTGACTCAAATCGCCAAAGGCATGGTGATAGATCTGTATCGCCGCCGGCATCTTGAGGCCAGCCATCTGGAAGGACTGATGCAGCAAGCCGAACCTCAGGTGCCATCAGAAGAGGTTCGTGCGCTGGCATCCGAGGCCCTGTCACAGATCGATGTTGCCTTGCATAACAAGCCACTCAAGGCCCGCGAAGCGTTGCTGATGTGCAAGTTGCATGGCATGGGCCACCGGGATATCGCGGCCGAGTTGAAGGTGTCGGTGTCCTCCGTCGAGAAATACATCGCTGCGGGCCTTCGGGCCTGTCACCCATTTGCATCGGGGGCGGGCCTGTGACCGGTCGTTCGGTTCACGACGGCGAACGGATTAATCCGCATTTCGATTGAGGATTTTGCGTCGCCGTTCGGAATAAAGGTACGCAACGCGCAAAACGCTCGAACACAAAGGAAGTCAGGCATGCCTTCAGGCTGTCACCAGTGGTAATTCAGGAGAGCTCATGAGTGATACAGACAAACCCGCCGCCGGCTCGGTATCCCGGATACTGAAACCCGTACGCGGCCGGCTGATTGTCGCCGCGGTACTGGCCGCCATCGGGACCATGCTGACGATGGTGCCACTGGCCGGCATCGCCCATATCGCACAGCTCTCGATGGGGCAGGCCGAGGTCGCTACCGGCTGGGTCCAGATGCAGAGTCAGGTCTGGCAGGTTGTCAGCGTCAGCCTGGCGTGCCTGTTCCTCGGCATGACGTTGATTTCGGTGGGCGAGATGGTTGCGCACCTGGCCGACAATCACATCACCGGCCATTTGCGTCTGGCGATTACTCGTCGACTGGCCAAGGTGCCACTGGGTTGGTTTACCAGTCGGGCTTCGGGTGAAGTCAAACAGGCAATGCAGGATGACATCGGTACGCTGCACAGCCTGACTGCGCACTTCTTTACCACGCTGGGCCGTACCGTTGGTGCGATTCTCATCGCCATCCTGTACCTGTTTGCCATGGACTGGCGCATGGCGATTGTCTCCCTGCTGCCATTCCCGCTGTTTTTCCTGTTTTTCTCCAGGGCAACCAAGGCCAGTGGGGCGAACATGCAATCGTTCGGTGCCGGTATGGCACGTATCAACAACGCTGTAGTCGAGTTCGTCAACGGCATTCCCGTGGTCAAGGCCTTCGGTGTCGAGGGCAAGGCCCATGGCAGTTACCGTGAGGCGGTGGATGCCTTCGCTGAAGCGTTCACCGACTTCACCCGGCCGCTGGTCAGTGCGATGGCCAACGCCCATGCAATGGTCACCCCGGTTGCGGTACTCGGGGTGGTGTTGGCCTTTGGCACTTTGTTGGTGAGCCTAGGCTGGATCACACCGGTCGAGGTGTTGCCCTTCGCCTTGGTGGCGCCGGGCATCTGCGCGCCACTGCTGCTGTTGAGCTACATCACCCACGACCTGAACAATGCTACCGCCGCTGCCCAGCGTGTGCATGGGCTACTGGAAACGCCGGTACTGGAAACCCAGGCGGGCGAATCCCAGCAGTTGCCTGAAAATGCCGAAATTCGCGTCGAGCAACTCGGCTATAGCTACGACGGCCAGAGCCCGGTGCTCAAGGACATTGGCTTCACCCTCAAGCCCGGCACCGTGACCGCGATTGTCGGTGCTTCCGGCTCCGGCAAGTCGACATTGGCACGCCTGCTGCTGCGCTTCTTCGATCCGACTGAAGGGCGCATTACGCTGGGCGGCGTCGACATCAGGCAGATCGAGAGCGCGCAGTTGTACCGGCGCATCGGTTTTGTGTTGCAGGAAGTACGTCTTATCCATGCCAGCCTGCGCGACAACATTGCCTTGGGCAGGCCGTCGGCCAGCCAGCAGGAAATCGAAGACGCAGCACGCACCGCGAATATTCACGAGCGCATCCTCGCCTTGCCGCGCGGTTATGACTCGGTGATCGGAGAGGATGTGCAGCTCTCCGGCGGCGAGTTACAGCGCGTAAGTATCGCCCGCGCCGTGTTGCTGGACCCGCCGGTGCTGGTGCTTGATGAAGCCACGGCGGCAGCCGATGCCGAGAACGAGGTGAAGCTCCAGCAAGCGCTATCGCGATTCGCCCGGGGCCGCACCTTGATGGTGATCGCTCACCGGCTCGATACGGTGATGCACGCCGACCGGATCATTCTGATCGACAACGGTACGATTTGTGAGCAGGGACGTCACCACGAACTGCTCGCCCGCAAAGGCCGCTACGCCCGACTGTGGGCACTGGGCGGCTACGAACAGGCCAAGGAACAGGCGGTGCCGTCATGCTGAAAACCTTTATTCAACTGTTGGGTGAAGACGCCCCGGTACTGCGGCGCTATCTCTATATGACGCTGGTCTACGGCCTGCTCTGCGGGCTGACGATTGTCACCCTGGTGCCGATACTCACCGGCCTGCTGGGCAGTGAAACGCGCGCAGCGGGCCAATGGTTGATCGCGCTGGTGATCGGCATGGTGATTTGCTGGGCGCTACGACGCACAGTAGAGAAAGCCGGAATCCGTGTCGGCATCGCGGTTCTCCAGCGGGGCCGCCATCGGCTCGGTGACCACGTGGCGCGTTTGCCGGTGGGTTGGTTCACCGCGCAAAATACCGCGCGGCTAAGCCATGTCGCGTCCCAGGGCATGATGGAAATGGCGCAGCTTCCCGCCCACGTTTTCACGCCACTGATTACCGGCGTGATCACGCCGGTAGTGATCCTGATTGCACTGTTCGCCTTGCACTGGCAGATGGGCCTGATCGCACTGGTGACGCTGCCGATCCTCTTGGGTGTCTTTGTATTGACCGCTCGCTTGGGGCAGCGTGCCGACCAGGACTTCCAGTACAACGCTGCCCACACCAGCCAGCGCATGGTCGAGTTCGCCCAGGCGCAATCGGTGCTGCGGGCGTTCAATGGCGAGGACGGTGGTACTCAGTTTCTAGAACAGGCCATCGGGCGCCAGCAGGACTCCGCGAGACGGTTGATTCACGTCTCGGCAATGTCGGTGGTGTTCAATGCGTGGGCTGTACAGGCGAGCTTCGCCGCCTTGCTGGTGGCCGCCACGCTATGGCTGGGTGAGCTGTTGGGCGCAAGCCTGGAGGCGGGATCGGTCATCGCGGTCATTGTTTCACTGCTGCTGGTTAGCCGCATTATCGATCCGTTGCTGGAAGTGGCCGGCTATAGCGAGGTGTTGCGTGGTGCGCGTGGCCAGTTGGGAGCCGTGCGTGAGATCTTTGCGGTCAAGCCGTTGCCTGAACCGCAAACGCCACAAGCACCCGTCGATGGGTCCGTCGAACTGCGCAACGTGAGCTTTCGTTATGCCGAGGATCAGGCTGATGTATTACATGAGGTCAGCCTGCGTATCGAACCGGGCAGCATGACCGCTCTGGTCGGCGCTTCCGGCTCGGGCAAGACCACGCTGGTGAGGCTGATCGCGCGTTTCTTCGACGTGACTCAAGGCTCTGTGATCGTCGGTGGTGTGGATGTGCGCCAGATGTCCGGCGAGCAACTGGCCGGCCAGATCAGCCAGATCTTCCAGGATGCTTACCTGTTCCAGGGCAGCATCGCCGACAACATTCGCATTGGCAAACCCGATGCCAGTGATGCCCAGGTGATGGAAGCGGCACGACAAGCCGGTGTCGTGGAGATCATCGAACGACTGCCTCAAGGCCTGGATACACCGGTGGGCGAGGGCGGCGCTCGACTGTCTGGCGGCGAACGCCAGCGGATTTCCATCGCCCGTGCGCTGATCAAGGATGCACCGATTCTGTTGGTCGATGAGGCCACTGCTGCGCTCGATGCCGAAAACCAGGCCGCTATTGCCGAGGCACTGGCACGCTTGCGTGGTACGCGTACGCTGATCGTCATCGCGCACCAGCTCTCGACGGTGGCCATGGCCGACCAGATCCTGGTGCTCGATAATGGCCAGATCAGCGAGCGAGGTTCCCACGCGCAATTGAGTACCAAGCCAGGGCTCTACGCGCACTTTCTCGCTCAGCGCCGGGCCGCAAAGGGCTGGCGCATTGCCGGGGTGCTTGGCAGTGAGGACGATTCTTGAGTCGTGCAACCTTACTGCTCCTGTTTGTTGTGCTCTGTTGCCTTTCGCTGATGGTGGGAGTCAAGCAAGTCTCCTGGACGGAACTTTTCACCTTTTCCGAAGATGCCTGGCTGACACTGACCGCCAGCCGCCTTCCGCGCCTCGCGGCCCTGATACTCACCGGGGTAGGGCTGGCCGTCTGCGGCGTGATCCTGCAGCAGATTGTGCGTAACCGGTTCGTCGAGCCCGCCACGTCCGGCGGGCTGGATGCGGCAAAGCTGGGCATTCTGATTTCACTGACGGTAGCCCCCGCCGCGGGGACTGTCGGCAGGATGCTGTTTGCCCTGGTGTTCTGTTTTGCCGCGAGCCTGATTTATGTCGCGATCATCCGCCGTATCAAGTTCAAGAACACGGTGATGATTCCGGTCATAGGGCTGATGTATGGCAGCGTGTTGAGCGCCGTCGCCGAGTTCTACGCCTACCGTCACAACATCTTGCAGAGCATGCAGGGCTGGATGCTCGGTGACTTCTCGAAAATCGTGCAGGGCAATTACGAGATCATCTATCTGATCCTGCCGATTGTCGTGCTCACCTACCTGTATGCGCACCGGTTTACCGTCCTGGGGATGGGTGAGGGCATGGCCAGCAGTCTGGGGTTGAACTACGCGGCCAATGCGGCGCTAGGTCTGATGCTCGTGGCGGTCACCGTTTCCGCCACGGTCATCACGGTGGGGGCGATCCCCTTTGTCGGACTGGTGATTCCCAACCTGGTGGCGCTGCACTACGGCGAAAACCTGGAGCGGACATTGCCCATCGTCGCCTTGTGCGGCGCGTCGTTGCTATTGGCCTGCGACATCCTCGGCCGCCTGCTGATCTACCCCTTCGAAGTGCCCATAGGCCTCACCGCCGGCAGTGTGGGCGGGCTGATATTTCTCGTGCTGCTGATCAGGAAGTACACATGAGGCGCGTGGCTACCCGTTATGGTCTCTGGCTGCTGGTTCTGGTGCTGGCGATCGCGTTCCTGTTGTTGGGAGCCGGCCTGGACTTCGACTACGTCATTCCCAAGCGACTGACCCGTTTGGCGGCGATGTGCATTGCCGGGGTGTGCATTGCCTATTCGTCGGTGATCTTCCAGACCATCGCCGGCAACCGAATACTGACGCCGGCGATCATGGGGTATGAGGCGATCTACCTGCTGTTCCAGGCACTGCTGATCCTGCTGCTGGGCACCCAGAGCCTGGTGTTGCTGGGGCGTGACGGTAACGTCCTGTTGTCGGTCCTGCTGATGCTCGGCTATTCATGGCTTATTCATCGGTGGCTGTTCCGTGACGGGAGCAACAACGTGTACCTGCTGCTCCTGTTGGGACTGGTACTGAGCATGGTGATGGGGACGTTTACCCAATTCATCCAGCTGAAGATCAGCCCCGGAGAATTCTCGATTTTCCAAGGGTTCAACTACGCCTCCTTCAACAAGGCGCAACCTGGGCAAGTGATCTATTCGGGCGTGCTGGTCGCGGCGGTGTGCTGCATCGCCCAACGAACCCTGCCAGTGCTCGATGTGCTTTCCCTGGGACGTGACCAGGCTATTTCCCTAGGGGTCGATTACCCGCGCAGCGTGCGACTTCAACTGGCACTTATCGCCATTTTGGTGGCGATCTCGACGAGCCTCGTCGGGCCGACGGCATTCATGGGCGTGTTCGTTGCGAACATCTCCTATGCGCTTGCCCGAACCGCTCGGCACCGGGTCACGTTGCCCATGAGTTGCGCCATCGCCATTGGCATTTTCATTGTCGCCCAATACCTGGTCGAGCAGATATTCAACTACAACACCTCCGTCAGCATTCTCATCAACCTGGTGTGTGGTGTGTATTTCCTTGCGCTGATGATTCGAACCCGAGGCACCCCATGATCGCCCTCAATCACGTTTACAAGGCCTATGGCACCCGGCACGTCCTGAGTGACGTCAGCGTCCGGTTTCCACCGGGGCAGGTCACGTCGCTGATCGGCCCAAACGGCGCGGGCAAGACCACGCTGCTGATGTTGATTGCTCGCCTGCTGGCGCCGACCCGGGGCGACGTGCTGATTGGCGGGCGGAGCATTCTGGATGTGCCCGTTCGCGACTATGCCAAGCGCGTGGCCACCTTGCGCCAGTCCCCGGATTTCAACCTGCGCCTGACCGTCGAGGAACTGGTCGCCTTCGGGCGCTTCCCCTACAGCCGTGGAGCGCTTACCGCCCAGGATCGCGAGGCAATCGATGAAGCCATCGAGTTCTTGTCTTTGCAGTCCCTGCGCCTCTCCTACATTGACGAGCTCAGCGGCGGACAACGGCAGATGGCCTTCCTGGCGATGACCATTGCCCAGCAAACGGATTACCTGTTGCTGGACGAGCCGCTCAACAACCTCGACATGAAGCATGGCGTACAGATCATGCGTGCCCTGCGTCGTTTGTGTGATGAGCAAGGCCGCACAGTGATCCTGGTGGTCCATGACATCAACTTCGCGGCCAACTATTCCGATCATATCGTTGCCATGAAAGGCGGGGGAATTCACTGCCACGGTCCGGTCGCAGAGGTGGTGACCGAGGCGCACCTGCGGGAACTTTTTGATCTGGATTTCGAAATCCTGCAGAGCGAACAAGGGTTTGTCTGCAACTACTTCAACCCATCACCTTCAAGGGAACTGATATGAGCACGGATCACGCGAACAAATTTTGTGGAGTGCTACTGGCAATGGCCGTAGCGGCCGGGCTGCAGGGATGTGACAAGCCGGCAGCAGAGGCCGCGCCGCCAGTGAGTGCGCAGGCGTACTACGAGCCGATCAAGATCGAGCACCCTCTGGGCACAACCGTGGTGACCAAACTGCCCGAGCGTGTAGTGGCCTTCGATATGAGCGAGCTCGATACACTCGATCAATTGAAGGCACCGGTAGTGGGCATCGCCAAGGACTACGTCACCAGCTTTCTCGCCAAATACCGTGACGACTCGAATGTCATGGATGTAGGGGCGACTATTCAGCCCAATCTTGAGCGGTTGCATGCGCTCAAGCCCGACCTGATTCTGATCTCTCCGCTCCAGGCACAAAGCTATAAGGAACTCAGCCAGATCGCCCCGACCGTCTATGACGACGTGGACCTGACCAACAAACAAGGCAATCTCATCGGCACAGCCAAGGAACATTTGACCCTCCTGGGACGCATCCTCGGCAAAG
This sequence comes from Pseudomonas sp. GW822-FHT04C11, assembly GCF_058800905.1. NCBI lineage: Bacteria > Pseudomonadati > Pseudomonadota > Gammaproteobacteria > Pseudomonadales > Pseudomonadaceae > Pseudomonas > Pseudomonas sp. GW822-FHT04C11. Next base: position 85,110 of record NZ_JBXAMS010000011.1, on the reverse strand, counting down.
AGGAACTGGCCCGCCAGAAAGTCGCGGAAATGGAAGCCAAGGTGGAACAGACCCGCCGTGTCACTGAAGGGCGTCCAGAGAAAGCCTTGATCGTGCTGCATAACAACGGCGCCTTCACCTCCTACGGCGTGAAGTCGCGCTACGGCTTTGTCTTCGACACCCTGGGCGTGAAACCGGCCAGCACTGACATCGAAGCCGGTTTGCATGGACAGCCGATTTCCAATGAGTTTATCCAGCAGGCCGATCCCGACATTCTCTATGTAATCGACCGAACCGCGGTGATGGAGCATCGTCCGGCACTGGACATCAAGAGCCTGGATAACCCGCTGTTGCGCAAGACCAAGGCCTGGAACAACGGCCGTGTCATCTTTGTCGATGCTCAGACCTGGTATCTGTGTACCGCTAGCGTGACCTGTCTCAATCGAATGGCTGACGAGGTGGTTCAGGGCTACAAGGGCTGATTCACGACGTATCTGGCGCACAAAGGGCTGGTCCTCTTCAGGCACCGGCCCTTTTTTGTGGTTTTCGAATGTTGCTTCGGTCATTGGGAGATCACCACTGATCCAGCCCCTTGGTGTGTTCTCGGTGCGGTATATGCAAATTATTATCATTTGGATTGAGGAATTGGCGTTCTGGTACGGAAACCTAATGAATGAACTTCAATTCTTCGCATCGAAAGGAATCCAGCATGTCGGAACACGGCCGCCCACACAGCGCCAATCCTGACTCATCGCAGGCTACGCAACGCGCTTTTTCGTTTACCTTGAATCGCACTTTCTCTGCCGTACACATGGCGCTATTGCTTGGGCTGACCGGGGGCGCGATGGCTGTGTCCGCTGCGCCTGCCTCTGAGCCGCAGTCTCCGACGGGTACTGGCGAAGGTAGCCTCGTCCTGTCTGAAACAACGGTGGAGGGCACTATGGGTGCGTCCGCCGACCTGCCTCCCGCCTATGCGGGAGGCCAGGTTGCTACTGGCAGTCGAGTCGGGCTGCTGGGTACCAAGGACTTTATGGAGACTCCGTTCAGCGCCATCAGCTACACCGATGACTTCGTGCGCAACCACCAGGCGAAGGACATCGGTTCGGTAATCGGCGCAACCGATCCATCGGTGAACGTCCCCTCCAAACGGGCCATCCTCGAAACCTTCTTCATTCGTGGTTTCAATACCAGCGCCAACGACATCACCTACAACGGCCTGATCGGCATGGCGCCGAACCTGCGCGGCGCGACCGAGCTGGCCGAGCGCATCGAAGTACTCAAGGGGCCGTCCGCGCTGCTGAACGGCATGCCGCCGGATGGCAGCGTCGCAGGCAGCATCAATATGGTGCCCAAGCGCGCCGGCGACGAACCGCTGACGCGCCTGACGACCTCTTTTGAATCCAATGGTTTATACGGTGCACATGCCGATGTGGGTCGGCGCTTTGGCGAGCAGAATCAGTTTGGTATCCGCTACAACGGGGCGTACCGCGACGGCGACACCGCCGTGGACGATCAGAAACAAAACATGCAACTCAATGCGCTGGGCCTGGACTGGCGCGCCGAACGCATCCGCCTGTCGTTGGACGCCTACAAGCACCGTGAACATCTGGAGGGCACCAACTACTTCGGTATTTCCTCGATCAACCCCACAGTCACCAACGTACCCCGCGCGAAGAAGGGTGATTACGCGCTGGCACCTGACTGGGCATACACCACCAACGACACCGAAACCTTCTTGCTCAGAGGCGAGGTCGATTTGAATGACTCGCTCACCGCCTTTGCGGCCTATGGGCAGAGGGAGGGTGGCCGCAACTCCCTGATGACCCGCGACACGCTGATCAACAACGCCGGTGATATCAGTGTTCTGGCTTATCGTTCGGATGGGCAGGGCATCCAGAAATCGGGCGAGGCTGGCCTGAAGGGCAGATTCGACACCGGTCCCGTAGGCCACCAATGGTCGCTGGCGGCTACGCAGTACAAGTCGGAGATGAGCTTCAAGGATAAACAGATAGCCAACTACGTGACCACCAACTACTACAACCTCGACTTTGGCAAAACACCGCCCTTGGACAATTTCGGTGCGGTCACCTCTCGGACCGAAGCCAAGCTGGGCAGTGTTGCTTTTCTCGATACCCTTTCGTTCCTTGATGATCGTATCCAATGGACGCTGGGCGTACGACGTCAGTCGGTGGAAAGCTCCAACCTGACCCCGGCGCGGGTCAAGACTTCTCACTACGACGAGAGCCGCGTTTCGCCGGCTACCGCGTTGTTGGTCAAGGTCACCGATGATGTATCGGTCTACGCGAACTACATCGAAGGGCTGTCTCAGGGGGGGACGGCCCCGACGACGGCAGCCAACCCGGGTGAAATCCTGAGCCCGATTCAGACCAAGCAGTATGAAGTGGGCGCCAAGCTTGACCTGGGTACGTTCGCCACTACGTTGGCCGTGTTCCAGATCGAAAAACCCAGCACCTTTACCGACCCGGTCACCCGTATTTTTGGCGTCAATGGTGAGCAGCGTAACCGCGGCGTGGAATGGAGCTTCTTCGGTGAGGCCCAACCAGATCTGCGTTTGATGGGCGGTGTCTCCTACACGCAGGCGGTGTTGACGAAGGCGCAGGTAGCGGCGAACGAAGGCAATCAGGTGACCGGTGTTCCGAAAATCATCGGCAAACTTGGGGTCGAGTACGATCTGGAGAGGGTTCCTGGGCTAACCCTGACCGCAGGCACGAACTACGTAGGCAGCCGCTACGTTACGGACGACCATCGGATGGAGTTGCCGTCCTACACCGTTTTCGATGTGGGCGGTCGGTACACCACCAAGGTCATGTCCAAACCTGTGACCTTACGGGCTAACGTAGAGAACCTCGCCAACCGGGCCTACTGGCTCGGCTCCTACAGTGGCGGCGACGGCAGTGGCCTGTCCGGCGGCCTGGGCGCTCCACGTACCCTTCAGCTTTCAGCATCGGTTGATTTCTGATAGTAGGCCAGCCGAGGCCTGAGAAGTATCTGTGGCGAGGGAGCTTGCTCCCGCTGGGGCGCGAAGCGGCCCTGAATTGGGCCTGCTACGCAGTCCAGCGGGAGCAAGCTGGGCCGCCAAAGTGGAAAAAGGCGACTACGCAGATCTGAAGGGCTTCAACCCGGCATCTTTAGCCGAATTGGTTTGAGCCTTATAGGGGAGTGGAGAGTGTGATGCCACAAGGTTTTAGTCTGAAGGAATCAGAGGTCTAGCCTCGGATGCTGCGAGGTGGAGATCGTAATCTGCTGTTGAGTGCGCCATGACTGTTTCAATTGAGCGAACATGTCAAGGCCACTCAACATCCGCACAAACAGGACTGCGTTGCAGTGTGGCCCGGGCATTTACACGCAGGCTACACAGTGTCGCTAGGTAATGTCGCGTTAGATTCTTCATGGTCGATTTGTGACTATATATCTTGTCGGTCACAAGTTGTCAGTCCTCGATAGGATGAGTAAGCTGTTCCCATGAATCAGCCATCAATATCTTCAGCTTCGCCCAGCCCCCGTGGCCCAGCCGATCACGACATTCGAGACCAGATTGTCGCGGCGGCCAACGAACACTTCAGTCAATACGGCTACGGCAAAACCACGGTTTCCGACCTGGCTAGGGCCATCGGGTTTTCCAAGGCCTACATCTACAAATTTTTTGATTCCAAGCAGGCGATCGGTGAAGCCATCTGCGCAAATTGTCTGGCAGAAATCGTCGCGGCTGTGGAGCAGGCGATCAATATAGAAGACCTGTCGCCGACGGAGCGCTTTCGACGATTGGTCAAAACTGTGATCGCCACAGGTGTGAATCTGTTCTTTAACGACCGAAAACTCTATGACATTGCAGCATTCGCGGCGTCGGAAAGCTGGCCCAGTACGCAGGCTTATGACGCACAGATCAAACGCTTCGTGTTGCAAATCGTGCGGGAGGGGCGAGAGATCGGCGAATTTGAACGCAAGACTCCCCTGGACGAAACAGTAGAAGCGATACATCTGGCTTTGCGGCCTTTCGTCAATCCTTTACTCCTGCAGTACAACCTCGATTATGTCGAGGAGGCGCCCACGCTCACCTCCAACCTCATTTTGCGTAGCCTCATGCCTTGACCTTCGGCTAACGGTTTACGTCATGCCTGTGTAAGCGACACATCACCAAAACGGTTTTTCACTTTGCCCTTCTTCCAGTCGTCGAAGGGCATTTCATTTATTCGCATTGTGACCATTGACTGAATTGGTCACATGAATAAATATGGTGAGCCATTGCTTCTACTGCTTCATCTCAGTGATCCCCATAGAGTTCAAACAATGAAAAAAATAGTGCTCAAGAGCCCATTTGGCCTCGCTGTCGTGCTCGCATCTTCAAATGTGTTTGCAAGCGGTTTCGCTCTCAATGAACAAAGCGTTAGCGGGATGGGGGCCGGGTTTGCCGGGCGCTCCTCATCCGCTGAAGATGCGAGCACGGTCTTCGGTAATCCGGCGGGCATGTCTCGATTGAAAAGAGAGCAGGTCAGCGTGGGCGCGGCGACTCTATTCGCGAAGACCGACATAAGCCAAACCCGCAGTACATTCGGAGGCCAGGAAGACGGCGACATGGTGCCAACCACCACAGTGCCTATGGGTTACTACGTCAAACCCATCGATGAGCATTGGGCGTTCGGTGTAGGTTTTTATGTACCTTTCGGTCTGATGACTGACTACGGCAGCGATTTTGCCGGGCGTTACTACGCCAACAAAAGTGAGGTCACGACGCTTACGTTCCAGCCCACCATCAGCTATGCCTTTAACGACAAAGTTTCGATCGGGTTCGGTCCGACTATCAACCGCATCACCGGTGAGCTGTCCGGAATGGTGCCCAATCCACTGAGCCCAGGTCGCAATGACGGAAAACTCAAAAGCACGGGCGACGACATGGCCCTCGGTTTCAACGCCGGTATCCTGGTGCAGGCTACAGACCAAACTCGCTTGGGCATGACTTACCATTCCAAGGTCAGTTACCACTTGGACGCCAAGACCAAGGTCTCTGACGGCATCTTTAGCGTGTTGGGGGTCAGCGGCCGGAGTTATGACGCTTCGCTGGATGTGGATACCCCAGAGTCTGTGGACTTCTCGGTGACTCATCAGCTCAATAATGACTGGACTCTATATTTAGGGAGTACCTGGACACGCTGGAGTCGCTTTAAAGAATTAACCATCGAGAACACGGGTTTACCCCCTTTGTTGAGCGGCTCGCTGGGCACTATTACCGAAGAACAGAACTGGCATGATACGTGGGCTCACGCTATCGGCACGGCGTACAAATTGAACAGCCAATGGGTACTTCGCGCAGGCTTCTCGGTCGACCAGTCGCCCACCAACAACACCAACCGAGGACCACGTATTCCCACGGGCGACCGGAAGGTTATCAGCTTCGGTGCTGGCTGGACTCCGGCGGACAATGTCACGATCGATGTTGCTTATTCCTACCTATGGGAGGAGAGCGTGCAGATCAACGACACCTCTGCGAACAGAGGTGCATACAGTGCCAAATTCAAGAACAGTGCGAGCGGGCTCGGTACGTCCGTTAGTTACCGCTTCTAATTAAGTGCTGTTACACGATAAATGTCCTGTCGGGAGCATGCGTTGCCTCCCGACCTTTAAGAACATATCTCGGGCCTTTCCCCTGAGGTAAAAGGCCTCTTTGTCGCCCTCTCAGACTCCCATCACCTGCGCCATAAGGCTCTGATGAAGCCGACGAGGCGTGGCCCAAGTCAAGACAGTAATGGCCTTGTTGCCAAAACCCGGCACCACACTCATGCGTCCGGCTTGCAGTGCACGGATTCCTGCACGCACGACGGGTTGAGGCTGCATCATCACCATTTTTAAGGCCGGTGTGATCCGTTGCTTGGCGCTTTCTGCAAATCCGGTATCCGACATTCCTGGGCAAAGTGCGGTAACGACGACGCCGTCTTTTTTCAGTTCGCGATGAAGCGCATCAGAGAAGCGAAGAACATAGGCTTTCGCGGCAGAGTAAACGGCGAAATTCTTCACGCCCTGGAAGGACAGCAAGCTGGCGACCATCAGGATGTGCCCACGTTTGCGGGCTCGCATGTCGGCCGCGAAAAGGCGTGTCAGCCCTGTCAGGCTGGCGATATCCAAATCAATCATGGTCAGAGACTCATCCAGAGGTTGATCCAGGAAAGGCCCCTGCAATCCATGACCCGCATTGTTGATGAGCACATCGATCACTATATTGCGTTCGCTGAGTCGCTCATGCAGTTCGATGATCGCCGGGATCGAGGACAGGTCTACTTGTTCGACGATCACATCAACGCCGAAGCGTTCGCGCAACTGCGCCGATAGTGCTTCGAGCTTACTCAGTCTTCTTGCTACCAGAACGAGCGATTTTCCCTGTGCTGCATATTGCCGGGCAAACTCCTCGCCAAATCCGCTTGATGCTCCGGTGATGAGCACCCAGGAATTCTCGTTCGACTTCATTTCGCTGTACTCCGGTTGGTTTCTATTGAGCAATTGGCTACTGACCGCGTCAGTCGGTGAACGAACCCGCTCTCGGATTGGGTAGTAGCTGAAAGAGGAGGGGGAGGTGCGTGCATCAAGTGCTACGTCACCTGGTTAAATCATCGTGTCGCAACAGGCTGGGCTTCAGGAGGCTGCCAGCCACCACCGAGCGCCTTGAATGCCGTGACCGCCGCCCGTGCCGATTCCGTTCGTGCTTGTGCCCGAGCATCGGAAGCCTGCAGCATCGTCTCGTCGGCGTGCAGGACATCGATCAGGCTGGCCGTGCCTTTCTCATAGGCAATGAACGACGATTGGCGAGCCTGTGTCAGAGACGCCTCACCCCCGGTGAGGGTGGTTGCTTGAGCTTCCCGATTCACCAGGGAGGAGAACGCGTTCTCGACATCCTCGGTGGCGCGCAGCACGGACTGACGGTAAGCCGCCAGGGTTTCGGCTTCCTGTCCCTTGGCTTGGTCGATTTGGGCGTTTATGCGACCGAAGTCGAAGAGTCTCCAGCGCAGTCCCAATACGCCCGCCGACTGGCTGGCACCGCTGGAGAAAAGATTGCCTGCGGATACAGCCGTAGCACTACCCAGCAATGCGCTGAGGGAGAATTTCGGGTAGTACTCAGCAATCGCCTCCCCGATGCGTGCGTTTGAAGCCGCCAGACGGCGCTCAGCCACAATGAGGTCTGGCCTGCGGCGCAGCAAATCGGCCGGCGTTCCCATCGTCTTTAACTGCGGCGCTACAGGAATGCTCCCCGCACTTGCCAGTTGTGTGCGGTGAGTGCCTGGCGGCGTGCCAAGCATGACATCCAGCGCATTCATGGCAGCATCCAGACCGGTCTGCAGGACCGGCACTGTCGCTTGGACCTGCGATAGCGCCCCCTCGGCCTGGCGAACCTGATAGTTGGCGGCGAGCCCCTTGCTGTAGAGCAATTGGACTTTCTCTAGTAGCTCTCGCTGTGTTTTGACTTGTCGGTTCGCAATGTCCAGCCGGGTCTGCAGTCCGCGGATAGTGATGTAGATATCGGCGGTCTGTGCAGCGACGGCCAATCGTGTGGCAGCGACGCCCGCCTGGGAAGCCTGGTACTCGGCCAGAGCAGCCTCGCGTCCGCGGCGCAATCCGCCAAAGACATCTACCTCCCAGCTGGCATCGAGGTTGGCCTCGTAGGAACTTCCGTACCGGTCATAGCCAGGCGTTGAGTTCAACACCTGGCCGAGCGGAGTCTCGATTGACTGGTAGGAGCGCGCGGCCTGTCCGCTGATGTTCCCCGAGGGCAGTAAAGCGGCATTTGCGGCGCCCAGTCCGGCCCGTGCCTGCGTGACTCGCGCCGACGCCTGCGCCAGATCCAGGTTCTGCTCAAGTGCCTTGGAGACGAAGTCGGCTAACAGTGGATCACCAAAGCCTTCCCACCAGGCGACAAGACCGGCCGGCGTCGCCCCAGGCCTCTGTTCGACGGAAGACTGCCCCAGGTAATGGTCCGAAAGTGGGGCGTCCGGACGGTGATAGTCCGGACCGACCGCGCAACCTGTCATCAAGCTGGCACTCACCAAGAGAGCAACGGGACCGAGGGTAGGCATTGAGGTTCCTTCAATTGAGGATGTTTGTGACTATAATACGTTTTGGTCACTTTCTGTCAATCGACACTCTCTGGGCTAAGCTCAAGGTTGGTCATCAGCGTGCGGCGATACTAGTGCTGAGGTTAATGGGCTCGGTATTTCATAATAAGTGACCATTGACAGATATGGTCACCAGACTGAGAATGTAGCGCCTGTCCTATTTTTTAAGTAAGGGAACCTATGCGCCGGCTTCGACCTGTCCCCATTGCCGTTTGCTTGTTGCCTCTCGTCCTGACGGCGTGTGGCGACTCATCCACCGTTGAAGATCCACGCACGCAGGCCCCTTTGGTGAGGTCTTCTGCGGTTCAGGCTTCGTCCGATGTCTCACGTTCTTTCACGGGTGTCGTGGCTGCCCGCGTCCAGGGCGATCTGGGTTTTCGGGTATCAGGCAAGGTGCTTGAGCGTCTGGTTGACACCGGTCAGACCGTTAAACGTGGGCAGCCACTCATGCGCCTTGACCCAATCGACCTGGGGTTGCAGGCGCGAGCACAGCAAGAGTCAGTCATAGCCGCTCGGGCCCGAGCCAAGCAGACTGCAGATGACGAGGCGCGATATCGCGACCTGGTCGCCGCAGGTGCTGTTTCTGCATCGGCCTATGACCAGATCAAAGCCGCAGCGGATACCGCAAAAGCGCAGCTCAGCGCTGCTGAAGCGCAGGCTGACGTTGCCCGCAATGCTTCTGGTTATGCGGTGCTGTTTGCGGATTCCGACGGCGTAGTGGTGGAGACGCTCGCCGAGCCCGGACAAGTTGTCAGCCCGGGACAGCCCGTGGTTCGACTGGCGCGGGCAGGGCAACGCGAAGCCATCGTGCATCTGCCCGAGACGCTACGCCCCACAGCAGGATCCACTGCGCAGGCGACGCTTTATGGCAATACCACGGGTGCAGTTACAGCGAAGCTGAGGCTGCTTTCTGACTCGGCCGACCGTATGACGCGCACCTTCGAGGCGCGGTATGTGCTTGAGGGCGCACTGGCCAATGCACCGCTAGGTTCGACCGTCACACTTCGGATCGCTGAAAGCACCACGCAAGGGCAGGGGCTGCAAATACCGATCGCTGCCGTTTATGACCCAGGCCAAGGCACTGGCGTGTGGGTCATCGCCGGTACACCGGCGAAAGTGACTTGGCGATCTGTTCAGGTCCTGGGCTTGAGCGACGACGCAGCGCGAGTCGCAGGCGATCTCAAGGTCGGCGAGCAGATTGTAGCGTTAGGCGCGCATCTGCTGCGCGATGGTGAGGAGGTGAGACTGGCTCAACCGGGTGACGTCAAGGTTGCCGGGAGTCATCCATGAGCGAGGGGCGCTTCAATCTTTCCGCGATCGCCGTTCGTGAGCGCTCCATCACGGTGTTTCTGATCTTCCTGATCGCCGTTGCGGGCATCCTGTCGTTCTTCCAACTGGGGCGTGCGGAAGATCCTCCGTTTACGGTCAAGCAATTGACGGTCATTACCGCGTGGCCGGGCGCCACGGCGCAGGAGATGCAGGATCAGGTAGCAGAGCCACTTGAAAAACGCCTGCAAGAACTGAAATGGTACGACCGCACGGAAACTTACACCCGTCCAGGCCTCGCTTTCACGATGGTGTCACTGCGCGATAGCACGCCGCCCTCGCAAGTGCAGGAGGAGTTCTATCAGGCGCGTAAAAAGCTCGACGATGAGGCCAGGAAGCTGCCGGCGGGTGTCATTGGGCCAATGGTCAACGACGAGTTTTCGGACGTGACATTTGCACTGTTCGCCCTGAAAGCCAAAGGCGAACCGCAGCGACTGTTGGTACGTGATGCAGAGTCGTTGCGCCAACAACTGTTGCATGTGCCGGGCGTGAAGAAGGTCAACATCATTGGGGAGCAACCCGAGCGTATCTTTGTTTCCTTTTCCCATGATCGGCTGGCCACCTTGGGCGTATCGCCTCAGGACATCTTTGCCGCGCTGAATAATCAGAACGTGCTCACGCCTGCCGGTTCGATCGAAAGCGACGGGCCGCAGGTCTTTCTTCGGCTGGATGGCGCCTTCGATAAGGTGCAGAAGATTCGTGACACACCCATTGCGGTTCAGGGGCGGACGCTGAAGCTCTCGGACGTGGCGACGATCGAACGTGGTTATGAAGATCCGGCAACCTTTCTCGTGCGTAATAACGGTGAAGAGGCCTTGTTGCTGGGGATCGTGATGCGTGAGGGCTGGAACGGTCTTGACCTCGGCAAGGCGTTGGACGCGGAGACGGTCAAGATAAATGAAGGCATGCCGTTGGGCATGACGCTCTCCAAGGTCACCGATCAATCTGTAAATATCAGTTCTGCCGTCGGCGAGTTCATGGTCAAATTTTTCGTCGCGCTGCTTGTGGTGATGCTTGTCTGCTTTCTCAGCATGGGCTGGCGTGTAGGCGTTGTGGTCGCTGCGGCTGTGCCGTTGACGTTGGCGGTGGTGTTTGTGGTGATGGCGGCCACTGGAAAGAACTTTGACCGTATCACCCTTGGCTCGTTGATTCTGGCGCTCGGACTGTTGGTGGACGACGCCATCATTGCTATCGAAATGATGGTGGTGAAAATGGAGGAGGGCTACGACCGCATCAAAGCTTCCGCGTATGCCTGGAGTCATACAGCCGCACCGATGCTTTCCGGTACGCTGGTGACGGCTATCGGCTTTATGCCCAACGGCTTCGCGCAGTCGACAGCCGGCGAGTACACCAGCAACATGTTCTGGATCGTGGGCATCGCCCTGATAGCCTCCTGGGTGGTTGCGGTGGCCTTTACCCCGTACCTGGGTGTGAAGATGTTGCCGAACATCAAGAAGGTGGAGGGTGGTCATGCGGCCATCTACAACACCCGAAATTACAACCACTTCCGCCAGGTGTTGACGCGTGTCATCGCTCGCAAATGGCTGGTAGCCGGTACTGTTATCGCAATGTTTGGCGTGGCGATTCTCGGCATGAGCCTGGTCAAGAAACAGTTCTTCCCTACCTCGGACCGTCCAGAGGTATTGATTGAAGTGCAAATGCCTTATGGAACCTCCATTGAACAGACCAGTGCCACTACCGCCAAGATAGAGGCCTGGCTGCAAAAGCAGGATGAGGCAAAAATCGTCACCGCTTATATCGGGCAAGGCGCGCCGCGTTTCTATCTGGCGATGGCGCCGGAACTCCCCGATCCGTCTTTCGCGAAGATTGTGGTGCTGACGGACAGCCAGGAGGAGCGCGAGGCCCTCAAGTTCCGTCTCCGCGAGGCCGCTGCCGAGGGACTTGCCCCAGAAGCGCGTGTCAGGGTGACTCAGCTTGTGTTTGGTCCGTATTCGCCGTTCCCTGTTGCCTATCGGGTGATGGGGTCTGATCCGTCGAAATTGCGCGAGATCGCGGGCCAGGTACAGGACGTGATGCAATCGAGCTCGATGATGAGAACCGTCAACACTGACTGGGGGCCACTAACGCCGACGCTGCATTTGGCTCTGGATCAGGATCGCTTGGAGGCGGTGGGGTTGACGTCAAACTCAGTCGCGCAGCAACTGCAGTTCCTGTTGACCGGAGTACCGATCACCGCAGTTCGTGAGGACATTCGCTCGGTGCAGGTGGTCGGTCGCGCAGCGGGTGATATCCGGCTCGATCCCGCCAGGATAGAAGGCTTTACGCTGGTGGGCACGGCGGGTCAGCGGATTCCTCTGTCTCAGGTGGGAGAGGTCGATGTTCGTATGGAGGATCCGATCCTCCGACGTCGTGATCGCACGCCGACCATTACCGTGCGCGGTGACATTGCCGAAGGCCTGCAGCCACCGGACGTCTCGAGCGTGATCATGAAAGAGCTGCAGCCGGTCATCGACAAGCTGCCTGACGGGTACCGGATCGAGCAGGCGGGTGCAATCGAGGAGTCGGGCAAAGCCGGTAAAGCGATGTTGCCGTTGTTCCCGATCATGATTGCCATGACGCTACTGATCATTATTCTGCAGGTACGTTCGATCTCGGCGATGATCATGGTATTCCTCACCTCGCCACTGGGGTTGATTGGTGTGGTGCCGACACTGCTTATCTTCCAGCAGCCGTTTGGTATCAACGCTCTGGTAGGTCTAATCGCCCTTTCGGGCATTTTGATGCGCAATACGCTGATTCTGATTGGCCAAATCCATCACAACGCTCAAGAAGGGCTGGATCCGTTTCACGCGGTGGTCGAAGCTACGGTCCAACGTGCCCGCCCGGTACTGCTGACAGCGCTGGCGGCAATCCTGGCGTTCATTCCCCTGACACACTCCGTCTTCTGGGGGACGCTGGCCTACACGTTGATCGGAGGCACGTTCATCGGAACCATCATGACGCTGGTGTTCCTGCCAGCGATGTACTCCATCTGGTTCAAGATCCGTCCTGACAATAAGGGTCAACTGAACAGCGAAACTGACGTAGCACGCGAGCCTGGAGGAGAAGACGCCACCCGTCCTCTCGCCGTTCTTTAGCCGGGGGGGGCAGGCGTTACAGTAGGCGGTCAGGTGCCCTCACTGGAGGAGTGATGCCATCGCGGGTTACGACCCGGAGCGCATCATTTCGGCCAAGGACCGCAAGAAAGATGGATCGCTTCATCGAGTTTGCACTTGTGGCCGCGCACGAAGCTCTGGTGCAGGCAGGCTGGCATCCGACTGATGTCGCAGACCAGGAGCGTACCGCCACGATCATTGCATCGGGCGTAGGTGGTTTTGGCGCGATTGCCGACGCTGTACGTACCACCGATGCGCGTGGTCCTCGCCGATTGTCGCCGTTCACTGCACCGTCTTTCCTCGCCAACATGGCGGCCGGGCACGTTTCCATCCGGTACGGTTTCAAAGGGCCGCTCGGCGCGCCCGTAACGGTCTGTGCTGCAGGGGTACAGGCTATCGGCGATGCGGCCAGACTCATCAGAAGTGGTGAGGCGGATATTGCCATATGCGGCGATACCGAAGCAGCGATAGACCGAGTGACCCTGGGATGTTTTGCTGCGGCTCGTGCGCTATGGCGCCAGAATTCCATTAGGGTTCTAATGGTTTCTGTTAACTCCACATTGGAGCCAGAGGCGTCGTGCGTAGCTGTCAGGGCGCCTAGAAAACTCAGGGCGATTCAAGACGCGGGCACCCGCCGTGTCGATGGCACCTGCCTCAGGAATGCTCTATCACCATCACCGCAGTGGTGTCCGCTTCGAGTGCTTCGAACACGTGAGGCACATTAGCCAGGTAGCTGATGTAGTCGCCAGCGTTCAGCAATACAGGTCCAGTCGCCGGGCCGATATGGGCACTGCCACTGCACAGCACCACGTGCTCTACGGTGCCCAGTGGGTGGGGCTGAGATAGCCGAACTTCGCCGGGCTGCACTTTGAGCCGGTAGATATCGCGTTGTACTCCCGCCGGGCAATCGGCAAGCAATGTCGCTGCATAATTGGCAGTCTCGGCATAGGTCGTCATGCCCTCGTTGGCGCGAATCACCCGCAGGGTCTGCTGGGGTTGCTCGAAGAATCGGGTGACTTGCAAGCCCATTGCCATCGCCAGCGACCACAAGGTTTCGATGCTGGGGTTACCGATTCCCGACTCCAATTGAGACAAGGTCGACTTCGCCACCCCGGCGCGCTTCGCCAGCTCGGTCAAGGAAAGCCCGGCGGCCAGGCGCTCGCGTTTGATTGAAAGGGCCAGCAGATCGATTCGGCTCGGGTTATTTATCAGTAGGCTGTTCGTTATACCGGTCATATGTTTTGTAAATCATCCTGAAATGGGTTGACGCTCCCAGGCGCCTTGTTCAGTATAGCGGTCATTAGTTCATTATAAAGTTCGTTTTGCCGAACCACCCCCACGAATGGCGGCTTAGGTTACGGCAATGCCGGTAGCAAGGAAGCAGTGAGTGATGAAGTCGCAAACCCGTGGGACGCTCGAAATGATTTCGGCCATGGTGATCTCCGGCACGGTGGGCTGGTTCGTCATCATGTCGGGGCAGAGCCCGGAGGCCGTGGTGTTCTGGCGTTGCTTGTTCGGCGCCATGGCGATGCTGGTTGCGTGCCTGGTGCCCGGGGTGCTTAGCCGCTCCCGGATCAACGCCCGGCAGTTCATTCTGGTGTGCCTGGGCGGGGTGGCGCTGATTCTCAACTGGGTGCTGTTGTTCAGTGCCTACAAACATTCCTCTATCGCCATTGCGACGGTGGTCTACCACGTTCAGCCGTTCATGCTGGTCGGTCTGGGTGTGCTGTTCTTCGCCGAACGCCTCAGCGCCGCCAAGGTCGGCTGGTTGCTGTTGGCCTTCGCCGGTCTGATGCTGATCGTGTCCGCCAAAGGCAGTGGGCAGGCCATCGGCGCCGACTACCTGCTGGGCGTCTGCCTGGCCCTGGCTTCAGCCTTCTTCTACGCTGTGGCGGCAGCGATCACCAAGCGCCTCAAGGATTTACCCGCGCACCTGATCGTGCTGATCCAGATGGTGGTAGGCGTGCTGATCCTGGCACCGTTCGTGGACTTCACCAGGGTCGATACGGTCGAGAGCGCCTGGACTTACCTGATCATTATCGGCGTGGTCCATACCGGGCTCATGTCGACCCTGCTGTACAGCGCCATCCAGAAAATCCCCACGGCGCTGGTCGGGGCACTGTCGTTCATCTATCCGATCGTCGCCATCCTGGTCGACTGGGTTGCCTTCGCCCACCCACTCGGCGTCCTGCAAGTGACTGGCGCGAGCGCCATCCTGCTGGCGGCTGCGGGCATGAACTTCGGTTGGTCGCTGGGCCGCGTCCCGCCTCAGATAATTGACAATCAGTAAATTTCCAGCGGGCTGGATACCACGCCCGAATGGGTAGAGTCGCGCACCGGCATTCGTGAACGCCGAATGGTCAGTGACGGATTGAGCATGCTCGACCTGGCAATCAAAGCCGGCGCCCGTGCCCTCGCCTTAGCAGGTGGGCGGACGGTGCAGGCTGTGCTGGTCGCGCCCACCTCGCCGGAGCCCATCTGCCCGGCGGTGGCACCGGAAGTGGCGTCGGCACTTGGGCGACGTCGCAGCCTAATGACATCACCTCTGCCTGCAGCGAGCCGCAGTGCCTGCGGCTCTTTTATGGGCCGTTGTGAACGCCCGGTCGCCAGCGATTAAGCGCTGCGCCGGTTTGATTCAAAGACTCTCAGGGTCCCCAAAAAACATCTGAATCCGCGACCTTAGCCAGCGCTCACCCGGATCGTTGTCCTGCGAGCCGCGCCAGGCCATGTGCAACTCGAAGGTTCGCGTCGGCAGCGGCGGGTCTTCGGCGCGTACGCCACCGGCGGCGGTCAGTGCATCGGCGGTGTAGTCCGGCACGGTGGCGAGAATATCGGTGCCGGCCAGCAGCGTGCCCAATCCATTGAACTGCGGAACCGCGAGCACCACATGACGCTTGCGCCCGAGTTTCTCCAGTTCTTCATCGATGAAACCGCTGAGGTCGCCGGCGAAGGACACCAGGGCATGGGGGCGAGCGCAGAAGTCGTCCAGGCTCAAGGCGCCGGGGACCGAGTCGGCGCGCAGCAGTTTCGGCATGCTGCGTCGCAGGACTTTGCGCTTGGCGTTGGCCGGCAAATCCGTGGTGTAGCTGACGCCAATCGAGATTTCGCCCGATGCCAACAGGCTCGGCATCAATAGATAGTTGACGCGTCGCACCACCAGCACGATGCCGGGCGCCTCCGCGCGCAAGCGCTTCAACAGCATCGGCAGCAGGGCGAACTCGACATCATCCGAGAGGCCGATGCGAAACACCGCGGTGCTGGTGGCCGGGTCGAATTCAGCGGCGCGACTGACAGCGGTCGAAATCGAATCCAGCGCCGGAGAGAGCAGGGCGAAGATTTCCACCGCCCGGGCCGAAGGCTCCATGCTGCGACCGGTACGCACGAACAGCGGGTCGTCGAACAGACTGCGCAGGCGCGATAACGCCGCACTGATGGCCGGCTGGCCGAGAAACAGCTTTTCCGCCGCGCGGGTCACGCTGCGTTCATGCATGAGGGTTTCGAACACGATCAACAGGTTCAGGTCGACACGACGCAGGTCATTACGATTCATCTGGAGTCCTGGCAGAGTCAGCAAACTTGACGAGAGCGGCCATATGAGAACAATGGCCGGCATGAATCTTACGGGGAAAGGCTGTTACTCTGCACCGAGTAATTCATTTTTCCCACAATGCTGGTTCGGTTTTCTACGTTGATTGACGTATTGCCGGGGCTGCGGAATCAATGACAGGCATGTCGACTATTAATAGCCACTGATGGTCTTGGTCAGAAAGCCCAGATAGAGTTCAGGGCATTAGAGGTTACTTTGACGAGGTTTGCGATGTCCCGCACGATCCGTTTTCACAAGTTTGGTCCTGCCGAGGTGCTCAAATGCGAAGAGCATGCGGCAGCTCTGCCAGCGCCGGGCGAAGTGCAGGTGCGTGTCGAAGCGATCGGCATCAGTTGGTATGACATCCTCTGGCGCCAGAACCTGGCGTCTTCCCATGCCCGGTTGCCATCGGGCCTTGGCCATGAAATGGCCGGCGTGGTCACCGCCGTCGGCGAAGGTGTCGATGATCTGGCCGTGGGTGACAAGGTCGCCAGCTTCCCGGCAGAAAGTCCCAATGACTATCCCGTCTACGGCGAGCAGATCGTGCTGCCGCGTTCGGCGCTGACGCGCTATCCGGATGTGCTCAGCCCGATCGAAGCCGCTGTGCACTACACGCCGCTGCTGGTTGCCTACTTTGCCTACGCCGATCTGGCACGGGTCAAGCCTGGCCAGTTTGCACTGGTCACCGATGCGAGCCATTGTGCCGGCCCGTCCTTCGTGCAACTGGGCAAGGCCTTGGGTGTACGGGTCATTGCCGCGACCAAAACGGCCAGCGAACGCGAGTACCTGTTATCCCTGGGTGCCGAGAAGGTGATCGTCACTGAAGAGCAGGATCTGCTCATGCAGATCAACAAGCTCACCGACAACCGCGGTGTCGACGTGGTATTCGACGGCCTCGGTGGTCCGCAGATGTCGATGCTCGGTGACGTGCTGGCGCCTCGTGGCAGCCTGGTGCTGTATGGCCTGCAAGGCGGCAACCAGACTCCGTTCCCGGCCTGTGCAGCGTTCCAGAAAAACATTCAGTTCTTCGTGCATTGCATCGGTAACTTCACCGGCAAACCGGAACTCGGGATCATTCAGGACCAGGTTGCACTGCAACGGGCCTTGCGCGATATCAACCAGTTGACGGCTGACCGTGTACTGCTGCCACTCAAGACCCGGGTCTTCCCGTTTAGCGAGTTTGTCCAGGCGCACCGTTACATGGATGAGTGTCCGTGTCACGAACGAGTGGCGCTTCAAGTAGAACCTGCATGACGCTTGCGCAAGAGTCCGTGTTGACGGGCTCTTGCATTTTTGTTGTACGGGTAAACCTCTCATCCCCCTTTGTCATCTGCCGGTTCAGCAACTGAACTGGTTTTTGCTCCTGATCTGTATCTTCTAATCATCATATAAGCCCTGATAATTGAATGATTAATTTCATCTCAAGGAATGAGTCATGGCTGGGCATGTTTTTTTAATGGGTACTGCTTTGGGTGCTATGTATTCGGACCATTGCTCGCCTGCGCTTCGCGTTGAAGCGCGGCAAGTAAGCGGTTCGCTTGTTAGTTATGGAAGTATTGCCTTGCTCTGGTTTCCTTATTTCTCGTGCTCATTGTCTGTGGGACGTTGTCGGAAAAATCCTAGGCCGCCCATCCGGCCCGTCGGAGCGCTTGGCCTCGGGGGTTGTGGGCGATTGACTCGGTCGTGAATGCTATTTCTATAACAATCGTTTCAAATAGTTACCACAACCAAAGTGTTAGCATTTGAAAGCAGATACTCACGATAAGCCGTAATCAGCCATCACCGATCGCAGATCGTGCAAGCAAATGATTGTTTGTGCGATGCCGACTTTTTGAATATCAGGTAAATGACAATGAGCGCAACTCATGATCAAGCGATGAACTATGTCTATCAGCAAGTTTTGCAGCGGTTGCTGAGTTTCTTTTCTCGCGCGGAACGTACTGCATTGCAGTTGTTGATCCAGCGTCTGGTGGTGGCTGCCGGGGGAATGGACAGAATCGGTACTTACAAGGTGCTGATGATGCACTCGGGAACGCGCGACAGTTGCTACACATTGGCATTCCTGCGTGCCGCGCAGTTGAGTATCGCGGGCAGAGCGCCAGCGACCTTCCAGTTGCGTGTCGCCACGCTACGGCTGGGCGGGACGACGCCGATGATCATGGAGAATATTCATAGCAGCTACGGTGCCCTGTTTGTCTACGACGATCCTCGGGTCGAGGTGGTGATGGTCGATAACCGCGAGGTGTTGCCCTTCAGCCATCTGACGCCGATGTCTGAGGCAGGTCGCGATTTGAATCGCACCAACATGCTGATGCTCGGCCATCTGCGAGGGGCTCACGGGGTGTTTGAAGCGTGTGACGACGGCTATCTGGCGACAGGCGAGTTCTACTTGCAGATGGCCCGATGGGAGGGCGGTGTCGATACGCTGATCAGCGGTGAAACCGTGCGTCAGCAAAAGCGGTTTTTGACCGGCCTGATGCGCGAGGCACAAAAGGCCGGCCTGCCGACAATCACACATCCGGCCTTCAGTTATGAAGGATTGTTCTCAACGCTCGATCAATTGGGCGGCGACTGTTATCGCGAGCTTTATGCGGGCCATGAAACGGTCGAGTGGCGGCCACGCGAGAGCTTTGAGACGCGACGCGGCGCAGACTACATCGATATCCAGGACCTGGTGACCGGCAACATGGAGGAGCGCTGGCCATTACTGACCGATTTTCTCGGGCTGCAACCGGATGAAATTGACGTTCACTTGCGCGAAAACGAATTCGCCAGTCCTTTGCTCTCGGCCCATTTGCGGGGCTTGCAGGCCTGCTTCGTGAACGGCCTGGCCTACGAAAACGGATTCAGCGAGTACATACAACGGGCGTTGTTGAAGATGCGTAAACGACGTCTGCCCGAGCGGCTTTGCGAGCAGGTGCTGGAGGTCTACGGCAATCCACGCGCGATGGCTGAGCTTCGGACCCTGGCGTCGGCCGAGGCTCAGCAAGCACTGGGCCTCAATGAAACACAGCAGCTGTGCCTGCTGTTCGCCCCCTTCGTCGATGCCGGTGCCGGGCTTGAGCACTTTTTGCGCCGCTGCCATCCCGGCATGTTGGTGGCGATGCCCGAACTGCACAAGGCGATGCAGGGCAATGCCGCTCCTGAGCAAGTCATGCAATGGATGATCGACGTCAGCGGTTTGTCGGTCAGCCTGATCTGCAAGCTCTACGGCATGCGCTCGGGGTCCGGGATCGGGCTTGAGGCGGGTGATTCGGGCTTGAGTGCCGAAGGCGCGGGAGAGTTTCAGGTGGATGATGCGCTGAGTGAACGGTCAGCGAGACGTTGAAGGAGTCTGGTTTGACCGATTCAAACACTACCTGCACAGCGATTGGCCAGCGTTCATGAAGGGGCAAAGGGAAACCGATTTTGCGTACCAGGCCGTGTACCGATACCTGACCAGCCTGATCAATGAAATGGCGACTGAAGCACCGATCAAACTGCCTTCGTTAAGGCAGTTGGCAGACCGGTTGAACGTGTCGATTTCAACTATTCAGTACGCCTATTCGCTGCTGGAGAAAGAAGGGCGGGTGTATTCGGTAGCAAAGTCCGGTTACTACGCGTTACCGGTTTCCTTGAACATGTCGTTCAGCAGCGGCAACGATCTGCTTGAAACGGTCTATGTCAGCGCGAGGCGTCCGGGGATGCTGGTCCTGAGTATCGACGAGCCGGCGCTTCTGCAGTCGCTGGACAGTCCGCTGTTACTGCTGGAGCGGGAATTGGTGCGCCAGTATCCGCGCCAACCGCAGCTTCACTCGCAGCCGTGTGGCGAGCTGGAGTTACGCACCGCGTTGGCGGCGCGCTACACCACTTCACCGGCACGCTGCTGGCACGCCGATGATGTTTACATTGGTGCCGACTGGCGGGGTGTGCTGGAAATACTGATCGCAGTGCTCGAACTCAAGGATGCGACCGTGCTGGTGGAGTCGCCATGCGACTGGGCCATTTTACGCTTGTTCCAGACCGCTGGCGTGCAGGTAATCGAATTGCCGATAGACAGCAACGGCTGCCTTGACCTTGAGTTACTCGAGCATTTGCTCCGGACCGAGGCGGTTCGCCTGGTGGTGCTGTCGTCGGGCGTGAGCATGCCGCGCGGCAGCCTGATGCCGTCGGACAACCGGCAATCCACCGCCGAGCTGTTGGAACAACACGGCAGTTGGGTACTGGAAAACGACGTGTACGGCGAACTCGCTCATGAGCCGCATGAACGTCGTTTTCGCGATGTGCTCGATCCTGATCGACTGATCGTGTTTTCCACCTTCGAAAAGCTCATGGGGCCTGAGGCGCCTTACGGTTATCTGCTTTCACGGCATTTGAGCGTGGAGTTGCAGCGGCATTTTTTGCTGCGCGCGTTTCGCCTGTCGCCGATTCGTCAGAAAGCCATCGCACGCTTGTACAGCAGCGGCCGTATCGACCAGCATTTGCTGGTACTGCGCCGGCTGTTGAAAGAGCGTAAAAGCCGAATGATCCAAATGCTGCAGGACCGTTTGAGCGACTCGCTGGAATTTGTCGAGCCGGCGGGCGGGGCGACCATCTGGGCGCGTTCGTTACGGCCGGTCGATGTGCGGCGGGTCTTCCAGCGCATGCTCAAGCAACAGGTGGTGATTGCCCCCGGCGAACTGTTCAGCCTGCATGGGTTGTATTCGCAGAACGTCAGGCTCAGCCACACATTCAGCGGGCAGCATGACCTGGAGGCTGCATTGACGATGCTGGCAGATGCGTTGAGGCTTGAACTCATCGATTGACCGGGCGTCAATATACCCAGCTGATGTCTGGATAGATTTTGTCTGGATAGATATCGTCGCTCTCTGGTCAAACTGCCAGTAAACTGCGTCCCCATTCCTGAACCACTCTTTTTCAGAGGTTTTGCATGACACTCAGTCCTTTTGCGGGCAAACCGGCACCCGTAGAGTTGTTGGTCGACATCCCGCGACTGGTAACGGCCTATTACACCGGCCAGCCCGATGCCTCTGTTTCAACCCAGCGCGTTGCGTTTGGTACTTCAGGCCATCGTGGCAGCTCGTTCGAGCTGAGTTTCAACGAATGGCACGTTCTGGCCATCAGCCAGGCCATCTGCCTGTATCGCGAAGCGCAGGGCATCGACGGCCCGCTGTTTGTCGGCATCGACACTCATGCGCTATCGACGCCGGCCGGCGCCAGTGCGCTGGAAGTCCTCGCCGCCAATGGCGTGACCGTGATGATTGCCGAAGGCGACGAGTACACGCCGACGCCGGCTATTTCCCACGCAATTCTTTGCTACAACCGCGGCCGTACGTCGGGGCTGGCGGACGGCATCGTTATCACGCCGTCCCACAACCCACCGCAAAGCGGTGGTTACAAGTACAACCCCACCAACGGTGGTCCGGCCGATACCCACATCACCAAGTGGATCGAGGCCAAGGCCAACGAGTTGCTGGCCAACAAGCTTGCGGGTGTCAAACGCATCAGCTACGAGCAGGCACTCAAGGCCAGCACCACCCATCGTCACGACTACCTCAATACCTACGTCGCCGATCTGGTCAACGTGATCGACTTCGACGCCATCCGTGGCGCCAACCTGCGCCTGGGCGTGGATCCGCTGGGCGGAGCAGGGGTGCGCTACTGGTCGGCGATTGCCGAGCATTACCGCCTGAACCTTGAGGTGGTGAACACCCAGGTCGACCCAACGTTCCGTTTCATGTCCGTCGATTGGGATGGCCAGATTCGCATGGACCCATCGTCCAGCTACGCCATGCAAGGCCTGATCGGTCTGAAAGAGCGTTTCGACGTGGCGTTCGCCTGCGACCCGGACCACGACCGTCATGGCATCGTCACCCCGTCCGGCGGCTTGCTGGCGCCGAACAACTACCTGGCCGTGTCCATCGACTATCTGTTCCAGAACCGCCCGCAATGGCGCGCCGATGCGGCGGTGGGTAAAACCGTGGTCAGCAGTGGCTTGATCGACCGCGTTGCCAAGCGCCTGAACCGTCGCCTGTACGAAGTGCCGGTCGGTTTCAAATGGTTTGCCGATGGCCTGTTCGACGGCTCGCTGGGTTTTGGTGGCGAAGAAAGTGCCGGTGCCTCGTTCCTGCGTAAGGATGGCGGCGTCTGGAGCACCGACAAGGACGGTCTGATTCCAGCCTTGCTGGCGGCTGAAATGACCGCTCGCACAGGGCGTGATCCAAGCCAGGCTTATCGTGCACTGACCGATGAACTGGGTGAGCCGTTCTCGGTACGTGTCGATGCCAAGGCCAACCCCGAGCAAAAAGCCTTGCTCGGCAAGCTCTCTCCGGATCAGGTCAAGTCGACACAACTGGCTGGCGAAGCGATCCAGAGCATTCTCAGTAAGGCGCCGGGTAACGATCAGGCGATCGGCGGCCTGAAAGTCATGACCGAAAATGGCTGGTTCGCAGCCCGTCCTTCGGGAACCGAGGACATCTACAAGATCTACGCCGAAAGCTTCATTGGCGACGATCACCTCAAGCAATTGGTCAGCGAAGCCCAGACACTGGTGGACAGCGCAATCAGCACGAAATAATAGAGAGCCTGTGGCGAGGGAGCTTGCTCCCGCTCGGCCGCGAAGCGGTCGTAATACGGTAATCGTATTCCATCTGAATACTCGCGGTGGCTAATTTTAGGGTCGCTTCGCAACCCAACGGGAGCAAGCTCCCTCGCCACATTTACAGTGTCTAGTCCTGAAACAGGTGTAAACCTTATTCAGGACGGGAGACACAGCCGAAAAAAAGGGGTGACCAAAACGGTCACCCCTTTTTTGCATCTGGCTTTCAGCGCATCAAGCCAGGTCCACCAACACGATTTCACTGTCCTCGATGGCGGTCACCCGCAGCACCTGCTCCTGCGCAACCGCTACACCGTCTCGAGCTTGTGCACGCAAGCCATTGACTTCAATGACTCCAGTGGCAGGCACCAGGTACGCCCGGCGACCGTTGTCCAGTCGATACTCGGCGGTTTCGCCAGCCTTCAGGTTTGCCGCCACCAACCGTGCATCAGCACGGATCCGCAGGCTTTGATCGTCGCCGGCCTTGCCGCTGGCCAGGGTCACGAAACCTTCGCGTTGACCTTGGGGAAACGGTTTGGCACCCCAGGACGGCGCCAGTCCGGTTTCATTCGGGATGATCCAGATCTGGAAAATCTTCGTTGCCGTCGATTCCAGGTTGTATTCGCTGTGAGCAATCCCGGTGCCGGCGCTCATGACCTGTACATCACCAGCCTCGGTGCGACCCTTGTTACCCAGGTTGTCTTCATGGCTGATCGCACCTTCGCGAACGTAGGTGATGATTTCCATGTCCCGATGCGGGTGTTTCGGGAATCCGGTGCCCGGCGCAATCACATCGTCGTTCCATACTCGCAGGTTGCCCCAGTTCATGCGTTTGGGGTCATGGTACTCGGCGAACGAAAAGTGATGATGGGCATCCAACCAGCCATGGTGGGCGCCGCCCAGGGAATTGAAGGGTCTGAGTTCAAGCATGATCGTCTCCTGAAAAGGTTCGTCATGGGGCGGAACGCTTGAGCCGCAAAACGAGAACCGGTGGTTGATGGCAAGCATCATCTATCAGTTAACAATCGATAAAAAGCGTAAAAAATGCCTTAATCCAATCAGCTTATTAGATGTTATTTAAGGGCTATATTCTACGTTCCAGCATTCACTTCATCGCTTAAACCAATGATGGATAAGCATTTGACTAGAACTCGCCGGCAAATGAAGACACCATAGCCTGCAACAGCCTCACACCCTGGAGTCAGCGTGCCGCGTCACAATCCCGATCTTCCTTCCGAGCTTTTGCCCCTGGCCGAGATGCCGTTGCTCAAACGCCTGGCCGCGCGTTTTTTTGGCCACGGCCTCAATCGCCTGCGCGCGCAGCACCGGGCGTCCTGGCTGCATGGCCAGGCTGACGGCTTTCGCAGCGGTCATAGCGCGGGCGTCGACTACGGCTACAAGGAAGGCAAGCTGGACGGAATAGAAGAAGGCCGTCAGGTGCTGCTGATTCGCGACAGCCGATCCACCGAGCACCCGGCGCCGCGCATTGATGAAAACCTGTTCGACGACTGGCGGCTGCCCCTGAGTGCCGAGATCAAGAAACGCATGAAGGCCGATGTCGCCCGCTTGTTGCCGGAGTCGGCGCAGCCGAGCGCCGCCCAGTGGAAGATGATCTTCAGCGACACCCCCTCGACCTCGGTGATTGCCGGGGCGGGTGCCGGTAAGTCGACAACCCTGGCGCTGCGCATTTTACTGCTGACCCATTACCTGGGGTTTGAACTCGATTCGTTGACTGTGGTGACCTTCACCCGGGAATCGCGCAAGGACTTCATCAACAAGCTGATCGGGCTGTTTGCCGTGTGGGGCCGAGCGCTCTCCCAGAAAGACGCCCGCGACCTGGTGCGAACCTTCCACTCACGCATTCTGCCGATGGTCCGTAGCCTGCCGGGATTCGAGCGGCTGCAGGCTTTCGAAAACCTTAATGGCCGTTCGCTGCTCGATGACGCCGAGGTCGACAGCAACCCGTTCGATCTGCGGATCAACGATACCCAGCGCCAACAGCTCAATGCCTGTTTTCACCGGCTGTTTACTCAAAGCGAGCGCTTTCGCGAACTGATCACGCCGCTGTCCCGTCACGCCTTGCAGCTCAAGGAGCTGGAACGCGATCACCCGGATGTGCAAAAGCGTATGGCGGTGACCGAACTGGCGGCCAAGCGCGATGAAGAACTCTGCGATGTCGTCGAAGATCTGTGGATCCGCGCAGGCGCCTGGCCGATCAAGGGTATTGAGCCGAGCCGCCACGCATTCGAGATCAACGGTTCGACCTTCCACTGTCACGGTTACATCCCAACCCTTGACGCTTGGGTCGTGCTGGGCTTCGACCCTCGTGAAAACCCGCAAGTCAGCCGTCCCAACGCCAAACTGACGGTTCGCGCCGAATGGGCAGTCAAACGCACCCTGTTTCAAGCTTTCTGTCGTAAGCCTTTGATTTGGTTAGATAGCTACGAATCTTCAAAGCGCGTATTAGCCACACTGGCAGGGGATGCCAGTGCCGGACCGGGGTTCGATTACAAGGTCAAGGGCGAACTGGGTTCCGCGCCGCTGCTCGACTGTTTTGTCGCGGCGGCCAGCTTTATCGAAAACCTCGGGCTGGATGTTCCGGCTGCCGTGGGCCAGATGAGTTTCGCCAAGGACGATCCGGACCGTTTGTTCTTTGAAGCGCTCAGCCTGTACTGGCGAGCCCTGGAGGATCACCTGCTGGATCAGTCGCCGCCGGTGATGACCTACAACCGGATGTTCGCCTTGTTCAGTGAACATTCGCCAGAAAACCTCAAGCTGCTGAGCGATGAGTTGCTGCGACCGATGTCGCACTTGATGATCGACGAATTTCAGGACGTTTCCCCGCAAATCGTCTCCTGGATTCGTGCAACCCTGATGGAAATCCGCAGCCGTGGTCCGGCCATGCACGTCGGGCGTGGGGCGCAACGCTCCTCGCTGCTGTGTGTCGGCGATGACTGGCAGTCGATCTATGGCTGGCGCGGCAGTTCGCCGAAGTACTTCATGGAGTTCAACAAGGAGTTTGCGTCACCCGCTACCACGCGGGTAATGCTCAGCGAAAACTACCGCAGCCATCAGCACATCATCGACGCTGCCGAGCATATCGTGCGCGCCGCACCGGCGATTCCCGGCAAAAAAGCCAAGGCCAGTGGCGAGCCGGGGGAACTGCTGCCGGTCAACGTCCATGATCGGGATGATTCGGCCATGGCCAAGCGTCTGATGGAACACTATCGAAACGGCGATTCAATCTTGATGCTTTATCGAAAAAGTAGCGATAAGTCATTGATTGAAGAGCATATTTCACCTGTAGTTAATGCTGATTCTAGCTTGCCATTCGAGGCGCGACGGCTTAAGCAGTTGACCTATCACAGTGCCAAGGGGCTTCAGGCCGATGCGGTATTCCTGCTCGGTGATTGCCAGCACCTGACCAGTTCACCGTACAAGAATCAGGTTTATCGCATGGCTGGGTTGGGCAAGGACGGCGACGCGGAGCCTTATGACAGTGCACAGAAAGACGAGATTCTGCGGTTGGCTTACGTTGGCATCACCCGGGCAGTGAAGCACTGCTATTGGTACGTCGATGGCCAGGACAATCAATCGGTCAATATGCCCAAGGCATCCGACAGGATCGCGCAGGGCAAGCCTTTCTTCGCCGATCAGCGCGTTGCCAAGCAGTCAGCCTGAACAGGATGGTGCAGGCATCAGGAATGCCTTCGAACGAAAAAAGCCCACGCTGCGTGGGCTTTGATCTCAAGGGTGCGGCTCAAGAAGCACTTTTCAGGGCAGGAGGAGCAAAGGCTTCAAGCTCATCCTCCACCGCTTCGATTATTCGCTCGACATCGGCGGCGTTCATCACTGTAGCGCAGGGAATTCCGGCAATGGCGATCATGGTCTCGCCACTGGCACGATCAAACAACCGGGCAATCATGCTGTCCGGGGCATCCATGCTCGCCTCGAATCCCATGGGATGAAAATACCAGCGCATCAGCTGGCAGGCGTTTGGAAACGTAACCTTGCTCAACGACACTCTATTCATGTGCTGCCCACCTTGTTCATCGAGCGCGTCCGTTAGCCCGTGTTTAGGAGGGATGGGCCCTCATTGGCCCAACCGTTTGAATTTTAAAAATAGCACTCGTTGGTGAAAGGACCGTGAAATCTTTAAGGCCGTTTGGCGATTGAAGCGCTGTCATTGATCTGGATCATGTTTTGTAGGGCATCGGGCGGAGCGCCGCTGATGCTCGTTGCGTCAACCGGCATCGGTTTCAGCTATGACGTCTACGGCACCAAGGTGTATCCGAGCCGGGAAATGATCGACAAGCTGTTTGTCCGTGAGGCCATGCCGCTGAACATCGACCGGGTTCGTACACGGTTGTGGAACAAGGTCCGGACCGGGAGTTGAGGGTTACATCTGGTTGAGCTTTGCGCCAGCCTGAATGTCGTCAACGTTGTAAGTTCTGAGCCTCCTATGAATGGATGAAGGGGCAAGGAATGCCTGTTTCAACGAAGGCTGGGCGATTGCGCGAGGGGCGGGTGTCGGAGGTTGGGCGGATTTATTTGCTGACTACAGTCGTCTATCAGCGCCGTGCGGTTTTTGCGGATTGGCGCTTGGGGCGGTTGGTCGTGGAGCAACTTAAGCTTGTTCAGGAAGATGGCTGGGCAGACTTCTTGACCTGGGTCGTGATGCCAGATCATTTTCATTGTGTGCTTGAACTGCGAGAAAAGACGTTGGCGCAAGTGATGTGTCGTATCAAGTCGCGCAGTAGTTTGGCGGTGAATCAGGCATTGGGGCGTAAAGGGCGTTTGTGGCAGAAGGGGTATCACGATCGCGCTGTTCGCAAGGATGAAGACGTGAAAACCCTTGCACGATACGTCATTCAAAACCCGATTCGTGCCGGGTTGGTTCAACGGGTTCATGACTATCCGTTATGGGATGCGTGCTGGCTCTAATTCCGAGGCGCCTGGTTTACGACTGCTGCGCAGCCGAACGCGGCCTGCGGCCGCTGCTACAGGGTTGCGAACACCGCAGCTTTTGTAGCAGCTGGCGCAGCCGGCGTTCGAGTCGGTCCGCGTTCGGGCGAAGCGCTCGCCAATGCGGGCGACTCGGTGAGTCTGACGCACTGCAGCGTCCGGTTTTACGACTGCTGCGCAGCCGAATGCGGCCTGCGGCCGCTGCTACAGGGTGTGTGCACACCACCGCTTTTGTAGCAGCTGGCGCAGCCGGCGTTCGAGTGCGCAGCGCTCGCCAATACGGACGACTCGATGAATCTGACGCACCGCAGAGTATGGTTTTCGAATGTTTCGTAAATCCCGCAGTTGATGCACTTTTACTTGAGCATTTACGGCATGTTTTGCGTGCACCTAGAGGCACATAAAACTGCGACGTAGCAATCAAATACAACTGTACTGTTATTTAATATTTAAATAGATCATTGTCCGACAATCCATCAAGGGGATTGAACTACAAAGATTATTCCGACCCGCCGGTCATTGTTTTCGGGAGTTTTGTGGAGCAGTTCAATTTGACGTCAAAAAAGTAGTAGACGTTTGATTTCGAAATGTGTCAGCTTTCTTACGCCTTCATTGGGCGAGTGATAGGACGATCTCGCCAGAGATTGTCGCTGTCTGACAAAAACTGTTCCATTGCTAAACAAGGAAGTGTGTTTATGTCGAAAGTAAAAGTGAACGCTATTGACTCACTGGCCGCCACAAGTAGCGCCTGGTCGCAGATCGATAGTTTCAGCCATCAGTATGACCGTGGCGGCAATCTTACGGTCAATGGCAAACCCTCCTACTCGGTAGATCA
This sequence comes from Pseudomonas sp. GW822-FHT04C11, assembly GCF_058800905.1. Taxonomy (NCBI): domain Bacteria; kingdom Pseudomonadati; phylum Pseudomonadota; class Gammaproteobacteria; order Pseudomonadales; family Pseudomonadaceae; genus Pseudomonas; species Pseudomonas sp. GW822-FHT04C11. The sequence continues at coordinate 56,609 of NZ_JBXAMS010000011.1, read as the reverse complement.
AGCCGCAACTCAGCTGTTGCGAGATGGCTATGCTTGGCACGATCTCAACGGCAGCGGCAAGATCGAACTCACCTACACGTTTCTGACGGCCCCGACGTCGAATTTCAGCGGCCTGGGTGTTACTGGTTTCAGTCAGTTCAGTGCCTTGCAGAAATCTCAGGCCGTGCTCGCCATGCAATCCTGGGGCGACGTTGCCAATGTCACCTTCACTGAAGCCGCCAAGGGCGGTGACGGTCACATGACTTTCGGCAACTACAGTGGCGGTCAGGAAGGTGCAGCCGCGTTTGCCTTCCTGCCTGGCAGCGAGCCTGGCTATGACGGCCAGTCGTGGTACCTGACCGGCAGTGGCTACAACGTCAACAAAACCCCGGGCGTGAACAATTACGGTCGCCAGACCCTGACTCACGAAATCGGGCATACCCTCGGTCTGTCCCACCCAGGCGACTACAACGCCGGCGAAGGCACTCCGTCTTACAACGACGCCGTCTATGGCCAGGACACGCGCGGCTACAGCCTCATGAGTTACTGGAGTGAAAGCAACACCAACCAGAACTTCAGCAAAGGCGGTGTCGAGGCTTATTCGTCCGGTCCGTTGATGGACGATATTGCTGCGGTGCAGAAGCTCTACGGCGCCAACATGAGCACCCGTACCGGTGACACCACCTACGGCTTCAACTCCAACGCCGGCCGCGATTTCTACAGCGCGACCTCGTCGTCGGACAAAGTCGTGTTCTCGGTGTGGGACGCGGGCGGCAAGGATACCCTGGACTTCTCCGGCTTCACCCAAAACCAGAAGATCAACCTCAATGGGGCTTCGTTCTCCGACGTTGGCGGCATGGTAGGTAACGTTTCCATTGCCAAGGGTGTGACCATCGAGAACGCCATCGGCGGTTCGGGCAACGATTTGCTGATCGGTAACAGCGTGGCCAACGAGCTCAAGGGCGGTGCCGGTAACGACATCATCTACGGCGCGGGTGGCGCGGACAAACTCTGGGGTGGCAGCGGTTCTGACACCTTCGTGTTTGCAGCAAGCTCCGACTCCAAGCCGGGTACGGCCGATCAGATCCTGGATTTCACCAGCGGTCTGGACAAAATCGACCTGAGTGCCATTACCAACGGCGCAGGCCTGCACTTCGTGAATTCGTTCACCGGTGCAGCGGGCGACGCGGTATTGAGCTCGATCTCCGGTGGCAGCAGCCTTGCCATCGACTTCTCCGGGCACGGCGTGGCTGACTTCCTGGTCACCACCGTTGGCCAGGCAGCTACCACGGACATCGTGGCCTGAGTCGATGACTATGGGGGCAGCGCATCTGCGCTGCCCTTTGTCCTTGCCAGCGCCGCTGCGGTAGGCGAGCCTGCATAGGCTACAACCTGGAACGAAGCACCTTATGACCCATAACGCCTTTACCTACAGGGCAATGGCGTGGCTGATTGCCACGCTGATGATGTTTTCTGGAGATGTAGTCATGGCAAGCAGCCTGAGATTAGCGGACCCGTCAGAACTGGCCGGGCAATGGCAGGTTTACCTGACGGCACAGCCGCAGAACACCTGTTCACTGGAACTTGTGCAAAATCAAACATTGGCGGGCGATATTCAATGCCTCGCCGGTTGGCTGAGTGAAACACCCGTCGGTTGGTTCCCGGAACCCGACGGTATATCGCTGACCGGTAAAGAAGGTTCAAGAATTATTCATCTTGGCCGACAGCAGGAAGGGCGCTACGAAAGTACCAAACACTCTGATCCGCAGATTGTCCTGCAACGCGCTCCAGACTAAGAACACCAGGGTAAGTCGAGTCTTTTCCAGTCATGGAAATAACGACTCCCTCACAGTTTCTTGCTGACCGGTAAATAACCTGAACTCTATATCGTCATGACATAGAGTTCGTTCGCTTGTCAGTTGCATTATTAAAAGCATACCCCCGCCAGAGTGGTGGGCAGTTAATTGGAACCGTGTCGAACTACCGCGCGGGCTATCAGCTCAGGGAAGATCAATGAGAATGGCGAAGACCACTCCCACTGCACCGCTATTGAAGGCGCTGGGCGACTATAAAAGTATTCTGATCAGCGTCGGTTGTTTCACCGCATTGATTAACGTACTGATGTTAGTGCCGTCGATTTACATGCTCCAGGTCTATGACCGGGTACTCTCCTCGCAGAATGAAACCACCCTGGCCATGCTGTCGCTGATGGTGGTGGGCTTTTTCGCGTTTATCGGTTTGCTGGAGACCGTGCGCAGCTTCATCGTGATTCGCATCGGCAGCCAACTGGAGCGACGTTTCAATCTGCGAGTCTATCAGGCCGCATTCGAGCGCAACCTTTTCAAGGGCGAGGGCAACGCCGGCCAATCGTTGGGCGATCTGACCCACATTCGCCAGTTCGTCACGGGACCTGCGCTGTTTGCGTTCTTCGATGCCCCGTGGTTTCCGGTCTACCTGTTCGTGATTTATCTGTTCAACGTCTGGCTGGGGGTGTTCGCTACCGTCGGCGCGGTGCTGTTGATCGGTCTGGCGTTCCTCAATGAGGCGATCACCAAAAAGCCCTTGGGTGAAGCCGGCGGTTACTCGCAACGGTCCACGCAACTGGCCACCAGTCATTTGCACAACGCCGAGACCATCCAGGCGATGGGCATGCTTGGGGCGTTGCGCAAACGCTGGTTCCAGGTGCATTCACGTTTTCTCGGCTTGCAGAACCAGGCCAGCGATACCGGTGCGGTCATCAGTTCCTTGAGCAAGACCCTGCGTCTGTGCCTGCAATCGTTGGTGCTGGGGTTGGGCGCCTTGCTGGTGATCAAGGGCGACATGACCGCCGGGATGATGATCGCCGGTTCCATCCTGATGGGCCGGGTGCTGAGTCCGATCGATCAGTTGATTGCTGTCTGGAAGCAATGGAGCGGGGCGAAGCTGGCCTACCGGCGGCTGGACGCTTTGCTGCAAGAGTTCCCTCCAAATGAAGACGCCATGGAGTTGCCCGCGCCCAAGGGCCAGGTGACCTTCGAACAGGTCAGCGCCGGCCCACCGGGCAAGCGCGCGGCGACCTTGCACATGGTGAATTTCAACCTTGGGGCCGGCGAGGTGCTGGGTGTGCTTGGTGCGTCCGGCTCCGGCAAGTCGACCCTGGCGCGAGTGCTGGTGGGCGTCTGGCCAACCCTGGCCGGCACTGTGCGGCTGGACGGTGCGGACATCCATCGCTGGAACCGCGACGACCTTGGTCCCTACATCGGCTATCTGCCACAGGACATCGAACTGTTCAGTGGCAGCGTCGCCGAAAACATCGCGCGCTTTCGCGAAGCCGACCCGCAGAAGGTGGTCGAGGCCGCGCAGCAGGCCGGTGTGCACGAGATGATTCTGCGCCTGCCGCAGGGTTACGACACCGTGCTGGGCGAGGATGGCAGCGGTTTGTCCGGCGGCCAGAAACAGCGCGTGGCCCTGGCCCGAGCGCTGTATGGCAAGCCGAGCCTGGTGGTGCTCGATGAGCCGAATTCGAACCTCGACACCGTTGGCGAGGCTGCATTGGCCAGCGCCATCGCGCAGATGAAAGCCCAAGGCACCAGCGTGATTCTGGTGACCCACCGTTCCTCGGCGCTGGCCCAGGCCGACAAGTTGCTGGTGCTCAACGAAGGCCGCCTGCAAGCCTTCGGACCGAGCCAGGAAGTGCTCAAGGCGCTGTCTGGCGCACAACAGGAACAGCCACGGGAAAAAACCGTCGCAGCACCGGCCGGGCTCAGCATGAGCCGCCAGTATCAGGCCTCGACCAAGAGCAGCGGTGTATGAGCAAGGACAGCGGCATGACAATCGAACAAGGTTACGCACCGGAGCGCCCTGAACGCGGCGCCGGTTATTTTGCCCGCTTGGGCTGGATACTCGCCGTGGTCGGCGCCGGCAGCTTTTTTCTCTGGGCCAGCCTGGCGCCCCTCGACCAGGGCATTCCGGTGCAGGGCACGGTGGTGGTGTCCGGCAAGCGCAAGGCTGTGCAATCGATGAGTGGCGGGGTGCTCAGCCGGATTCTGGTGCGTGAAGGTGAGGCGGTGAAGCAAGGGCAACCGTTGTTTCGCCTCGACCAGACGCAGGTCGAAGCCGATGTGCAATCCCTGCAAGCCCAGTACCGCATGGCCTGGGCCAGCCTGGCCCGGTGGCAAAGCGAGCGTGACAACCTCAAGCAGGTGAGTTTCCCCGCCGAGCTTAGCAACGACCCCGACCCGCGTCTGGCGTTGGTGCTGGAAGGTCAGCGACAACTGTTCAGCAGCCGCCGCGAAGCGTTTGATCGTGAGCAGGCCGGGCTGCGCGCCAACATCGAAGGCGCCACAGCGCAATTGGCCGGGATGCGCCGGGCGCGCACCGACCTGACCGCGCAGGCTGAATCCCTGCGCCAGCAACTGACCAACCTGCAACCCCTGGCGGACAACGGTTACATCCCGCGCAACCGGCTGATGGAATTCCAGCGTCAGCTCTCGCAGGTGCAACAGCAGCTGGCGCAGAACAGCGGCGAAAGCGGGCGAGTGGAGCAGGGCATTCTTGAAACGCGCTTGAAGCTGCAACAGCACAGCGAGGAATACCAGAAAGAGGTACGCAGTCAGTTGGCGGACGCGCAGCTCAAGAGCCTGACCCTCGAACAGCAACTGACCTCGGCCGGTTTTAATCTGCAACAGAGTGAAATCGTCGCGCCGGCCGACGGCATCGCCGTCAACCTCGGCGTACACACCGAAGGCGCGGTGATTCGTCCGGGCGAAACCTTGCTGGAAATCGTGCCTCAAGGTACGCGTCTGGAGGTCGAGGGTCATTTGCCGGTGAACCTGATCGACAAGGTCGGTAGCCACTTGCCGGTGGACATCCTGTTTACCGCCTTCAACCAGAGCAAGACCCCGCGGGTGCCGGGCGAAGTCAGCCTGATTTCCGCCGACCAGATGGTCGACGAGAAAACCGGCGTGCCGTACTACGTGCTGCGCAGCAGCGTCAGCGATGTCGCCATGGAGAAACTCAACGGTCTGGTGATCAAGCCGGGCATGCCAGCCGAGATGTTCGTGCGCACCGGCGAACGCTCACTCCTCAACTATCTGTTCAAACCTCTGCTCGACCGGGCAGGCTCCGCATTGACCGAGGAATAAGGATGTTCCGTCGTATGAGCAAGCATTCCATTCTCGGGACCGCTATCGCATTGCTGGTCTGCACCAACGTTTACGCCATGGGGCCATTTGAGGTGTACGAACAGGCGCTGCGCAATGATCCGATCTTCCTCGGCGCGATCAAGGAACGCGACGCCGGCCTGGAAAACCGCACGATCGGTCGCGCCGGCCTGCTGCCAAAACTGTCGTACAACTACAACAAGGGCCGCAACAACTCCAAGGCCACTTCCCTGGACGAACGCCGTCGCAACCAGACCGAAGACCGCAACTACAACAGCTACGGCTCGACCTTCACCCTGCAACAGCCGCTGTTCGACTACGAGGCGTACGCGGCGTATCGCAAGGGCGTGGCGCAATCGCTGTTCGCCGATGAAAACTTTCGCGGCAAGAGCCAGGAACTGCTGGTTCGGGTGCTGACCTATTACACCCAGGCGCTGTTTGCCCAGGATCAGATCGACATCGCGCAAGCGAAGAAAAAAGCCTTCGAGCAACAGTTCCAGCAGAACGAACAGATGTTCCGTCAGGGCGAGGGCACCCGCACCGATATTCTCGAAGCGGAATCGCGTTACGAACTGGCGACCGCCGAAGAAATCGAGGCCCGCGACGAGCAAGACGCTTCCTTGCGTGAGCTGGGCGCGCTGATCGGTACGCGGGATATCGATATCAAGGACCTCGAGCCGTTGAGCGAGTCCTTTGAGTCGTTCTCCTTGCAACCGGCCAATTTCGACAGCTGGCATGAGCTCGCACTGAACAACAACCCGAACCTCGCTTCCCAGCGTCAGGCGGTGGAAGTGGCGCGGTTCGAAGTGGAGCGCAATCGCGCCGGGCACATGCCCAGGGTCAGCGCCTATGCGACGGCACGCAAGAACGAGTCGGAAAGCGGCAACACCTACAACCAGCGTTACGACACCAACACCATCGGTATCGAGATCAGCGTGCCGTTGTATGCCGGCGGCGGGGTGTCGGCGTCGACGCGTCAGGCCAGTCGCTCGATGGAGCAGGCCGAATACGACCTGGACTCGAAAACCCGCGAAACCCTGATCGAGCTGCGGCGCCAGTTCAGCGCCTGCCTGTCAGGGGTCAGCAAGCTGCGCGCCTATCAAAAGGCCCTGACCTCGGCCGAAGCGCTGGTGGTCTCGACCAGGCAAAGCATCCTCGGTGGAGAGCGAGTCAACCTTGATGCGCTGAACGCCGAACAGCAGCTCTACACCACACGCCGTGACCTGGCCCAGGCCCGTTATGACTATTTAATGGCCTGGACCAAGTTGCATTACTACGCCGGCAACTTGCGTGAAGAGGACCTGGCCAAGGTCGATGAAGCCTTCGGCCCGCGTAAGACGACCCGATAAACGCCACACCGCTGCACCGCCCCGGGATAGGGGACTACAAGTCTAATAACGCCAGGAAAGCGAGTATTTATGAACACGGACGTATGTCGTAATCGTGCCCAGCCGATCACCACCGGCTCATTGTTGTTGCTCGTCGCCGCGCTGCCTGCTGCAGTTCAGGCGGCTTATCTCGATCCGGGGCAAGTGGGGGATCCCGCCAGTTGGCGCACCGCTGAGTACCAGCGCGACTGGGGCCTGGATCGCCTGAAGGCGAATGAAGCCTATGCCGCAGGATTCACCGGCAAAGGGGTGAAGATCGGCGCACTGGACTCGGGTTTTGATCCGAACCATCCCGAAGCCGCACGCTTTCATGCGGTCACGGCCACCGGCAACGACCTCAACGGCACACCGTTCAGTGTCAGCGGCATTCACAACGCCAACAACGACTCCCACGGCACCCATGTCACCGGCACCATGGGCGCTGCGCGTGACGGTGTCGGCATGCACGGCGTGGCGTTCAACGCGGATGTGTACGTCGCCAATACCAATCAGAACGACAGCTTCCTGTTTGGCCCCGGCCCCGATCCGAAGTATTTCAAGGCGGCCTATGACGCCTTGGCCGATGCTGGCGTGCGGGTAATCAACAACAGCTGGGGCAGCCAGCCCAAGGATGTCGACTACAAGACGATCGACAGCCTGCACGCCGCCTATGCCCAGCACTGGAACCGCAACACCTGGATCGATGCGGCCGCCGATGTCTCGCGGCGTGGCGTGATCAACGTGTTCAGCGCCGGCAACAGCGGGTACGCCAACGCCAGCGTGCGTGCGAGCCTGCCGTATTTCGAGCCGGACCTGGAAGGCCACTGGCTGGCGGTCTCGGGGCTGGATAAAAACAACCAGCAAAAATACAACCAGTGCGGGATCGCCAAGTACTGGTGTATCAGCACGCCGGGCGCGCAGATCTACAGCACCATCGTCGGTGGCGGTTATGCCAGTTACAACGGCACGTCGATGGCGGCACCCCATGCAACCGGGGCCTTGGCGCTAGTGATGGAACGCTATCCGTACATGAACAACCAGCAAGCCTTGCAGGTGTTGCTGACCACTGCGACCCAGCTTGACGGTTCGATCACCGACGCGCCGACCGCTCGGGTCGGTTGGGGCGTGCCCGACCTTGCGCGGGCGATGAGAGGGCCGGGGCAATTGCTCGGTCCATTCGACGCCAGTCTTGCCGCCGGTCAACGTGATGTGTGGAGCAACGACATCTCGGACAAGGCGCTGATCCAGCGTCAGAGCGAAGATGCCGCCGAACACAGCGCCTGGCAACAGACCTTGAAAGACAAAGGCTGGGAAAACGGTGTCGCGGCCAATGCCAGTCAGCAGGACCAGACCGATTATGCGGTGGGCACGGCGCGCGATGCCGCTGCCGCGACACGACTGTATGAAGGCAGCCTGATCAAATCCGGTGCGGGTCAGTTGATACTGGCCGGGAACAACAGCTATCGCGGTTCGACCACGGTGGATGGCGGGCTGTTGACGGTCAATGGGTCGCTGAGTTCGGCGGTGACGGTCAATGACAGCGGCACCCTGGGCGGTTCCGGGCGGGTCGGTGGTTTGATCGCCAACCGCGGCGCAACCGTCGCACCGGGTAATTCGATCGGCACCTTGCAGGTCAACGGTAATGTGACGCTGGCCCCCGGTTCGACCTATGCTGTGGAGCTGTCGCCGACCCGCAGCGACCGCATTCTCGCCAGCGGCACGGCGACCGTTACTGGTGCCACCGTCAGCCTTGCGCTGGAAAACAGCCCGACACTGTTAAGTGCCAGCCAGGTCGAAAGCCTGCTGGGTCACCAGTACAACATCCTGCAAGCGGCGGGCGGTATTCAGGGGGAATTCGGTGCGGTGGTGCCGAACTATCTGTTCATCGGCGGCAGTCTCGACTATTCGGCGACGGGCGTGCAGCTGGCGATTCAACGCAACGGCACTTCGTTCGCCAGTGTCGGGCAAACCCCGAACCAACGTTCCGTGGCGGCTGCCGTCGAGCAATTGGGCACGGGCAATCCGGTTTACGAAAGCCTCTTGCTGTCGCCATCGGCAGCGTCTGCCCGACAGGCGTTCCAGCAGTTGTCCGGAGAAATCTATCCGGCGCTCGACACCTTGCTGATCAACGACAGCCGTTACCTGCGTGATGCGGTGACCGAGCGTTTGCAGGCCGATCCGGCAACGGGCGGTAGCGGTTGGGTCAAGGCGTTGGGCGCCTGGGGCAAGACCGATACGCGCAATGACACAACGGGTTCGACCACCTCGATTGGCGGCTTGCTGGCTGGGGTCGACGGCTTGCTCGACGAAGACACTCGTCTGGGATTCGTCACGGGTTACAGCGACAGCTCGCTGAACCTGGACAGCGGCACCCACTCGCGGGCACAAGTCGACAGCTACCACCTGGGCGCTTACGCCGGACGCGAACTGGGCGCACTGCGCCTGAGTCTTGGCGGGTCTTACAGCTGGCACCGGGCAGACATCAAGCGCGACCTGCACTACGGCGAAGTCAGCGCCAAGCAGAAAGCCAAGGTCGACGCCAACACCACGCAAGTGTTCACCGAAGCTGCCTACCGGATGGACCGGTTGCCAGTAGCGCTGGAGCCGTTCGCCAACCTCGCCTATGTGCACCTGGACACTGACGGCTTCACTGAAAAAGGTGATGCCGCAGCGCTGAAAAGTGGTCGCGACACGCGTGATGCGGTGCTCGGCACGTTGGGTGTGCGAGCGCTGAAAACCATCAACCTTTCCAGTCAGCAACAGCTCGACCTGGCCGGCACCCTCGGCTGGCAGCACAACCTGAGCGCTACCCGATCGGAAGACCATCTGGCGTTTGCCAGCGGCGGCCCGACGTTCGCCGTCGAAAGCGCACCACTGGCGCGCAACGCGGCGCTGATCGGGGTTCAGGCAGGGCTGGCATTGGCCAAGGACGTCCGTTTGAACCTCGATTACAACGGCCGTCTGGCCAGCGGCGAAAACAGCCACGGAGTAGGCCTGAGCCTGAATTGGCAGTTCTAAAGAACACCACAGCTTTTGTAGCAGCTGGCGAAGCCGGCGTTCGAGTCGGTCCGCGTTCGGGCGAAGCGCTCGCCAATGCGGACAGCTTGGTGAGCCTGATGCACCGCGGGGCATGGTTTTACGACTGCTTCGCAGCCGAACGCGGCCTGCGGCCGCTGCTACAGGGTTGTGTGTGCAACGTGGCTTTTGTAGCAGCCGGCGTTCGAGTGCGAAGCGCTCGCCATGCGGACGGCTCGGTGAGCCTGATGCGCCGCAGGGCATGGTTTTACGACTGCTTCGCAGCCGAACGCGGCCTGCGGCCGCTGCTACAGGGTTGTGTGTGCAACGTGGCT
>NZ_JBXAMS010000011.1:0-46673 GCF_058800905.1 Pseudomonas sp. GW822-FHT04C11 | reverse complement strand
TTTTGTAGCAGCTGGCGCAGCCGGCGTTCGAGTGCGAAGCGCTCGCCATGCGGACGGCTCGGTGAGCCTGATGCACCGCGGGGCATGGTTTTACGACTGCTGCGCAGCCGAACGCGGCCTACGGCCGCTGCTACAGGGTTGTGTACAGCGCAGCTTTTGTAGCAGCTGGCGCAGCCGGCGTTCGAGAGCGAAGCGCTCGCCATGCGGACGGCTCGGTGAGCCTGATGCACCGCGGGGCATGGTTTTACGACTGCTGCGCCCGAGCGCGGACCGAGCCGAACGCGGCCTGCGGCCGCTGCTACGGGGGAGCATGGAACACAACAAGATGCGTGCGGATAAACACGCGGGGATTCAAGCAAGTCAACTAAGGAAGGTAGCTGGATGAAAGGCAAGTCGCGCAACAACACACCTGTGCAAATCGGCATCAGCCGCAAGGCCAAAGCTCTCAATGGAGCCTTTATCGCTTATATGGCGGCGATCGGGGTCGCTCAGGCCGCGCCCTATGTGGAAAGCGCCAAGCTCGGCGATCCGAACAGCTGGCGCAGTCCCGAATTCAACGCCGAGTGGGGGCTGGGCGCGATCAACGCCCAGGATGCCTACGCAGCCGGGTACACCGGTAAAGGCGTCAAGTTGGGCATCTTCGATCAACCGGTCTACGCCAAACACCCGGAGTTTTCCGGCGTGGATAAAGTAGTGACGCTGATCACCAGCGGTATCCGCGAATACACCGACCCCTACATTCCGGTCAAAGCCGGAGATGCCTTTCGGTATGACGGCACACCGACGATAGGTTCCGACGGCAAGCTGGGGTACCACGGTACTCACGTCGGCGGGATTGCCGCCGGCAGCCGCGATGGCAGTCCGATGCACGGTGTGGCGTTCAACGCGCAAATCATCAGCGCTGACAACGGCGACCCGGGACCTGAAGACGGGATCATTCTCGGCAACGACGGCGCGGTCTACAAAGCCGGCTGGGACGGCCTACGAGAAAGCGGCGCGCGGATCATCAACAACAGCTGGGGCATCGGCATCACCGATCGCTTCAAAAAGGGCGGCAAGGACCCGGCGTTCCCGCATTTCACCGTGCAGGACGGCCAGGCACAGTTCGATCAGATCCAGCCGCTGCTCAACACCAAACAGGGCGGTGCGTACCGGGGCGCCATCGACGCGGCGCGCAGCGGTATCGTGACCATCTTCGCCGCGGGTAACGACTACAACCTCAACAACCCGGACGCGATTGCCGGCCTGGGTTACTTCGTGCCGGACATTGCCGCAAACTGGGTCACGGTCGCGGCGCTGCAAATGAACCCGGACACCACTAGCGCCAATCCCTACATCATCAGCACCTTCTCGTCGCGTTGCGGTTATACCGCAGGCTTTTGTGTGTCGGCACCGGGTACCAAGATCTACAGCGCGGTGCTCGGCGGCACCAACGCCGATGACCTGACCGTGGGCTATGCCAACAAGAACGGCACCTCGATGGCCGCGCCACACGTTGCCGGCGCCACTGCCGTGTTGATGGAACGTTTCCCGTACATGACCGGCGCGCAGGTCGCCACGGTGCTGAAAACCACCGCCACCGACATGGGCGCACCGGGCATCGATTCGTTGTACGGCTGGGGCATGATCAACCTGCGCAAGGGCATCGACGGCCCCGGCATGTTTGTCGCCGATGCCGACATTCCGCAGGAATTCCGGGTGGACGGGTCCTATGGCTCCGGGCAGTTTGTCGCCGACCTGCCAGGCGTCGGTGCGCTCATCGATGCCGGCAAGCCAACGCAGCGGATCTGTAACGACATCAGTTGCGGGTTCGACGTCTGGCGCAACGATATTTCCGGCCACGGCGGTTTGACCAAGCAGGGCATCGGCACACTGGTGATGACCGGCAGCAACACGTATACCGGGCCAACATTGGTGAATCAGGGGCGGTTGGCGGTCAACGGTTCGTTGCTGTCGGCGGTCACGGTCAACGACAGCGGCATCCTCGGTGGCTCCGGGCAGGTCGGCGCATTGACCGCGAAAAGCGGCGGCACCGTTGCGCCGGGCAACTCGATCGGCACCTTGCACGTGGCCGGCGATGTGACCTTCGAGCCCGGCTCGACCTATGCCGTCGAGCTGTCCCCGACCAGCAGCGACAGCATCGTTGCCGGTGGCACAGCCACGATCCAGGGCGCGACCGTGAGCCTGTCGCTGGAAAACAGCCCGACGCTGTTAAGCCCCGGCGACGTGCGCAGCCTGATCGGTCATCAGTACAACATCCTGCAAGCGGCCGGCGGTATCCAGGGCCAGTTCGGCGCGGTGTTGCCGAACTACGCGTTTATCGGTGGCAGCCTCGATTACTCGGCGACCGGCGTGCAATTGGCGATCGAGCGCAATGGCAACTCCTTCGCCAGCGTCGGGCAAACCCCGAATCAACGCTCCGTGGCTGTCGCTGCCGAACATCTGGGCGCGGGCAACGCCGTGTATGAAAGCCTGCTGTTGTCGCCGAACGCGGCGAGCGCGCAGCAAGCCTTCCAGCAATTGTCCGGAGAAATTCATCCGGCGATCGGCACCTTGCTGGTCAACGACTCGCGCTATCTGCGTGATGCCGTCGGTGAGCGCCTGCGCGATGGTGGTCTGTATGACGCCGCAACGCCGAACAGCGCCGAGAACAACGCCTGGGTCAAAGTCCTGGGCGCCTGGGGCAAGACCGACAGCGGCCACGACAACGCCAACTACACCAGCTCCATCGGCGGTCTGCTGGCCGGGGCCGACGGTTTGATTGCCGACCACACGCGCCTGGGTTTCGTCACCGGTTACAGCAACAGTTCGCTGAACATGGGCGATGGCACCCATTCTTCCGCCACGGTCGACAGCTACCACTTGGGCCTGTACGCCGGGCATGAAATGGATGCGCTGCGTCTGAGCGTCGGCGGTGCGTACAGCTGGCACCGCATCGATGCCAAACGCGACCTGCAGTTCGGCGATGTCAGTGCCAAGCAGAAATCCAAGCGCGATGCCCACACCACACAAGTGTTCACTGAGGCGGCTTATCGCCTGGACCTGCAGCCGTTGGCACTGGAGCCGTTCGCCAATCTGGCCTACGTGCACCTGGACAGTGACAGTTTCACCGAGAAGGGCGGTGCAGCAGCGCTCAAGGGCGGCGACGACAACCGTGACGCGGTGCTTTCCACACTGGGTCTGCGAGCGAGCAAACGCCTGGCACTCACCGAACATCAGCAACTCGACCTGTCCGGGACCCTCGGCTGGCAGCACAACCTGAGCAACATCCACGCCGAGGAAAACCTCGCGTTTGCCTCCGGCAGTACGCCGTTCGCCGTGCAGAGCGTTGCCATGGACCGCAATGCGGCGGTGGTCGGTGTTCGCGCAGGGCTGGCGTTGGCACGCGATGTCTCGCTGAACCTGGATTACAACGGACTGCTGGGCTCGCGGGACAAGACCCACGGCGTCGGGCTGACCCTCGACTGGCAGTTCTGATTTGAAAAACCGCAACACGTACCAGCAATGAAGAGGCAAGAAAATGGGTGTTTTTGATTACAGGAAGTTCGGCAGCGAGGCCAGCAAGGCCTTGTACAGCGATGCGATTGCATTGACGCTTTACGCCTACACGCCGACCGGCAAGCCATTGGCTACCGGCTGGACGCCGGTCACCGCCGGGCAATTGGGTTATCAAGGCAAGGTCGGCGCCCAGGGCACCTTCTTTGGCGAGCAGGAAGGTTTTACCAGCGCCGAAGCCGAAGTACTGGCCAAGTACGACGCGGCAGGCAAGCTGATTTCCCTCGGCATCGCGTTCCGCGGGACCGGAGGCCTGGGTTACAGCGACACCTACGGCGACATGAAGAATAATCTGCTGGCCGCTATCGGTCCGAAGGATTATGCAAAGAACTACGCCAAAAGCGCCTTCGACACCTTGCTCAAGGACGTTGCCGCGTTCGCCAGCGCCAGGGGCCTGAATGCCAAGGACGTGCTGATCACCGGCCACAGCCTCGGTGGCCTGGGGGCCAACAGCGTGGCCGAATTGAGTGCCGACCACTGGGGCGGTTACTTCAAGGATGCCAACTACATGACCTTCGCCTCGCCGACGCAAAGCCCGGCGGGCACCCATGTATTGAACATCGGTTACGAAAACGACCCGGTGTTTCGTGTGCTCGACGGCACCACCTTCACCAGTTCATCGCTGTACAAGCACGACAAGGTTCAGGACTCGGCGACCAACAACATGGTCAATGTCAACGACCACTACGTCTCCACCCAGATGACCCCGTTCAGCATTGCCAACCCGCAACACTGGGCGGCCCACAGTTCCCTCGGTTATGCCGACGGCCTGAACCGGGTGATCGGTTCGAGCTTCTACGACCTCACCAGCAAGGACTCGACGATCCTCGTCTCGACCTTGTCGGAGTCGTTGCGCGCCAGCACCTGGATCGAAGACCTGGGCCGCAGTGGTGAAACGCACACCGGCAGTACCTTCATCATCGGCACCGACAGCAACGATTTGCTGCGCGGCGGCACAGGCAACGACTTCCTCGAAGGCCGCGACGGTAATGACACCTTCAGGGACGCGGGTGGCTACAACATCCTGCTGGGCGGCAAAGGGCAGAACGTTTTCGACCTGCAACAGCCGCTGAAGAACTTCACCTTTGCCAACGATGGCGACGGCACGCTGTATGTGCGCGACAGCTACGGCGGCATCAGCATCACCCGCGACATCGGCGCGCTGGTCAGCAAGGAATCGGGGGCGATGTGGGGTCTGCTGAACAAGGACGTCACCTACAACGTCAGCGCCAAAGGTTTGTTGGCCGGCACCGAGCTGACTCACTACAACCACTCGCTCAATGGCGATGCCTACGGCAATTCGCTGGTGGCGACCGCCGACGGTGACTGGCTGTTCGGGTTATCGGGCAACGACGTGCTGCGCAGCGACAAGAGTCAGGTGACGTTCGTCGGCGGCGAGGGCAATGACGTCATGTATGCCTCCGGCGGCCACAACACTTTCCTGTTCAGCGGTGCGTTCGGTTTCGACGCCATCAATGGTTACCAGGGCAGCGACAAGCTGGTGTTCATGGGCGTTCAAGGCGCAGGGCAGGGCTATGACTACAGCCAGCACGTTTCGCAATCGGGTAACGACACGCTGCTCAAGGTCGGCGACTACGCGGTGACGCTGGTGGGTGTCGGCCTGAATAACCTGTCGGGTGCGGAGATCATATTTGCTTAAACCACAGAAGCACTAAATGGAACGCCCTGCGCTGCGGGGCGCTCCAGCTGCATGAGCTATCTCTAACAATTTCAACAAAAGAGAGGCAATACCATGGGTGTCTATGACTACAAAAACCACAACTCAGCCGAATCCAAAGCGCTGTTTTCCGATGCGCTGGCGATCACGCTGTACTCCTATCACAACCTCGACAATGGCTTTGCCACGGGCTATCAGCACAATGGTTTCGGCCTTGGGCTGCCGGCGACGCTGGTCACTGCGCTGATCGGCGGCACCGACTCGCAAGGGGTGATTCCCGGCGTTCCCTGGAACCCCGATTCGGAAAAAGCTGCGCTGGACGCGGTACAAAAGGCCGGTTGGACCCCGATCACCGCCAGCCAGTTAGGCTATGGCGGCAAGGTCGATGTCCGCGGAACTTTCTTCGGCGAGAAAGCCGGTTACACCAGTGCTCAGGTCGAGATCCTCGGCAAGTACGACGCTCAAGGCCATCTCACCGAAATCGGTATCGCGTTTCGCGGCACCAGCGGCCCCCGTGAAATACAGATCAGCGACTCCATTGGCGATGTGATCAACGACCTGATGGCGGCACTGGGCCCCAAGGATTACGCCAAGAACTACGTCGGCGAAGCCTTTGGTTCGTTGCTCAAGAATGTCGCCGCATTTGCCACCGCCAATGGCCTGAGCGGCAAGGACGTACTGGTCAGCGGCCACAGCCTCGGCGGGTTGGCGGTCAATAGCCTGGCGGACCTGAGCGGCGATCACTGGAACGGCTTCTACAAGGATTCCAACTACATCGCCTACGCGTCACCGACCCAAAGCAGTACCGACAAGGTGCTCAACATCGGTTACGAAAACGATCCGGTATTCCGCGCGCTGGACGGTTCAACGTTCAACCTGGCATCGGTCGGCGTACACGATGCGCATCAGGATTCGGCAACCAACAACATCGTCAGCTTCAACGACCATTACGCCTCGGCGGCATGGAACATGTTGCCGTTTTCGATCCTCAACGTCCCGACCTGGATTTCCCATCTGCCCACCGGTTACGGCGATGGCATGACCCGGGTGCTGGAGTCGAAGTTCTACGACCTGACCAGCAAGGACTCGACGATCATCGTCGCCAACCTGTCGGACCCGGCGCGCAGCAACACCTGGGTTCAGGACCTCAACCGCAACGCCGAGCCGCACAAGGGCAGCACCTTTATTATCGGCAGTAACGGTGACGATTTGATCCAGGGCGGCAAAGGTAATGACTATCTGGAGGGCGGCGATGGCAACGACACCTTCAGGGATGCCGGTGGCTACAACATCCTGTTGGGCGGCAAGGGCAGCAACACGCTGGACTTGCAGCAGTCGGTGAAAAACTTCGATTTTGCCAACGATGGCGCCGGTACTGTGTACGTGCGCGATGCGAACGGCGGGATCAGCATCACCCGCGATATCGGCAGCTTCATCAGTAAAGAACCGGGCTTTCTCTGGGGTTTGCTCAAGGATGACGTGACCCATAGCGTCACCGACAAAGGCTTGCAGGTCGGCAATAACCTGACCCAGTACGCGTCATCGGTGAAGGGCGACGCGGGAGACAATGTCCTCACGGCGCATGCAGCTGGCGACTGGCTGTTTGGTCTGGACGGCAATGATCATCTGATCGGCGGTAAGGGCAATGACGTGTTTGTCGGCGGTGCCGGTAATGACCTGATGGAGTCGGGAGGCGGCAGCAACACCTTCCTGTTCAGTGGCCACTTCGGCAATGACCGGATCCTCGGCTACCAGAGCAGCGACAAGCTGGTCTTCCTCGGCGTCGAAGGCGTGGGGCAAAACTACGACGTACGTGACCACGCCAAAGCGGTTGGCGCCGATACCGTATTGAGCTTCGGTAATGACTCGGTGACGCTGGTCGGGGTTGGGCTCGATCACCTGGCCAGTTCAGGCGTGGTGATCGCCTGACGCCAAAAAGCCCGGCGCGAACCTCGGTTCGCGTCGCAATGCTATTCACTTAAGCCGATGTTTCAGGCACAACCGCAGTTGTGGCGAGGGAGCTTGCTCCCGCTGGACTGCGTAGCAGGCCCAAATCAGGGCCGCTTCGCACCCCAGCGGGAGCAAGCTCCCTCGCCACAGATATTTCTCAGGCCTCCAGACTTCCTTAAGTGAACAGCATTGCGGTTCGCGTCGGGCTTTTCAGCGTTTATTCATAGTGAATCACGATGCCCTTGAGCTTGCGTCTCTGCTCGGAATGGAGATCCCGGTCCAGCGGAAGCGCGACGCTGACGTAATCCGAAATGGGTAGGGTCATGTCGTAGATCACCACCACCGCATCGCCGCCGATTTTCGCCGCTTCTTCACGCAGTCTCTGCTCGAACTCGCTGACGGGCGGGGCCGGCTGCGTGCGTGTGTGCAGAATCACTTCACCCAACCGCGTGTACGGTCGTGTCGGCGCGGTACGCAGTATTTGCACCGAGTCCGGGGACGTCGCGGTTGTGTGCTGGGCCCCCGCGTATTCGGTGGTGTGCGCGTGGATACTGCTGCACGCACTGAGCCCGAAGACGGCAAGGGCCAGTGCGAGAACTTTGAAGCCGGGCAGGGGAAGCGCGAAGTCCTTATCGCTCAATGGGCGTTGTAGGGGCTGCACGCTGGTAATTCCTTCTGATTGGAAAAGGTGACCTGTCGCTACACGACAGGCTCAAATACCGGACAAAAGCATTTCCCCGGGATCAGGAAAGCGCCCGTCGACTCTGAAAAGCATAGCCACAATGTTCCGGTGAGCCAGGCGTAAATTAGAATTTTGCGGGTGTGCCCCGGTATTTTTTTTGCCATGGCATTAAACCACCGGGCAGGCCATGCGTTTCCAGAGGGCGCCACCTTCGAGCAACACAGACACCAGGCGCGGTGAACCGAAACAGGAGATTGAACACAGTGAGTAACAGCAAGAGGCAGGCAGTCGCAGCAGCGCTGATGATGTTATCGGCGGGCGCGATGGCTGAGGAGTTGCCTCATGGCTCGATTTTGAATCGATATGGCGTGACCGCCGATCAACTGCCAACACCCGCACAGGTTGAACAGACTGAGCCTGAACCCGAGAACAGCCGTTTCCAGATTCAGCCGGAACAACCCTGGGTGAAACTGAGCCTGGGTGACGGCAAGCAACCACCCGTGACCGGCAATATCAGCATCGACAACGCGAATGCCCGGGAATACGAGCGCTGCCAAACCATCAGGGGGCAATTGCTGCGACGCGGCGGGCAGGTCATTTCCTGCGATAACAGTATCCCGGGGCAAGACCCTGCATTGCAGATGCCCTGAGGCTTTCGATCATTTTCCGGTGCGGATGGTGGCGACATCGTCCGCCTTGACCTTGATCTTGGCGTCAGAAATGTCCTTGAACTCAATGAAACCGTCTGTGCCTTTGGTTTTCGGCGTGTCCTGGGTCAAATATTGCGTACCGTTCTGCAACGTCACCACCGTTGGCGACGCGCAACCGCCTAATGCCAGCAAGCCGACGATCGCCAAGGGCATGCTCAGAATACGGATATTCATCAATAAACCTCTCTTACAGAATTCTTTTGATCGTCTCGACGCACAGGTGCGTCATTTCGATACCGACCGTTGTTGGTGTCACTCACTCCAGGAAAGTTCGGTTTATGACGGAAAAAGTCGAAAACCGAATGATGACGATCAGTTAAGCCGTAACACGAGCCGGACATGGTGACCTTCATTACGCAAAACCGGCCGCCGATCTTTTTCCGTTTGCCAGCACCGGGCTCAGCTGATATCTGTACGCATAACCAGTATCTGCTCGCCATGGCGCTTTCTATTCGTGACAGTCAATCCGCTCGAAGATCCGTTCTATTACCTGAACAACTTCCAACAAGTGCTCGCCTGGCTTGAACAGCGCTATGCCGATGTGCTGAGCGCGGAGGAGCAGCAATTCATCGTTGATTTTGGCCAGTTGCCGCGCGCCTCTCAGGCACTGCTGGTCAGGATGGTCATGCGCAAGGGCGAGCATTTTCGCCTCGGCAAGTTGCATTACGCCGAAATAGGCGAGATCGCCAGCGCGGCAGAACCCTTGCTGACCCTTGGCTGGGTTTACGAACAGGCGCCACTGTCGATTGAGCAACTGTTCGAGGTGCTGCTTAAACCGGAAATCCTTCAGTGCTTCAGCACGGCCATCGTGCACCCCAAAGCGAAGAAGTCCGAGTGGCTGGCCGCACTGAGCGAGCAGTTCACCGAGGCGCAGCCCTTCAAGAACTGGTGCCCGACGCTGGATGACCGGTTATTGAGCCTGACCATCATGGACCTGTGCGATCGGCTGCGGCTGATGTTCTTCGGCAACCTGTATCAGGACTGGTCGGAGTTTGTCCTGGCGGATCTTGGGATCTTTACCTACGAGAAAGTCGAGTTTTGCGCCGAATCCCGAGGCTTGCGCAGTCGTGACGACGTCGAGGCGTTTCTCTATTTGCACGATTGCCAACTGCGTTTTGAAGCCGGGGAGCCGCTGGAACAAGTCGTCGAACAGATCCGTATATTGCAAACCGCCAACCCCTGGCTCGAACGGCGACGCGCCAAGCTACTGTTTCAGATCGGGCAACACTGCGAGCGCATTGCTGATTTCCCGGCAGCGCTGACGATCTACCGCGAATGTGCGTACCCCGGCGCCAGGTTGCGCTTGATCCGGGTGCTGGAACGTTGTGCCGAGTTTCAATTGGCCCTGGAGTTGGCGACCCACGCCGAACACGCGCCGGAGAGCGCCGCCGAGCAACAACAGCTGTCGCGGGTTCTGCCCCGGTTGCGGCGTAAACTCGGCGGCCCGCCAGCGCCTCGGGTCAAGACGCGCGAGGTTGAGCGCCTGGACTTGAGTCTGTCGCGAATCGACCCGGCACTGTCCGTTGAGTTCTACGTCCAGGCTCATCTCGATGAACCCACGGCGCCAGTGCATTACGTCGAAAACAGCCTGATCAACTCGTTGTTCGGGCTGCTCTGCTGGCCGGCGATTTTCGCACCGTTGCCTGGCGCATTTTTTCACCCATTCCAGCGTGGGCCGGTGGACCTGCTCAGCGAGGATTTTCATTCCCGGCGTGCCGATCTGTTCCAGGCGTGCCTGGCAGAGCTGGACGATGGGCGTTATGCCGAGACCATCCGCCAGCGCTTTCGCGCCAAGTCGGGGGTGCAGTCACCCTTCGTGTTTTGGGGCGTGCTGACCGAGGAGCTGCTTGAGCATGCGCTGGACTGTCTGCCGGCCGAACACCTCAAGCACTGGTTCAATCGCCTGTTGCTGGACATCAAGGCCAATCGTGCCGGGATGCCGGACCTGATCCAGTTCTGGCCGCAGCACAAGACCTACCGGATGATCGAAGTCAAAGGCCCGGGCGATCGCCTGCAAGACAACCAACTGCGCTGGCTGGAGTTCTGCCACCAGCACCAGATGCCTATCGCCGTCTGTTATGTGCAATGGGCGGAGCACGAGGCGTGAGCTATAGCGTTGCGGTGCGTGCGCTGTGTGAGTTCACCGCCAAGGTCGGTGATCTCGACCTGCGTTTCACCCCGTCGCCGACTGCCCTGGAAGGCATCGTCGGTCACCGTACCGTCGCTTCGCGGCGAAGTGAGACCTATCAAAACGAAGTGGCCCTCGAAGGCGAATATCGGCAGTTGACAGTCAGGGGCAGGGCGGACGGTTATGACCCCGACCAGAACCGCCTTGAGGAAATCAAAACCTACCGTGGCGAACTGGAGCGGATGCCGGTCAACCACCGCCAGTTGCATTGGGCCCAGGCGAAAATCTACGGCTGGCTGATGTGCCAGAAATTGCAGCTGGCCGAGATCAAGCTGGCGCTGGTGTATTTCGATATCGTCAGCGAAAAGGAAACCAGCCTGGTCGAAACCTGGAGCGCGCTTGAGCTGGAGCATTTCTTCACGCTGCAGTGCGGGCTGTTTCTGCAGTGGGCCGAGCAGGAAATGGCCCATCGCGAAGCGCGCAATCAGGCCGCGCAGGTACTGGGCTTTGCGTACCCGGACTTCCGCCCGGGGCAACGTCACCTCGCCGAATCGGTGTTCAAGGCAGTCAGCACCGGTCGCTGCCTGATGGCCCAGGCTCCGACAGGCATCGGCAAGACGGTCGGCACGCTGTTCCCGATGCTCAAGGCGTTCGCGCCGCAGCAACTGGACAAGGTGTTCTTCCTCACCGCCAAGACACCCGGACGCAAATTGGCGCTGGATGCGGCACAGGTGATCGTCGACCGCAGCGACGGTTTACCGTTGCGAGTGCTTGAGATGATTGCGCGCGACAAAGCCTGCGAGCACCTGGACAAAGCCTGTCACGGCGAATCCTGCCCGTTGGCGAAAGGCTTTTACGATCGCCTGCCGGCGGCCCGTGAGGCGGCGAGCCGAGTGACGCTGCTCAATCAGACGGCCCTGCGCGGGATCGCCCTGGAACATCAGGTATGTCCGTATTACCTGAGCCAGGAAATGGCCCGTTGGGCTGACGTGGTGGTTGCCGATTACAACTACTATTTCGACTTCAGCGCGTTGCTGTTCGGTTTGGCCCAGGCCAACCAGTGGAAGGTCGCGGTGCTGGTGGATGAGGCCCACAACCTGGTGGAGCGCGGTCGGCAGATGTACAGCGCCAGCCTCGATCAATTCGCCTTGAATACGCTGCGCAAAAGCGCCCCCGAGGTGCTGAAGAAGAGCTTGCAGCGGGTCAACCGTGAATGGAACGCGCTGCACAAAACACAGATAAGCCCTTATCAGGCTTACGCCAAGGCCCCGGAAAAACTGTTGCAAGCGCTGTCGCTCTGCACGACCGCCATTGGCGATTACCTCAACGATCACCCGCAAGGGCTGGATGCTGCGGTGCAGAGCTTCTATTTCGATGCGCTGCAATTCAGCCGGGTCGCCGAACTGTTCGATGAACATTTCCTGTTCGACATCAGCAAGCGCGACCTCGGCAACACGCGCAGCCTTTCGCAGCTGTGCCTGCGCAATGTGGTGCCAGCCGGTTTCATCCGCCCGCGCCTGACGGCGGCGCGCAGCACGGTGATGTTTTCCGCGACCTTGAGCCCGCAGCGTTATTACGCCGACCTGCTCGGGTTGCCGGCTACCACGGTGTGGATCGACGTTGAGTCGCCGTTCAACGCCGAGCAACTCAAGGTGCAGATTGTCAGCCGGATCTCCACCCGATTCGTGCACCGGCAGGCCTCGCTTGCGCCGATTGTCGAGTTGATGGCCCGACAGTTCATTGAGCGTCCCGGCAATTACCTGGCGTTTTTCAGCAGCTTTGATTATCTGCAACAGGTGGCGCAGCTGTTTGCCGAGACTTGGCCGCAGATCAACCTGTGGTCACAGTCACGCGGAATGGACGAAGCCCGGCGTCAGGCCTTTCTGGAGCAGTTCACACCCACCAGCCAGGGCATCGGTTTTGCGGTGTTGGGCGGGGCGTTCGGCGAAGGTATCGACTTGCCGGGCTCACGCTTGATCGGTGCGTTCATCGCGACGCTGGGGCTGGCGCAACTGAACCCGGTCAACGAGCAACTGAAGCAGCGCATGGCGGCGATCTTCGGTGCAGGTTATGACTACACCTACCTGTTTCCCGGTGTGCAAAAGGTGGTGCAAGCCGCCGGACGGGTGATTCGTACCCAGCAGGATCAAGGCGTGGTGATGCTGATCGATGACCGCTTTGGCGAAAGCAAGGTCCAGCAGTTGTTGCCGCGCTGGTGGTCGGTCAGCGGGCGCGCGTGAGACGCGCCGCCGCCGTCAATGCATGCCGACTGTCCGGTCGGTCCGGCGCGAGGTCTGAACACTGCGTGCCTGGTGCACCATGCTGACCAGCTCCGCGGCAAAACGGTGGCAGTCGCCCGGCCAACGTGAGGTCAACAGGTTGCCGTCATGCACGATAAACCCGCATTGCGGGTTTTCTGTCGAATCACGTTGCGAGAATCTTGGCCCCGGCAAGAAGTCATGGACGCTCGCCAATGCCGCGGTGACTTCGGCCTGCACCGTTTGCGAATAGGTGCGGTAGTAGCGGCCAAGCCATGGCGCGGTGATCCACCACGCTGGCAGCTCCATGGTGTTGGCCAGCAACGCGGTCACCTTGCGCCCGTGCAGTACCGAAAGAACGTTGTCGGCATCCAGCGTGCGGGCCAGCAGCAAGACACCGTGGCAGACCGCCGCAACCGGTTTCTGTGCATCAAAGAAGTGCCGGACAATCCGCCGGGCGTCTTCGGATTCGAGCAAACTGCGCATGCCCTTGGCGTGACCGCCCGGGATCACCAGCCCCTCGTACTGCTCGGGGTCTACTTCGGCGTAGGCCATGGGTGATTTGAAACCTTCGTCGGCGGTCATGGCCGCGTAACACTGAAGATCTTCCTTGCGGGTCATCAGTAGCGAGTTCAGTGGCCCGAAACCGATGTCCACCAGTCGCGCATCGGCGTAGGCCGGCAAGCCTTTTGGTGTCGCAAAGCACACCTCGATTCCGGCGTCATGCAACGCCTGCCAAGGCACGCTGCTTTCGGTGGGGTCGTAGTCAGCCTGAGGTAACAGGAAAAGCAACATGCTCAAAGCCTCGAGTCGTCAGCGCTGGGGATCGTCTATTGCTCTGAGTCTGGACGCAGGGACTGGACTTCGCCAGCCGTTACCTGCCGATTTGATGCAGTCAGCGGCTCAAGCCTCAGTGAACCGAAACTTGAACAGCGTGCACGGGTAGCCGTCGACGGGAAGCTGATGAAGAGTGAACTGACCCTGGGTCAGCTCGGGGATGATTTTTGACCAGAACGCCTGCGCCGGCTGATTGGCGTCGATATGAAAAATCTGCCACTGACCGGGAAGCTGCTGGAGCAGGGCAGACACCACAAACCTGCCGACGCCGCGCCCGCGATAGCGGCGGCTGACGAAGAGATAACCGATGTTGTACTGCACGTCGTCGAAACGAACTGCGTCGTCAACCGTCACGAACCCGGCGATATCTCCGTCAACCTTGATCAGGAACGCTTGCGTCGCAGGCTTTCGCCAGTAGTCGAGCATGGGCTGAAGGGGGAAGAATCCATGGGCGCCAATCGTCAGCGGCAGCCACTCGCTGAAGTCGTACAGATAGAACTGCATCAGGTTTTCGATGCAGTCCAGTTCATCCCGTTGTGCGCGGTGCAGCTCGATCGCGGCCATTGCCCGAAGCTCCAGACGATTCGATGGCGATGGTCATTAACCTAGCACCTCACGCAAACGATGCCACAACATGCCCAGTGCCAGGAGCGGTGTACGCAATGCACGGCCACCTGGAAAGGTCATGTGCGGCACTGCGCTGAAGACGTCCAGGCCGTGGCTGTGTCCGGCATGAATCGCTTCGGCCAGCAATCGCGCGGTCCAGTGTGTGACGTTGAGGCCATGACCGGAATAGCCTTGGGCATAAAACACGTTCGGGTACTGCGACAACCGCCCGACCTGGGGGAAACGATTGGCGGTGATGCCGATCCTGCCGCCCCATTGATAGTCGATGCGCACATCGGTCAGCTGCGGGAACACCTTGAGCATTTTCGGGCGCATGTAGGCGGCGATGTCCGCTGGATCGCGCCCGGAATAATGGCAGGCGCCGCCAAACAGCAAGCGCCGGTCTGCTGATAATCGGTAATAGTCGAGTCCGACTTTCTGGTCGCACAGCGCCAGGTTCTGCGGGATCAATTCGGCGGCAGCCTGCGCTGACAATGGCTCGGTCGCGATGATGTAACTGCCCGCCGGCAGCACCTTGCCGCTGAGCCGTGGTTCCAGATCCTCCAGGTGCGCGTTGCAGCCCAGCACCAGACTGCCGGCGCGCACCGTACCGCCTGCGCAGCGAACCTGCACGGTGCTGCCATGGATGATCTCCAGCGCCGGGCTTTGCTCGAAAACCCGCACCCCCAGCGACTCGGCGACCCGAGCCTCGCCGAGCACCAGGTTGAGCGGGTGCAGATGGCCGGAGCCCATGTCCACCAGTCCGCCTGCGTACACACCGGAGTTCACCACCTGGCGCATGTCCTCGGGCCTGACGAGCCGGGTTGCATGGGCATAACCCTGGGCGTCCAGGTTTTTTTGCTCCAACTGAAACGCGGCGAATTGCGCGGGTGTGTTGGCCAGTTCGCAAAAACCCCAGCGCAGGTCGCAGTCGATGCCATGCTCGCGGATGCGATTGCCCACCACCTCGACCGATTCGATGCCAGCGCGCTCCAGATAGCGCACGCCTTCCTGGCCGACATAACGGGCAAAACCCGAAACGTCGTGGCCAATGCCGCGGATCAACTGCCCGCCATTGCGGCCGCTGGCACCCCAGCCGATCCGCCGCCCCTCCAGCAGAATCACCGAGAGTCCGCGCTGGGCCAGCTCAATCGCGGTGTTGACGCCGGTAAAGCCGCCGCCAATCACGCAGACGTCGGCTTGCAGATCCGACGTCAGCGTCGGGTGTTGCACCATCGCATTGGCCGAGGCGTTGTAATAGGAGCGGGCGTGTTCCGCCGACAGGTTTATAGCGATCTGATTCATTTATTGGACTTCACTTTGCTCCAGGAACGGGTCATCACGCGCATGATTTCCGCTGTCGGTGTGGTCGAGATGTACAGCTTGTCCAGCACCGCCTGGGAGGGGTAAACCTCTGGATTGTTCACCAGTTCCACGTCCATGAACTGCTTGGCCGCAGGGTTGGGGTTGGCGTAACCGACGGTGGCGCTGACCTTGGCGATCACTTCCGGCTCGAGCAGGTAGTTGATGAATTCGTGGGCTTGTTTGGCGTTACCGGCGTCGGCGGGCACGGCCAGCAAGTCGAACCACAGGTTGCCGCCTTCCTTGGGAATCGCGTAGGCGATGTTCACGCCGTTCTTCGCTTCCTTGGCGCGGTTTGCCGCCTGGAACACGTCCCCCGAGTAGCCGAAGGCGATGCAGATATCGCCGTTGGCCAGGTCCGACACGTACTTGGAGGAGTGGAAGTAGGTGATGTATGGGCGGATGGTCAGCAGCTTGGCTTCGGCTTTCTTGTAGTCTTCGACATTCGAGCTGAGTGGGTCCATACCCATGTAGTTGAGCACCGCCGGGAATACTTCGTCGGGCGAATCCATCATCGACACGCCACACTGGCTGAGCTTTTTCAGGTTTTCCGGTTCGAACAACACGGCCCAGGAGTCGATGTGATCGACACCCAGCACTTTTTTGACCTTGTCGACGTTGTAGCCGATGCCGTTGGTGCCCCACAGGTACGGTACCGAATGCGCGTTACCCGGGTCGTTCTTCTCCAGCAGTGCCAGCAATTTAGGGTCGAGGTTTTTCCAGTTCGGCAGCTGCGAGCGGTCCAGTTTGAGGAACGCGCCGGCTTTGACCTGACGCGCAAGGAAATGGTTGGAAGGCACCACCACGTCATACCCGGTACGCCCGGCGAGCAGTTTGCCTTCCAGGGTTTCATTGGAGTCGAATACGTCGTAGATGACCTTGATACCAGTTTTCGCCTGGAAGTCGGCGAGGGTGGTCGTACCAATATAGTCGGTCCAGTTGTACACACTGACGCTCGGCTGCGCTTGCGCGCCGAGGCTGCAGAACAGCGCGAGCGCTGCAGGAACGACTGATTTCAATAGACGCATTTCGACACCCCTTTGAATGATTGTTTTCGATGTTTGATCGTTCCCACACAGAGCATGGGAACGATCATCAGCGCTGCGGGTTAAACACTCAGCAACAGGAACTCGCGCTCCCAGGAACTGATCACCCGTTTGAAGTTTTCGTGCTCGGCGCGCTTGACCGCGACGTAGCCGCGGACGAACTTGGCCCCCAGGTAACGCTCGATGGTCGGGCAGTCTTCCATGTGCGCCAGTGCATCCTCGATGGTGATCGGCAGGCGCAGGTTGCGTCGCTCATAGGCGCGGCCCTGCACCGGCGCGCTCGGTTCGATGCGCTCGATCATGCCGAGGTATCCGCATAACAGGCTGGCAGCGATGGCCAGGTACGGGTTGGCATCGGCGCCCGGTAAACGGTTTTCCACGCGCATGGCCTCGGGACCGGAAGTCGGTACACGCAACCCCACGGTGCGGTTTTCTTCACCCCACTCGACGTTCACCGGTGCCGAGGTGTCCGGCAGGAAGCGGCGGAACGAGTTGACGTTGGGTGCGAACATTGGCAGCAGTTTCGGAATGTACTTTTGCAGGCCGCCGATGTGGTGCAGGAACAGCTCGCTCATCTGCCCGTCGTCTGTGGCGAAGATCGGCTTGCCGGTGGCGATGTCGACCACGCTCTGGTGCAGGTGCATGGCGCTGCCCGGTTCGTCGCCGATCGGCTTGGCCATGAAGGTCGCGGTGACGTTATGCTTGAGCGCCGCTTCGCGCAGGGTGCGCTTGAACACAGTGATCTGGTCGGCCAGATCCAGCGCATCGCCGTGACGGAAGTTGATTTCCATCTGCGCCGGGCCGTCTTCGTGGATCAGCGTGTCGAGGTCCAGACCTTGCAGTTCGCACCAGTCGTAGACGTCTTCGAACAGCGGATCGAATTCGTTGGCCGCATCGATGGAAAACGATTGGCGACCGCTTTCGGCGCGGCCCGAGCGACCCAATGGCGCCTTGAGCGGCAGGTCCGGATCTTCGCAGCGCTGAGTCAGGTAAAACTCCATTTCCGGCGCCACGATCGGCTGCCAGCCCTTGTCGGCATAGAGCTTGAGGACTTTTTTCAAGACGTTGCGCGGCGACAGCTCGATCGGATTGCCGAGCTTGTCGAAAGTGTCGTGAATCACGATGGCGGTCGGCTCGATGGCCCACGGCACCACGTAAATCGCTGAAGAGTCCGGCCGACAAACCATGTCGATATCGGCAGGGTCGAGCAGGTCGTAGTAAATGTCGTCGTCGACAAAGTCCCCGGTTACCGTTTGCAACAGCACACTTTCCGGCAGGCGCATGCCTCGCTCATGCAGGAACTTGTTGGTGGGCGCTATCTTGCCGCGAGCGATACCGGTCAGGTCACTGACCACGCATTCGACTTCGGTAATCTTGTGTTCTTTCAGCCATGAAGACAGCTGATCGAAAGGGGCATTCATAAAGACCTCGTTGTTGGTTTTATCAGCGCCAGAGTCGGTCTCTGCATCTCGTACAAGTGGCGAGAGACTTTCCCTGTAGCGCGTTGACGACTATCTTGGTCGACGCGTTTCGTTCCATCTATCCACTTTAAGCAGAACCAAAACGCACCAAAAAAGTGCACACAGGTCATTCCATGACAGAGTCAAACCCCTTGCACGTGCAGGCTTTCAACACCGCTGATGTCGCCGAACAGATCCGCGCGACGCCTGGGTGGGTGCAGCACTATCAGCAGATGTCGCCCGGGCATTTCGCAGGCCTGGTGCGTTATCTGGACCTGCAAGGCGTGGAGATTTACGAGGAGTGCATGAACACCCGCGTCGAGCAGAATTTCAGCGCGCCGCCGGGTTCGCTGGCGTTCTGTTTCGATCGCAGTGACAACGCGCTGTATGTGCTGAACGGCGAAAGTCGCAACATCTGGATCACGCCAGAGAACTATCAGGAAGTGGCCGTGGTGTTCGGCCCGGAATTCGTTCAGCGCAATGGATTGAATGTAGAGCGGCTGGAAGGCCTGTTCATGGCGCCGCTCAACTCGCAGCAGAACGCATTGTTCAGCCGCTGGCTGAGCGGCACCCTGACCCGGCTGTCGCACACCATCGATCCGCCAAGCAAGGACGCGCTGACTCAACAGCTGCTGGACGACTGCCTGTTTATTCTCGACAACGCCTGCGTGTGCCTGGACCAGGGCGCGTTGCAGCGCCGGACAGGGGAGCGAGCGATCATGAAACGGATCGGTGAATGGGCGGCGGATACGCCGGAAGAGAACCTCAATTTGCTGGAGCTTTCCCAGGTCGCCGAAGTCTCGCTGCGCCAGCTGCAACACGCATTCAAGACCTACACCGGCATGGCGCCGACGCAATGGCTGCGCCTGCGCCGGCTCAACAGCGCCCGTCGCGAATTGCTCAGCCGCACCGCGACCGACACCACGGTGGCCGAAGTGGCGATGAACTGGTCGTTCTGGCACCTTGGGCGGTTTTCCAGCAGCTACCGGGCGCTGTTCAAGGAATTACCGAGTGACACCTTGAAGCGCGCTTGCGCCACTCAGCCGAATGCGCGCCTGCGCCGTTAAAATGTCGGCGGGGTAATCACCCATATCACCACTGCATCGACGTCGCCGGGGTTGCCATAACGGTGGGGTTCCTGGCTGGAAAAACTGAAGCTGTCGCCTTCGTTGAGCTGGAAATGACGTTCTGCGACCCACAACTCGAAAGTGCCCGACAGCAGATAACCAGCTTCTTCGCCTTCGTGGCTGTAGCTGTGCTGGCTGTAGGTGCCTGGCGGAAAGCGTGAGTGGAGCATTTCCAGCTGACGGTTGGGTTGCGGGGTCAGCAGTTGGTCGACGATGCCGTCTTCGTAATGCACGCTCATGCGGCTGTTCTTGCGCACCACGTAACCGTGGTCTTCGGGCGCGGTGTTGGCTTCGCTGGCGAAGAACCACTGGATGGTCACGCCCAGGCTTCGGGCGATGTTGAACAGCGCGGGAATCGAGGGGTAGGCGAGGTTGCGTTCGAGCTGGCTGATGTAGCCTGCCGTCAACTCACTCATGTGCGCCAGCTCCGCCAGGGTCATGCCCCGACGTTTGCGCAGGCCGCGAATCCGCGTGCCGAGAAAATGCGGTTCGGCGCTGCCGGTTGCGGGCTGTGTCGTGCTGTTGTTGCTCATGGTGAGTTCCGAACCGGGCTGATGAGCGCAATCGCTGTGGGAGCAAGCACGCTCCCACAGGTTATACGGACCCGGAGTATAAACAGCCTCAAAGCTCCCAGGCGACTTTCAAGCCTTCATAAATCGCTTCTTCGGCGGTGCGCGGGGCCAGACAGTCACCGATCCGCCGAAACTCCACCAGACCTTGCAGCTCGAGACCCAAGGTGTCCACCGGCTGATGGCCCTGACACAGCACCAGCGTATCGACGTTTTCGAACAGCATCGGTTCGCCGCTGGCGGTGTGTTGCAAGTAGACGGTGTTGTCGTCGCAACCGTAAAGCCGCGCATAAGGCGTGATCGGGATGCCCAGCTTATGCAGTTCGCCGGCCAGTTGATCGCGCACGTACAGCGGCAGGTTTTCCCCGCAATGAGTGCCGTTGACCGCCAGTTGCACCTGATGCCCGGCGCGCACCAGGCGTTCGGCAATGCCGGGGCCGATCCAGTCACACCGCCAGTCGACCACCACCACTGAACGGCCAATCTGCACCTCATCGCGCAGCACCTGCCAGGCGTCCACCACCTGCAACTCACCGCCACGTTCGAACGCCGGCCAGTAGGGCTCGGCGCCGGTGGCGACGATCACCATGTCCGGCCGTTCGCGCGCAACCAACGCCCGGTCGACTCGGGTATTGCGCACCACGCGCACGCCGGCCAGTTCCATCTCGCGCTGGAGGTTGGTGCTGGCACCGCCGAACTCGCTGCGCCGTGGCAACAGTTGCGCCAACAGCACTTGCCCACCGAGTTGCGAACTGGCCTCGTAGAGCGTCACCTCATGCCCGCGTTGTGCAGCCACGGCAGCGGCTTTCATTCCGGCCGGACCACCGCCGGCAATCATGATGCGTTTGCGCTGGGTGGTCGGTTGCCGGTGGCCGAACAGCAACTCGCGACCGGTTTCCGGGTGCTGGATACAGGAAATCGGCAGACCTTTGTGGAAGTGCCCGATACATGCCTGATTGCAGGCGATGCAGGCCCGCACATCTTCGGCGCGCCCGGCGTCGGTCTTGTTGGGCATTTGTGGGTCGCAAATCAGCGCACGGGTCATGCCGCACACATCGGCCTGGCCACGCGCCAGAATCAGTTCGGCTTCCTGTGGCTGGTTAATGCGCCCGGTGACAAACAACGGAATGCTCAGGCTGGCCTTGAAGGTTCCGGCGTCCTTGGCCAGGTAGGCGGCTTCGATCGCCATCGGCGGCACGATATGCACCGCGCCACCCAACGACGCCGAGGTGCCGGCGACGATGTGCACGTAATCCAGCTGCGCTTGCAGCGATTGGACGGCTTGCAGCGACTCGTCTTCGGTGAGCCCTTCAGGGTCGCGCTCATCGGCGGAAATGCGCAAGCCGATGATGAACTGCTCGTCGGTGTTGGCGCGTACGGCGGCGATCACTTCGCGCAAAAAGCGCAGGCGCTGTTGCAGGTCACCGTTGTAGTCGTCGGTGCGGCGGTTGACCCGTGGGTTGATGAATTGCGCCGGCAGGTAACCATGGCTGGCGACCACTTCGACGCCGTCGAGTCCGGCCTGATACAGGCGCCTGGCAGCGGCACCATAACCGGCGACGATCTCGTCGATCATCGCCTGATCGAGCGCGCGCGGCATCACCCGAAAACGCTCGTTGGGTACTGCCGAAGGCGAATAGGCAACCGCCAGCAGGCCATCGCTGGACTCCATGATCTCGCGTCCCGGATGGAAGATCTGCGAGAGCACCACGGTGCCGTGGGCGTGGCAGCTTTGCGCAAGTTTCCGGTAGCCCTCGATACAGGCGTCGTCGGTCGCCATCAGCACATGCGAGGTGTAGCGCGCACTGTCATGCACACCGGCCACTTGCAACACGATCAACCCGACACCGCCTTCGGCGCGCGCCTTGTGATAGGCGATCAGTTGTTCATTGACCAGGTTGTCGGTGGGCATCGAGGTGTCATGTCCGCTGGACATGATGCGGTTTTTCAGGCGTTTGCCACGAATCTGCAAGGGTTCGAACAGATGCGCAAAGGCTGGGGTCGAGGTCGGCATGGTACGGGTACTCCAGGCGGGCTGAAGCCGAAAGGCCGGGTTTTCGGCGTTGTTATTATTGCCCTATAGAAATTTACCGCCAGTAAAAAATCAACTTGTTTTTTTACTGATGCTTGCAGTAGCTTGTTTTGGCGCCCACTCCTGGGGCGAACCTCACCACAATAAAAAATGGGTCACGCCGGCATTGCCTGAGTGACACCTGCACGAGGAACCACTGATGAAATCGAACACGCTCAAGCACGGTTTTTATCCCTTGTTGTTGACCCTGGCCATTGGCCTTGGCAACGCTCAGGCAGCACCGGAGATGGTGGTGGTAGGTTACGGCGGAGCCGGACAAAAAGCCCAGGATGTGGCGTTCTTCCAACCCTTCAGCACGGCGGATCGGAGCACGCTGATCCAGAGCGAATACAACGGCGAAATGGCCCGGATCAAAGTGATGGTCGACACCGGCAACGTCGATTGGGACGTGGTGCAGATCGAAGGCCCGGACCTGATGCGCGGCTGCGACGAAGGCATGTACGAGCGACTGGACTGGAAAGCTCTGGGACACGCCGAGCAGTTGATCCCCGAGGCCGCGCAGGAATGCGGTTCCGCCGCGCTGGTCTGGAGCGTGGCGATTGCCTACGACACCCAGAAGCTGGCGCAGGCCCCGACCTCATGGGCCGACTTCTGGGATGTGCAGAAATTCCCCGGCAAACGCGGGCTGCGCAAACGTGCGGTGTACAACCTGGAGTTCGCCTTGCTGGCGGACGGGGTGAAAGTCGAGGACGTGTACAAGGTGCTGAGCACCCCGCAAGGCGTCGACCGGGCGTTCGCCAAGCTCACTGAACTCAAGCCGCATATCCAGTGGTGGGAAGCCGGTGCACAACCGGCGCAATGGTTGACCGCCGGCGATGTGGTGATGACCTCGACCTACAGCGGGCGGGTGGCCGCTGCTGCGCAAAGCGGCAGTCACCTCGGGCTGGTCTGGCCGGGCAGCCTGTACGGCATGGACTACTGGGCGATCATCAAGGGTTCCAGACACGTCGATCAGGCCAAGCGTTTTATCGCCTTCGCCAATCAGCCGGATGCCCAGGTCAAGTATGTCGAGCAGATTCCCTACGGCCCGACCAATACCCAGGCCGCAGCGCGACTGGACAGCAAACTGGCGCAATGGGTGCCGACTGCGCCGCAAAACCTCAAGGGTGCACTGTCGATGAACGTGGCGTTCTGGGTCGATCACGGCGAGGAGCTTGAAGAGCGCTTCAACGCCTGGGCCAGCAAGTAATTGCAACGGGGCGACTGACCGAGCCGTGCGGGAAAACCCGGGATCTGACGCTGGAGACTTTTGTCGCTCTTGCTGTACAGTCGTTTAGCTCGCGGTCTTCCCGACCGTGGCCCCAACGATTGATCCAGGAGAGTGTCGCGCATGAGTCAGGAAGCCCGTTTTTCCCGCATGGAGCCGGAGTTGCGCAAGGCCAATCTGATCGAGGCGACGCTGGTGTGCCTCAAGCGGCATGGTTTCCAGGGCGCATCGATCCGCAAGATTTCCGCCGAGGCCGGGGTTTCGGTCGGGCTGATCAGCCATCACTATTCGGGCAAGGACGAACTGGTGGCCGAAGCCTACATGTCGATCACCGGACGAGTCATGAGCCTGCTGCGCGAGGCCATGGAACAGGCTGCACCGAATGCCCGCGAGCGTTTGTCGGCGTTCTTCCGCGGCTCGTTTTCCGCCGAGATATTGGACCCGCAACTGCTGGACGCCTGGCTGGCGTTCTGGGGCGCGGTCAAGACCGCAGAGGCAATCAACCAGGCGCACGATCAATCCTATGGCGAGTACCGCGGCGTACTGCGCAAGGTGCTGATGGAGTTGGCGCAGGAGGAGGGCTGGGAACACTTCGACGCCGATCTTGCGGCCATCAGCCTCAGTGCCTTGCTCGACGGCTTGTGGCTGGAGTCGGGACTCAACCCGGGGACCTTTACCCCGGAGCAGGGCATGCAGATTTGCGAAGCCTGGGTCGACGGTTTACAGGCCGGTGGGCGCCAGCGTTTTTGCTTGCAGACGACTGACTGTTGATCGCCCGTTCAGCAATGGATACTCTCTGGCGCCGGTGCAGGAAAAAACTCTAATAAGAAACACGCCTTCGGGCATACGCAGGATTCCAAGCGATGGCTCCTCGGGTACTGATCGTCGATGACGATCCGCTGATTCGCGAACTGCTGCACGCCTACCTGTCCCAGGAAGGTTATGAGGTGCATTGCGCCGCCACGGCGGAACTCGCCGAAACCTTTCTGGCGAGCCAGACGGTCGATCTGGTGATGCTCGATATTCGCTTGCCGGGCAAGGACGGCCTGACCCTGACCCGGGAGCTGCGGGTCCGTTCGGAAGTCGGGATCATTCTGATCACCGGCCGTAACGATGAAATCGACCGTATCGTCGGCCTTGAATGCGGCGCCGATGACTATGTGATCAAACCCCTTAATCCACGCGAACTGGTGTCCCGGGCAAAAAACCTGGTGCGCCGGGTTCGTCATGCCCAGACGCCGCAACCGGTTGCAGCGATTCCTCGGCCGGTCAAGCAGTTCGCCGCCTGGGCGCTGGACACTGACCGCCGACGGCTGATCGACCGCTCTGGCAGCGAAACCCTGCTGACCCATGGCGAGTACCAGTTGCTCAGCGTATTCCTGCGCAACAGCGGCCACACCTTGAGCCGTGACCAATTGATGGACCAGATCCGCAACCGCGAGTGGGTGCCCAACGATCGTTCCATCGATGTGCTGGTCGGGCGCTTGCGGCGCAAGTTGAACGACGATCCGGCCGAGCCGCAATTGATCATCACCATCCACGGCGCCGGTTACCTGTTCACCGCCAGCGTCGCGGCCTGAGCCATATGTTGCGGCTGTTTTGGCTGATGTTGGCAATGGTGGCCAACAGCGCGATAGCGGCGGGAAAGGTTCGCTACTGCGATTATCCGGTGTACCCGCCAATCTCCTGGAGCGACGGCAAACAGGTCCGCGGCCTGGCCCCCAGCGTGGTGAAAAACCTTTTCGGGCAACTGGGCTACGAGGTCGAGATCGTCGTGCTGGGCAACTGGAAACGCTGCCTGCTGGACGCTGCCGAGGGCCGGGTCGACGTGGTGCTGGCCTACAGCACTGTGCAACGCGAGCAGAGCATGGTTTTTTCGACGGTGCCGGTGTTGCGCGAAGAGGTCGCGCTGTTCACCAATCGTCAGCATCCGGTGAAGTTCGAACGCCTGGAGGACTTGGCCAATTACCGTGGAGGGCTGTTGTTCGGTGAAAGCTACGGCGTGGATTTCGATCGCTTGGTCGCCGAACACCAGAACATCGAATGGGTGTCCGACACTAGCCAGAACTTCGGCAAACTGATTCGCGGGCGCATCGACTTCATCACATCGGAACGGCGCACCGGGCAGTTGTACGTCGAAAACCTGCCAGGGGCGCAAGACATCGTGGCCTTGCCTAACGCCTTGAGCGTGGATTATCTGCGGGTCGCGGTATCGCGCCGTTCTCCGCTGGCCAGCCGCATGCCGGACATCGATGCGCAGTTGAAGCGGATGGTCGATGCCGGGGACATCGACCGTTGGCTGAACGAAAGTGAAGTCACCTACCGCGACATGATCAACCTGCCGGCAGATGCGCAATGATCCGCGCACGGCCCGGCGGACTGTTGCGGCGCCTGCTGCTGTTCATTCTGTTGTTCAGCCTGTGTTTCACCGTACTGGCGAGCACCGTGCAACTGTATTTCGAGTACCGCCGCGAGATGCGTGACATCGACTCGCGCATGGAACTGATTCGCGCCGGTTACCTGGCCAGCCTGGAGCGCAGCCTCTGGGACCTGAACCAGGAACAGTTGAATGTGCAACTGCGCGGCCTGGTGGATTTTTCCGACGTGGCTCGGGTTCGTCTGACCAGCCCGGACTTCGATCTGCTGCAAGGCAACCAGGCCCCGATCGGACCGTTGCGTGTCGAGCGCTTTGAACTGGACTATCAACCGCCGGCAGGTCCCGTGCGGCATCTGGGGCAATTGGAAGTCAGCACCGATCTGGGCGCGGTGCATCAGCGGCTGTTCGCCACCGGTTTGACCAGTCTGTTGTGGATGAGCGTATTTCTCTGCGGGTTGGCGGTGGCGCTGTCGGGGTTGTTTTACCGGTTGGTCACGCGGCACCTGCAAGTCATGGCCGGGTTTGCCCGGCGCATCGCGGCGGGTGAGTGGCATGAGCCTTTGCATCTGGACAAGAGCCGCGGCGTCAACGAAGACGAAATCGACACGGTGGCCCATGCGCTGGACGATATGCGCCGGGCGATCCTCAGTGACATTGATCGGCGCGAAACCGATCGCCTGGCGTTGCAGGATAACCGCGATGAACTGCTGAGAATGGTCGAGCGCCGCACGGCCAGCCTGATGCGCGCCAAGGACGAAGCCGAAGCGGCCAACCTCGCCAAGTCGCGGTTTCTGGCGACCATGAGCCACGAACTGCGCACACCGCTCAATGGCATCCTCGGCATGGCCGAGTTGCTGCGTGGCGCCAGTCTTGACGAGCGCGACGGTAAACGTCTGGATGCGCTGTACAAGGCCGGCGAAGGGTTGCTGACGATTCTCAACGAAGTGCTGTATTTCGCCCGGCTGGAAGAGGGTGAAACCCACCCGGAACCGGTCGATTTCTCGGTCCGGCACTTGCTCGACGAGGTGCTGACGCTGCTGGAACCGCGTGCGCTGAGCAACGACACGACACTGCATTGCCGGATCGATCCGCAGGTCGCCGACCGGCAGCACGGTGCCGAGCAGTTCTTGCGTCAGGTGTTGAGCAACCTGCTGGCCAACGCGATCAAGTTCACCGAAGGCGGGCGGGTCAGCGTCGAAGTCACGTTGCTGGCGCAAGATTCGGGGCAAACCGGCCAACGGCTGCGGCTGAGCGTGACCGACAACGGCATCGGCATTGCTCCGGCGATGCAGGCAAAGATTTTCGAACGTTTCACTCAGGCCAGCGAAGATGTTGCGCAAAGGTTTGGCGGTACCGGCCTGGGCCTGTCCATCAGCAAACACCTGGTGGAGCAACTCGGTGGACAGATCGGTGTTCAGAGCGAGAGGGGGCAGGGTAGCTGTTTCTGGTTCGAGCTGACGTTGCAACCGGCCACCGGCATGATCGATGTAGTGTCGAGCAGCGCAGCGGGTCACGTGCTGAACGTTCTGGTGGTCGAGGACGTGGCGCTGAACCGTGACGTGGTCAGCGGCTTGCTGCAACGCGACGGGCATCAGGTCTGGCTCGCCGAAGAGGCCGAACAGGCGCTGGCGCAATGCGCGAGCCAGACCTTCGATTTGATCCTGCTCGATGTGCACCTGCCGGGTATCAGCGGCGTCGAGCTGTGCAAACTGATCCGCAGCAGCGCCGGGCCGAACCGCCACAGCCGGATTTTCGCCCTGACGGCCAGCGTGCAACCGGCGTTGGTGCGCGGTTATCTGGATGCCGGCATGGACGGCATTCTCGCCAAACCCTTGAAGCTCGAAAACCTGCGGCAGGCGCTGGCCGGGCAGTCGCCAATTCCCGAGCCGCAACCCAATAACGAGGCGATGGATTGGCCACTGTTACAGACTCACCGGACCTTGCTCGGTGAGCAGAAGGTTCAGGGATTGCTCGCGGTGTTGCGCAATTCGATCACTCAGCATCAAGAGGCGTTAACGGAGGCCATCGAGGCCGACGATTGCACCGAAGTCGCCCACCTGGCGCATCGCTTGGCTGGCAGTAGCGACTCATTGGGCTTTCGCGCACTGGCCAATGTGCTGCGTTTGTTGGAAGAGGCGGCGCTGGTCAACGATGAGTCAGCGTTGCGGGCGTTGGCGCCGCAGGTGCATGAGCAATTGCAGCATTCGCAACAGACGCTGGCCGAGCTGTTGAACGCCTGACATACAAGATCGTTACGACTTTTTACATCTTTGATCTTTACGTTCAACGCGAACTTACACGGGTTTCCAATAATCGACACAACCGCCGTCAGCGCGGTCTTCGAAGCTTATTGGAGATAATAATAATGAACTGCCGTAAAGCTGATCCTTCCCAGCGTCATGACGTCCTGTCATCCGCCGCGCACCTCGCCGACTACTGAGGTGCCGACATGAGCGAAATTATCGAACGCAAAGGCATCCAACTGACCCGTGCCCTGAAAAGCCGGCACATATTCATGCTCTCGCTGGGCGGCGTGATCGGCACCGGGCTGTTCATGGGCTCTGGCGTGACTATTAATCAGGGCGGTCCGGTGGGGGCGATTCTGGCCTACCTGGTCGCCGGCTTCCTGATGTACCTGGTGATGGTCTGCCTCGGTGAATTGTCGGTACAGATGCCGGTGTCCGGTTCGTTCCAGACCCATGCCACCAAGTTCATCGGCCCAGCCACCGGGTTCATGATCGGCTGGGTGTACTGGATGAGCTGGGCGTCCACCGTCGGCCTGGAATTCACCGCGGCCGGGATGTTGATGGTGCGTTGGTTCCCGACAGTGCCGATCTGGTACTGGTCGGCGCTGTTCGTGGTCGTCTTGTTCGGGCTGAATGCATTGGCCACCCGTGCTTTCGGTGAAGCGGAATACTGGTTCTCCGGAATCAAGGTTGCGGCGATTCTCGGTTTCATCGTGGTCGGCGTCCTGGTGATCTTCGGCGCGATCCCGCTGACCAGTGGCGCACCGGCGCCGATGATGAGCAACCTGATCGGCGACTCGTTGTTCCCCAACGGCTTGCCTGCAGTGTTCGCGGTGATGATGACTGTGGTCTACGCGTTCCAGGGGTGCGAAATCATGGGCGTGGCTGCCGGCGAAACCGATCAACCGGAAAAAAGCATCCCGCGTGCTGTGCGCAACGTGGTGTTCCGCGTGCTGATTTTCTACGTGCTGGCGATCGTAGTGCTGTCGGCCATCGTGCCATGGCAGCAGGCTGGGTTGATGGAGAGCCCGTTCGTACAGGTGTTCGACATGGTCGGCATTCCTTACGCTGCCGACTTGATGAACTTCGTGATCCTCACCGCGATTCTGTCGGTCGGTAACTCCGGCCTGTACGCCTCGACCCGGATTCTGTGGGCGATGTCGAAGACCGGCATGGCACCGAAAAGCCTGTCGCCGTTGAGCAAGCGCGGCGTGCCATTGCGGGCGCTGAGTATCACCTTGTGCTTCGCGCTGGTGTCGCTGATGACCAGCTTCATCGCTGCCGACACGCTGTTCATGGTGCTGATGGCGGTGAGTGGGATGTCCGGCACCGTGACCTGGATCGTCATTGCACTGGCGCAGTACAAGTTCCGCCGCGCCTATATCCGCGATGGCGGCAAGCTCAGCGACCTGAAATACCGTGCGCCGTGGTTCCCGCTGCTGCCAATCCTGTGCATTGCCTTGTGCTGCTCG
This sequence comes from Pseudomonas sp. GW822-FHT04C11, assembly GCF_058800905.1. Taxonomy (NCBI): domain Bacteria; kingdom Pseudomonadati; phylum Pseudomonadota; class Gammaproteobacteria; order Pseudomonadales; family Pseudomonadaceae; genus Pseudomonas; species Pseudomonas sp. GW822-FHT04C11. Next base: position 17,311 of record NZ_JBXAMS010000011.1, on the reverse strand, counting down.
CTGTTCGTATTCCTGGCCATGGATGAAACCCAGCGTCCTTCGTTGTATTGGGGCTTTGGGTTCATGGCGCTGTGCTACGGCGCGTATTTCCTGATTCAGCGCAAACGCCAGGCGGTGTTGGCACCGAGCTTGCCGACTGTGTAACGGCACGCGATCAACAAAAAACGCGACAGTCGCCTGTCGCGTTTTTTTATGTCCGCAGTGCCGAAGCACGGACCTGCGCACGCTATGGGTTTGTGCACGCCACGGCTTTTGTAGCAGCTGGCGCGGCCTGCGACCGTTGCTACGGGATTGTAGGCGGCATGGGGTCTGTAGCCAGTTGTTCAAAGTTGTAACAGCTCAGCTGTCGCACGGTCATGCATCAGAAAATAACTCAATAAAAACAATAATTTAAAGGATTTTTAAGGCTGTTACAGCCAATTTTCTCGCAGATTGCCGTCTTGCTGAACACTCGTTTAGTATGGCCTCAAGTCGCATCACCTCATGCCAAACACAATAATTCGAGGACTCGCATGACTATTCAATCTTCTCTGCTCAGTCAGGTCGAAGCGGGCGTTGCCTGGATCACCCTCAATCGCACCGCACAGCGCAATGCGCTGGACATTCCAACCCTGAAAAATCTTCATGCCTTGCTCGATGGCTTCAATGCCGACCCGGCCGTTCGGGTCGTTGTATTGACCGGCAGCGGCCGCAGTTTCTGCGCCGGCGCCGACCTCGCCGAATGGGCTGAAGCCGAAGCGCGTGGCGCGCTGGAAAGCTACGGCTGGACCGAAACCGCCCACGCGCTGATGAGCCGGTTGTACAGCCTGGACAAGCCGACCATCGCAGCGATCAACGGCACCGCCGTCGGCGCCGGGATGGACCTGACGCTGTGCTGTGACCTGCGCATCGCCGGGCAATCGGCGCGGTTCAAGGCCGGCTACACCAGCATGGCGTATTCGCCGGACGCCGGTGCCAGCTGGCATCTGCCACGCCTGATCGGCACCGAACAGGCCAAACGCCTGCTGTTCCTCGACGAATTGTGGGGCGCCGATCGCGCCTTGGCAGCGGGGCTGGTCAGCGAAGTTTGCGCCGACGAACAACTGCTCGGCGCCGCCAGTGAATTGGCCACGCGCCTGGCCAACGGCCCGACCTTTGCGTTTGCCCAGACCAAGAAGCTCATGCGCGAAGGCGCCCAGCGCAGCCTGCCGGAGCAACTGCACGCCGAACTGGCGGCGGGTTTGCTCTGCGGTCGCAGCGAAGACGGTGCCGAAGCCCTGCGCGCGGCCATGGAAAAGCGTCCGCCACAGTTTGTCGGCAAGTAGGCCCGCGCAGCTCATCTATTCAGTGAACGAACAACAGGTAACACCATGAATTTCCAACTGACCCAAGAACAAGAAATGTTGGTGGATGCGGTCCGCAGCTTTGTCGCCAAGGAATTGCTGCCCCACGAGGAAGCGGTCGATCGCGCCGACGAAGTCTCTCCGGAGCTGGCGGCACAGATTCGCGGCAAGGCCATCGCGGCGGGCTTCTATGCCTTTAACATGCCCGAAGAAGTCGGTGGCGGCGGTCTCGATTACCTGTCGCAGGCGCTGATCGAGCGTGAGCTGTCCAAGGTTTCCTGGGCGCTGCATGTGTTTGTCGCACGGCCGTCGAAAATCCTCATGGCCTGCACCGGCCAGCAAATCAACGATTACCTGTTGCCGTGCATCCAGGGCGAGAAAATCGACTGCTTCGCACTGACCGAGCCAGGTGCCGGCTCCGATGCCAACGCGATCAAGACCCGCGCGGTGCGTGACGGCGATGACTTCGTGCTGAACGGCAGCAAGCATTTCATCAGCCACGCCGGGCACGCCGATTTCGCCATCGTTTTCGCGGTCACCGACACCTACGAACACAACGGCCGCAAGCGCAACGCCGTGACCTCGTTCCTGGTGGATCGCGATACCCCGGGCATGACCATTCGCCGTGGGCCGAAGTGCGTGAGCAACCGCGGTTACCACACCTTCGAAATGTTCTTCGACGATTGCCGCGTACCGGCCTCCAAAGTACTCGGCGAAGTCGGCAAGGGTTGGGAAGTCGCCAACGCGTGGCTGACCGCCGGGCGAGTGATGGTCGCCGCCAACTGCGTGGGCCAGGCTCAGCGCGCACTCGATGTGTCACTGCAATGGGCGGCGGATCGCAAGCAATTTGGCCAGCCGATCGGCACCTATCAGGGTGTGTCGTTCAAGTTGGCCGACATGGCCACGCAGATCCGCGCGGCTGAACTGCTGACCTTGCACACGGCGTGGAAGATGGATCAAGGCACGATGACCGATGGCGAGGCCGGAATGGCCAAGCTGTTCGCCAGTGAAGTGTTGGGGCGGGCCGCAGATGAAGCGGTGCAGATTTTTGGTGGCATGGGCCTGATGGATGAAGGACCGGTGGAGCGCATCTGGCGTAACGCGCGGATCGAGCGGATCTGGGAGGGCACTTCGGAAATCCAGCGCCACATCATTTCCCGCGAGCTGCTGCGGCCGCTGTTGCGCTGATCGCCCCGGAGAAAACCCATGTCCCAGACGATTCGTGACAACCTCAAACGCCTGCTCGCGCCGCGCCATCTGGCGTTTGTCGGTGGCCGCAGCATGGCTCGGGCCCTTAAGCGTTGCGCTGAAGGTGGCTACCTTGGGCAACTGTGGCTGGTTAACCCGCAACATGAAAGCCTTGAAGGCGTGCCGTGCGTGCGCAGCATCGCCGAGCTGCCGTGCGGCCCGGACGCGGTGTTTGTCGCGACCAACCGTGAACTGACCCTGACCTGTGTGGCCGAACTGGCCGCCAAAGGTGCGGGCGGGGTGATTTGCTACGCCTCCGGTTTTGCCGAGACCGGCGCTGAAGGTCAGGCACTGCAACAGCAGTTGCTCAAGGTCGCCGGCAACATGGCCTTACTCGGGCCTAACTGCTACGGCTTGCTGGATTATCTGCACAGCTCGGCGCTGTGGCCGGTGGCCCACGGCGGCAAACCGGTGGAGCAGGGCGTCGCGGTGCTGACCCAGAGCGGCAACTTCGCTTACAACCTGTCGATGAGCGACCGTTCGTTGCCGGTGGCCTACATGGCCTCGGTCGGTAATCAGGCGCAACTGGGTATTGCCGAGTTGATGGACGTGCTGCTCGACGAACCTCGGGTCACCGCCATTGGCTTGCACCTGGAAGGCCTGAAAAACGTTCCCGGTTTCGCCCGCGCGGCGCACAAGGCGCTGGAGAAGGGCATTCCGATCATCGCCTTGAAAACCGGCGTGTCGCAGATCGGTGCCGAACTGGCCCTCAGTCACACCAGCTCGCTGTCGGGCTCCGATGCGCTCTACGACAGCCTGTTTGCACGGCTTGGGGTGATCCGCGTCAGCGGCCCGGTGAGTTTCGTCGAAACCCTCAAGGCCGCGGCATGCGGCAAGCTGCCGGCGGGCAACAGCCTGATTGCGCTGGCCTGTTCGGGCGGCGATGCCGGGCTGATTGCTGACTACGCCGAACGCAATGACCTGAGCCTGCCCAAGCTCGATGAGCGTCAAACCGATGAGCTGGCGCAGGTGTTGCCGAGCTACGCCAACCTGGTTAATCCGCTGGATTTCACCACCGCAATCTGGGGCGATGGCGATGCCTTGAAGCGCATGCTCGACAGTGCCCTGCGCACTGAAGCCGATGCGGCGATGCTGGTGCTGGACTATCCGCCGGAGTTCACCGGCGAGCGCAAAGAGTGCGACTTGCTGCTTGAGCTGTACTGCCAGGCGTTGGTCCGTCACGGCAAGACCGGTTTCGTCACCTCGGCCTTTCCCGAACTGCTACCGGCCAGTGCCCGCGAGCGGTTGCACGCTCAAGGCGTGGCGGCGTTGCAAGGTGTGGAAGATGGGCTGGCTGCGTGGGGCCGAATCGCCGGTTATCAGCGCAATCGCCAGGCGTTGCTGGCCCTTGGTGAATCGGCACTGGTGCCGCTGTGTCCGCAGGCGCTGGATGGCGAAGGCCAGTTGCTCAACGAGTGGGACTCCAAACAGGCCTTGCGTGCGTTTGGTCTGCCGACTCCAAACGGCGTGCTGAGCACCCCGGACCAGGCGCTGAATGACGCCAATGCGCTGGGTTATCCCTTGGTGCTGAAGGCGCTCAGCGCGCAATTGCCGCACAAAACCGAAGCCGGCGCCGTGGCGCTCAACCTCAAGGATGGCGCGGCCCTGAGTGCCGCGCTGGAAACCATGCGCTCGAGCATTGCCGATTACGCACCGAATGTGCCGTTCGATCGGGTGCTGCTGGAGCCCATGGCCACAGCGCCATTGGCCGAACTGATCGTCGGCATCAAACGCGAAAACGATTTTGGCCTGGCCTTGGTGATCGGTGCTGGCGGAATTTTGGTGGAGTTGCTCAAGGACAGCCGCAGCCTGCTGCTGCCGACCACCGATGGTGCGATTCGCAGAGCGTTGTTGAGCCTGCGCAGTGCCGCGTTGCTGCAAGGCTTTCGCGGTCGTGAAGCGGCAGATCTGGACGCATTGGTGGCGGCGATCCGTGCCGTGGCCGATTACGCCTGCGAAAACGCCGGGCAGTTGCTGGAACTCGATGTGAACCCATTGTTGGTCGGTGCCCACGGCACGACAGCGGTCGATGCGTTGATTCGCCTCGGCCACAAGTGAGGATATGAACATGCAAACCACAACTTTGACCGGCGGCCAGGCCCTGGTACGCCTGCTGGCCAACTACGGCGTCGACACCGTATTCGGGATTCCCGGCGTGCACACCCTGGAGCTGTATCGCGGCCTGCCCGGCAGCGGCATTCGCCACGTGTTGACCCGCCACGAGCAAGGCGCCAGTTTCATGGCCGATGGTTATGCGCGGGTCAGCGGCAAACCCGGCGTGTGCTTCATCATCACCGGCCCCGGCGTGACCAACGCCGCGACCGGCATCGGCCAGGCTTATGCCGACTCGATTCCGATGCTGGTGATTTCCAGCGTCAACCACACTGCCAGCCTCGGCAAGGGTTGGGGTTGCCTGCACGAAACCCAGGACCAGCGCGCCATGACAGCGCCGATCACCGCATTCTCGGCGGTGGCGCTGAGCACCGAGGACCTGCCCGGGCTGATCGCCCGTGCCTACGCGGTGTTCGACAGCGAACGGCCACGGCCGGTGCACATTTCTGTGCCGCTGGATGTGTTGTCGGCACAGGTCACTCGCGACTGGAGTCATGAAGTGGTGCGTCGCCCCGGACGCGGCGTACCGGCAGCGACTGCGCTGGATCAAGCCGTGGCCAAGCTGCAGGCGGCCAAGCGACCGATGATCATTGCCGGTGGCGGCGCACTGAACGCGGCGCAGGAACTTCAGAGCCTCAGCACCCGGTTGGCGGCGCCGTTTTTCACCAGTGTTGCTGGCAAAGGCTTGTTGCCGCCAGATGCGCCGCTCAATGCCGGCTCGACCTTGTGCGTAGAGCCGGGTTGGAAACTGATCGCCGAAGCCGACGTGGTGCTGGCAGTCGGCACCGAAATGGCCGACACCGATTTCTGGCGCGAGCGCCTGCCACTGAATGCCGAACTGCTGCGCGTGGACATCGACCCGCGCAAGTTCAACGACTTTTATCCGTGCGCGGTGGCGTTGCACGGCGATGCGCAACAAACCCTCGCAGCGTTGCTGGAGCGTCTGTCGCCCGCCACGCGCGATGCCAGCGCGCCGATAGCGGCAGTCGCTGCTTTGCGAGAAGCGGTGCAGGCCGGCCACGGTCCGTTGCAGTCGATCCATCAGGCGATTCTTGAGCGTATCGCCGCGGAGCTGCCGGACAACGCGTTCATCAGCACCGACATGACCCAACTGGCCTACACCGGCAACTACGCCTTCAACAGCCTGGCGCCGCGCAGTTGGCTGCATCCGACCGGCTACGGCACCTTGGGCTATGGCTTGCCGGCGGGCATCGGCGCCAAGTTCGGTGCGCCGCAACGGCCGGGGCTGGTGCTGGTTGGCGACGGCGGTTTTCTCTACACCGCGCAGGAACTGGCGACTGCCGTCGAGGAGCTGGACAGCCCGCTGGTGGTGCTGCTGTGGAACAACGACGCGCTGGGGCAGATTCGCGACGACATGCTCGGGCTGGATATCGAGCCGATTGGCGTGCTGCCGCGCAACCCGGACTTCGCCGCCCTTGGCCGGGCCTTTGGTTGCAGCGTGAGCCAGCCGCAGAGTCTGGCTGAGCTGCAAACCGATTTGCGCCACGGCTTCAAACGCAACGGCGTGACCCTGATCGAACTCAAGCATGCGTGCGCGCGCTGACTTTCAAACACTGTTGCTTTCAAACACTGTTTCGGGGCTTTTTTAAAAGGGGATGGGGCCATGCGCTTTTCCGATCTGACTCAACGTATTGCCGGTGACGGCGCCGCCGCCTGGGACATTCATTACCGCGCACTGGCGCTGCAAGAACAGGGCGAAGACATTCTGCTGCTGTCAGTGGGCGACCCGGATTTCGATACGCCGGTGCCGATCGTGCAGGCGGCTATCGACAGCCTGTTGTCCGGTAACACTCACTACGCCGAAGTGCGTGGCAAACGCGCACTGCGTGAAAGCATCGCCAAGCGCCACCAGCAACGCAGCGGCCAACCGGTTTCGGCCGATCAGGTCACGGTGCTGGCCGGGGCGCAATGTGCGCTGTTCAGCGTCGCCCAGTGCGTGCTCAACCCAGGCGATGAAGTGATTGTCGCCGAACCGATGTACGTCACTTATGAAGCGGTGTTCGGTGCTTGCGGCGCTGTGGTAGTCCCGGTGCCGGTGCGTTCCGAGAACGGTTTTCGGGTACTACCCGAAGACGTTGCCGCCCGCATCACCCCGCGCACTCGGGCGCTGGCGCTGAACAGCCCGCACAACCCTTCGGGCGCGAGTTTGCCGCGCACCACCTGGCAGGCGCTGGCTGAACTGTGCATCGCCCACGACCTGTGGCTGATTTCCGATGAGGTCTACAGCGAGTTACTGTTCGAGGGCGAACACATCAGCCCGGCCAGTTTGCCGGGCATGGCCGAGCGCACCGCGACGCTCAACAGCCTGTCGAAATCCCACGCCATGACCGGCTGGCGCGTCGGCTGGGTGGTGGCGCCGCCATCCCTCGCGGCGCATCTGGAAAACCTTGCGCTGTGCATGCTTTACGGCTCGCCGGACTTCGTTCAGGACGCCGCCGTCGTGGCGCTGGAAAGCAACTTGCCGGAGCTGGCCGCCATGCGCGACGCCTATCGCCAGCGCCGTGATCTGGTCTGTGAATCCTTGGCTGGCTGCTCAGGTGTGCGCCCGTTGAAGCCGGATGGCGGGATGTTCGTGATGGTCGACATTCGCGAAACCGGGCTCAGCGCCCAGGCGTTCGCCGATCGTTTGCTCGACCGACATGGCGTGTCGGTGCTGGCCGGTGAAGCGTTCGGCCCGAGTGCCGCCGGGCATATTCGTTTGGGGTTGGTGGTGGGGGCGGAACCGTTGCGCGACGCCTGCCAGCGGATCGCCCGCTGTGCCAGTGAACTGATGGAGGCCCAACTCCATGCATAACCACACCGCGCTGTTTATTGATGGCCGCTGGCAAACGCCGTCGGGGCAGGGCATCGCCGAGGTGATCAACCCGGCCACTGAAGAAGTGACCGGTTCGGTGCCGCTGGGCGATGAGCGTGATGTCGAGAACGCCGTGGCCGCAGCACGCCGGGCCTTTGGACCATGGTCGCGAACGCCGTCCAGCGTGCGCGCCGGATACATCCGCGCCCTCGCCGAGCAGTTGCGCGCACGGGCCGACGAGATGGCGGCGGTCATTACCGCTGAACTGGGAATGCCGGTGCAATGGTGCCGTTCGGTTCAGGTGGACGGGCCGATCACCGGGCTGGAGCAATACGTCGAGCTCGCAAGCTTGATGGATGAAGTGCGCGAAGTCGGCAATTCGCTGGTGATTCGCGAACCGGTAGGCGTCTGCGCCTTTATCAATCCATGGAACTACCCGCTGCATCAACTGATCGGCAAGCTCGCGCCGGCGCTGGCCGCCGGTTGCACGGTGGTGGTCAAGCCGAGTCAGGAAACCCCGCTGCACGCGTTTTTACTGGCGCAGATGATCGAGGCCATCGGCTTGCCGGCCGGGGTGTTCAACCTGGTCAGCGGGCCGGGTTCGAAGGTCGGCGAAGCACTGGCCAAACACCCGGACGTCGACATGCTGTCGTTCACCGGCTCCACCGGCGCCGGCGTGCGGGTGGCGCAAGCGGCGGCACCGTCGGTGAAGCGCGTCTGCCTGGAGCTGGGCGGTAAGTCGCCGCTGCTGATTGCCGAGGATGCGGACCTGTCCGCCGCGGTGCGCTACGGCGTGCAGGACGTGATGATCAACTCCGGGCAGACCTGCACCGCGTTGACCCGGATGTTGCTGCCAGCCAGTCGTTACGCCGAGGCGGTGGAACTGGCGCTGGCGGAAACCTTGAGCTTGCGCATGGGCGATCCGCTCGACCCGCAGAGCTTTCTCGGGCCGATGTGTTCGGCGGCCCAACGGCGTACCGTGCGCGACTACATTCAGGTCGGCCAGCAGGAAGGTGCGCGGCTGGTGTGTCGCGGCGACACGGCGCACGCGTTCGAGCGCGGTTACTACGTCAGCCCGACACTGTTCGCCGATGTCGACAATCGGATGCGCATCGCTCAGGAAGAAATCTTCGGCCCGGTGCTGTGCCTGATTCCCTACACCGACGAGGCGCAGGCGATTCAGATCGCCAACGATTCGCCGTTTGGCCTGTCCAGCGGTGTCTGGGCTAGCGGCGCTGAACGCGCCTTGCAACTGGGCCGGCAATTGCGAGCAGGCCAGTGTTTCCTGAATGGCGCGGCGTTCAACTATCTGGCGCCGTTCGGTGGTTACAAACAGTCGGGTAACGGCCGCGAATGGGGGGAGGAGGGGCTCAACGAATTCGTCGAAGTGAAGGCGATCCAGGTGTGAGCACCCGATGACTCCACATACCCATGACCGTCTTCAAATACACAGCGTGCAAACGTCCAAGGAATTACCATGAAAGTACTGATCGTCCACGCCCATCCGGAGCCGAAATCCTTTACCGCTGCACTACGTGACCAGGCTGTCGCGACCCTTGAAGCCCAAGGGCATGAGGTCCAGGTCAGTGACCTGTACGCGATGAACTGGAACCCCGTGGCAAGCAGCAATGACTTTTCGTCGCGGGAAAACCCCGAGTACCTGGTCTATGCGCTGGAGCAACGTTTGGGCGTGAAGAGCCAGTCGCTGGCGGCGGATATCCAGCAAGAACTCGACAAGCTGCTGTGGGCGGACTTGCTGATCCTCAACTTCCCGATCTTCTGGTTCTCCGCCCCGGCGATGCTCAAGGGCTGGATCGACCGGGTGCTGGTGTCCGGTGTCTGCTACGGCGGCAAGCGTTTTTACGATCAGGGCGGGTTGAGCGGCAAGAAAGCCTTGGTGAGCGTGACCCTTGGCGGTCGCGAGCATATGTTCGGCGAGGATGCGATTCACGGCCCGCTGCAGGACATGCTGCGGCCGATCCTGCGCGGCACGCTGGCCTACGTCGGGTTTGAGGTGCTGGAACCGTTCGTGGCCTGGCATGTGCCATACATCAGCGATGAGGCGCGCCAGGCATTCCTCGAAGATTATCGCCTGCGTTTGGAGCACCTTGGCGATGAACAACCGCTGGAATTCCCGCGGTTGTCGCAGTTCGATGAACAACTGTATCCGTTGCGCAACCCGGCAACCGCCGACGCCTGATCAACACCACACACCTTGTGGGAGCGGGCTTGCTCGCGAAGAGGCCATCAACCTCAACATCTCCGTTGGCTGACACTCCGCCTTCGCGAGCAAGCCCGCTCCCACAGGTTATGCGTGGGTGCTTACTGAGTGCGCTGGCCGTCCACCGCGCCCAGCACTTTCACCACATCATCGATCACCGCCTTGCTCATTTCCTGCAAGTAGTGCACCGCTAACAATAGAAACCCGGTGCCAGACGCGCAAGCCGGTGGGTTCCGGCGCAGATGTAGGTCACAACGCAAGGCCGCGTAGCCCTCGACTGACACAGATGAAGGCTGGCGTAACCGTCGTAGCAGCTGCCGAGCCTGCGAGGCTGCGTTCGGCTGCGAAGCAGTCGTAAAACCAGGCAGCGCGGTCTTCCGGGCATACCGCGTCGGTTCGCTTTGCGAGGACTACGTCCTCGAACGCAGCCTCGCAGGCTCGGCAGCTGCTACGGATGGCGTTGATCCTTTCTCAGTTGTTTCCAGCTCGCCTCATCAAATGGCTGCGCCCCGATTGAAGCCTTTCAGCAGCTGCCAATGTGCGCCACCGAACAGACATCGGCCGGTCGCTACTACACTTTAATAAACAGTCAACGGCAGCCAATCCTGATGGTTATCGGCTCGCCGCATTGTTTGCATTGCTCGCATTGGAGTACAACCATGACAAGTTCATTACGCTCACTTCTGTTTATCGCCCTCACAACCCTGTCACTGGCCTCAACAGGTTTGCTCAATACCGCAAGCGCCGCAACGGCCGCGGACCTGGAACAGGATTCGCGGCATGCCTTGCAAATGCTCTACAAAGCTAATCCGGTGGCCGAGACCATGTCGCGCACTGCCAAGGCCGTGCTCGTATTCCCTAAAGTTATCAAGGCGGGTCTGGTATTTGGTGGCAGTTATGGTGAGGGGGTCATGTTCAGCGGTTCAAAAGTAGACAATTACTACAACACAGTGACCGGTTCATGGGGCTTGCAGGCGGGCGCCCAGTCCTATGCTTATGCCGTGTTCCTGATGACTGACAAAGCGGTCAAGTATGTACGTGAGACCAAGGGCTGGGAAGTTGGCGTAGGGCCGACTGTCGTCCTGGTTGACCAAGGCGTTGCGAAAAATCTGTCGAGCTCGACATTGAAAGATGATGCTTATGCGTTTGTCTTTGACCAGCAAGGCCTGATGGCGGGCGTCAGCATTGAAGGCACCAAGATTTCGCTGATCAAACGATAAACCCGACAACATACATCCGGGTTAGAGAGGCTGCCTAAGGCAGTCTCTCCCAGACTTCCGTATTGGCTAACTCGCTGTCGGTCGCGTGTTTTGCGTGACCGTTTATAGGGTTAAGTTCATAACTGCCGGCTGCGTCATAGGCGGCCAAATAGCGTACGCCACTTAATTTGTGGAGGTAGCGCATCAAGGGATGGCACTGTGCATTAATGCGCTGTACCAGGGCTGAATCGGTCATTGTGTTCATGGTGTTACCCGCTGCAGCGAAAGCTGCTCTGTTATTGTTTTTATTTTGTGCCTGATCGTCGCGGCGTTCTGTACGCCATCACACACTGGGTGATCTAAATAACGCAAAAAACGTTGCACAAGCGGAATAACAACGACCGAGCCCCTGATCAATCAAACACTGACGATATGTGTGTTGCCGTACAGACTGTACCGGGTACGTGTGTCAAGTTGGTAGCCTGCAACGCGCAGATCAAGGTCTCACTGCCTGCACAACATCCACCTACTGCAGACTCAAGGAGAAAAGCCATGAGCTTGGGAACCATACTGTTGATCCTGCTGATTTTGCTGCTGGTTGGCGCTATTCCGACATGGCCGCACAGCCGAAGCTGGGGCTATGCGCCGAGCGGTTTATTAGGCGTGGTCGTTATTGTCCTGGTTGTGTTGCTTTTATTAGGGAGAATCTGACACCCGTTAATAAAACGCGCACACCTCGGTGCACTAGCGCACAGACCCCATCTGGCGACTACGCGCACGCTGAGTGCCAAGCAGATTACTGCTGGTTATTGACCGGAGAAAATATGAAAACCCTTATGTTGTTCAACCATTCACTGACGCTTTCAAGACTCACCCTGGCCCTATTGCTCGGTTTGTCTCCCGTGGTGTTGCATGCAGCCACCGCAGAACCGGTTGACATGTCGGCCGTGCAGTTGGAGCCGCAGGAGCAGAATGGCATCCGCTATCTGACGGGAGGCATCGGCCTGGATGAGTCAAAAGCTTTGCTCCAGACCCAGGGCTACAACCTTCACATGACCTTTTCAACGGGACCTGCCAATCAGTACGTCAGCAATGTCGACGTGGTGATCCAGAGTGAAAAAGGTAGCCCCCTGTTATCGCTGAGTCAGGTGGGGCCCATCGTTTACGCGCAATTGCCGGCAAACAAATACCTGGTCATCGCCAGTTTGAATGGTCATGAAGAGCGCCACACCATTTCAGTCGGTGGTAAATCCATCGAAACACTGAACTTGCACTGGAGTGAATAGCGTGCAGCCGAGTATTGCGTACCACGGCACGTTTCATGAGGTGAGGCTGTTCAAGACAGATGAACGGCCTCTCGCTGCCCGCTTGCTTGCCGAGCGGTATCTGGCGATGAACCTCAAAGCCCAATATGCAATGGACGTTGCACGGGATGCGTTATGGAGCAACAACGCCGCCGCAGAAGAGCGGGCACTGTTCGCCGAACAGCTGATCGGGATTGTCAGTCACGACCTGCGCAATCCGTTGGCGGCGATAAAAATGGCTTCGCAATTGCTCGGATGTCTTGACCTGCCTCCCAAGCAAGCCCAAATACTCGGCCACATCACGCACGCTGCAGAGCGCGCGCAACGTCTGGTGGCAGACCTGCTGGACTTCACCCTGAGGCAAGTCGGGCGAAGCATTGCGGTTTCCCTCAAACCGGTTGATTTGCACGCATTGGTGGGCGAATGCCTGGATGAGCTGAGTCTGGTGTTCCCTGAGCACACGCTGACCCATCTTTGTGTCGGCCAAGGTCATTTCATCGCCGACAGTGACCGGATCCATCAGCTTATTGGCAATCTGGTTGCCAACGCGATTGCCTATGGCATGGCTGAGGGTGGGGTCACGGTGTCTTCGTGCTTCGAGGACCAGGTAATCATTGGCGTACACAACCTTGGCACGCCGATACCCTCGGAGTTGCTCGACAACGTATTCGAACCGATGATTCGCGGCAGTCACGATAACGCAAAACTGCGTAGTGTCGGGCTCGGCCTGTTCATTGTGAGAGAGATTGTCAGGGCGCATCACGGCGATATCAGGGTGACTTCCTCGATAGAAGGCGGCACTACGTTCACGGCGACCTTTCCCTTACCACGATAACTGCGTCATAACGGAGTCGATAGGGTGTCGCTATAGCACTCGCATGACGCCGCTTCCAATCCCTTGCGGTCAAGAATCGTGATTTCACCACGGGTGTAACGGATCAATCCACGCTGTTGCAGCGTGCCGGCGGCCAATGTCACGCCGCTGCGCCGAACCCCGAGCATGTCCGCAAGGGACATGTGGGTCAGATGAAAGTGATTGGCGTGCGCGCGATCATGGGTCATCAGCAACCAGCGCGCCAGGCGTGGCTCAATCTCGTGAAAATGGGTACAGGCGGCAGTTTGAGCGAGCTGCATCATCTGCACGTACAGGTACTGATTGAGCCTGCGCAACAATAACGGGCTCTCGCGCAGTGCGACCTGCAACTGCAAGCCTCTCATCCTCAGGCACGTGCCGGCGCCTTGCACCACGGCGCGCATGGGGGCGGTATTAACCCCCAGAGCGAGTGTCGCCCCAAGCATCCCTTCATTACCGATCAGGCTCATGTGCAGAGGAGGGTGGCGGTATAACGTCACCACTTCAGCGATGAGCGCTGTTTGAGGGAAATACACATGCAGGATCGGATGGCCCGGTTCGAATAGGACAGTGCCAAAGGCCAGTTCGACGTTATCGCACTGTGCTTGCAACCGGCCGTAGTCAGTCTTCGACAGCCCCTGGAGTAGCCGGTTTTCTATTGGTCGCCCAGACGTAATTGGCATGCGCAGATCCTGCGGCACAGTGGGCCCTGGATGGGCGGGACAGGTGCCGGGGCCGTCTCATGCGTTAAGTGTGGGTGACTCTGGCAGGCCGGTCTGTTCGCTAGAACACGCAGATACAGGCAGTCAGCGGGTCGGCTTTAGCGGAACGTAGGGCAACAGACGCTCGGTTTCTTTTCTGACCACCGCGTAGCACTAGCAGCTCAGTTCCTCGAGCGCAGCCCTGTCCAGCACCTTGATGTGGCCACGGCTGTATTCGATAACGCCGAGGCGTTGCAGCTTGCCGGCGGCATCGGTCACGCCTTCGCGGCGTACGCCAAGCATGTTGGCGATCAATTCCTGGGTCATGATCAGTTGATTGTCTTGTAGGCGATCGAGGGATAGCAGCAGCCAACGGCACAATTGTTGATCAATCGAGTGGTGGCGGTTGCACACCGCAGTCTGGGCCATCTGGGTGATCAACGCCTGGGTGTAGCGCAACATCAGCAGGAGCATCTCCCCGTGGCGGTTGAACTCATCCTTAAGTCGCTGGCCGGGCAACCGAAACGCATGCCCGGCACTCTGGACAATCGCCCGGCTTGGCGTGCTTTCACCGCCCATGAAGACGGCGATGCCGATCAAGCCTTCATTGCCGACCACTGAAATTTCTGCCGATGCGCCGTTTTCCATCACGTACAGCAGGGACACGATGGAGTCGGTGGGGAAATAAACGTGCCGCAGGGCATCCCCGGATTCGTAGAGCACTTTGCCGAGCGGCAAGGTGATCGGCTCGAGGTGCGGCAGCAAACGCTCCAGCGATTGCGCGGGCAGGGCCGCCAGCAGGTGGTTCTGTTGTGGCTTGGGAGCATCAAACATTTCAGCCACCGTCCGTAGGTGAGATTACCCATACCTACAGATTAATCCATGGTGCGCTGAGTTCATTGCTGCTCGAATCCGTCTGTCGGTTTTATGCTACCTATTCACATTCGTTGCCGGCGATAAAAAATGGCGGCGGGCCTGCTGTTTAGAGTCTGCGGGTATGCGTGGTATCGCACCGAAACCGTGTTCGGTTACTGGCACGATAGGAGTCCCCCTTCAGTTTCGGGCGGATGCCGAATGAACCTGTTTTCAATCCGGACGTTGCTGCGAACACTGACAGCGCTGAGCCTGACACTGCTCATGGCCTGTGGTTCGTTGCCCACCATTGTTCCCGATATGGCCTATAGCAAGCCGGCTCCTGGGCAGATCGAAGGTCCGCACGGACCGCTGTCAGCCGAACGCAGCAAGGCCATTGTTGATCGTCTGAAGGCCAATGGCGTCCAGACAAACATCTTCAACCTGCACATGGCGATCGAGGAGTCCATCGTCGGCAGCCCTCTGACGGACGGCAACACGGTCGAACTGTTACAGGACGGTCCGACGACCTACCAGTCAATGATCTCCGCAATTGGCCACGCGCGCGATCACATTAATATCGAGAGTTACATTTTTGACGACGATGAAGTCGGCCAGCGTTTCGCCGCGGCGTTGATCGCCAAACAGGCGACTGGGGTACAGGTCAATCTGATCCGGGACAGCGTCGGTACCCTTGGCACACCTTCGGCTTTTTTTACCCGCATGACCGCCGCGGGCGTCAACGTGCTGGAATTCAATCCGGTCAATCCAGTGACCGCCAAGGCTGGGTGGGAGGTAAACCAGCGGGATCACCGTAAGCTGCTGATTGTTGATGGGCGTATTGCCTTTCTCGGCGGTATCAACGTGAGTAGTGTCTATTCAGGCGACTCATTCAGGCCGAACACCAAAGCCCGACCCGATGGCAAGCTGCCTTGGCGCGACACCGACCTGCGGCTTGAAGGGCCGGCAGTCACTGAGCTGCAAAAGTTGTTTATCGAGACCTGGGAAAAGCAGAAAGGCAAACCACTCGCAGCACGCCATTATTTCCCGACGGCCCAACGCAAAGGCCACGAGGTAGTACGCGCCATCGGTAGCTCACCAGACGAACCCTACAGCCTGATCTACGCCACGCTTATCTCGGCGCTGCGCAATGCACAAACTGAAATCTTCCTGACTAACGCCTACTTCGTGCCCGATCCGCAACTACTGACTGAGCTTAAGGATGCAGTGGCTCGCGGCGTCGACGTGAAGCTGCTGCTGCCCAGCAGCACTGACTCCTGGTTGGTATTCAACGCTGGCCGCAGGCACTACACCGAGCTGCTGAAGGCCGGTGTCAAGCTCTACGAACGCCGCGATGCCTTGCTGCATGTCAAAACCGTGGTGATTGATGGCGTCTGGTCCACGGTGGGTTCGACCAATCTTGACTGGCGCAGCTTTCTGCACAACCGGGAAGTCAACGTCGTGGTGCTCGGCCCCGGGTTCGGCGAGAAAATGCGCGCGGCATTCCTTGCCGATTTGCTGAAATCAAACGAAATCACACTTGAGAAGTGGCAGCGGCGGTCCCTTGATGCAAGGGCCAAGGAACAGTTTGCGCACCTCTGGGAGTACTGGCTGTGAGGCAAACACAAACGACGCCCATGGGGCTTTTGAGCCGGGCGAATATCAGTTTCTGCAGAGGCGCCATGCTGGTTCGCGTGGTCTTGTTCTATCTGTTGATCGGAATGCCGCTGGCCCACGCGCAGGATGCTCAAGCACTGACCGCACGCTACGGCGCCTTGCGTGAACAGTTGGCCAACAACCCGTTCCACCGCCCGCTGTATCTTCAATCAACTGAAACGTCAGGCAGCCTGACAGGCGACGTCTATTCCTTGATCGAGCAACCCTATGCGGTGGTCAGTCCGGCGCTGCAGGGCATTGGCCATTGGTGCGATATCCTGATCCTGCATTTGAACGTGAAGAGTTGTCACGCCTCTTCCGGCGCAGAGGAAGGGTTACTCGTCAATATAGGGCGCAAGTCAGATCAGCCGCTGGCCGATACCTACCCGTTCGATTTTGTTTATCGGGTTGTGACCGATAGTGCCGATTACCTTCAGGTTGTGTTGAGCTCCGCGCAAGGACCGTTTGGAACGAGTAACTATCGGGTCAAGCTTGAAGTGGTGAAGCTCGATGCTCAACGCAGCTTCCTGCATTTGTCATATTCGTACGACTACGGTATTGCGGCCCGTGTGGCCATGCAGGGCTATCTGGCGACAGTCGGTCGCAACAAGGTCGGTTTCAGCATCGTTGGCCGCAAGGCCGATGGTCAGCCAGCCTATATCGGCGATATGCGTGGTCTCGTCGAGCGCAATGCGATGCGCTACTACGTGGCGATCGAAGCCTACCTCGGCGCGCTGACGACACCCGCGCCGCAACAGCTCGAAAAACGTCTGAGCGACTGGTATGCCGGGATTGAACGTTACCCGCTGCAGTTGCATGAGATTGAGCGCAGCGAGTACCTCTCCATGAAGCGCAGTGAAGTCCAGCCCCAGCAAGTAGAAGGTTCGGCAGCAGCGAAATAATAAGGCCGGCTCTAGAGCCGCAATGCTCGATGTTTCAGACATATCCGCCGTTGTGGCGAGGGAGCTTGCTCCCGCTGGGGCGCGAAGCGGCCCTGAATTGGGCCTGCTACGCAGTCCAGCGGGAGC